>CAISPW010000442.1 GCA_903887465.1 uncultured Oscillochloris sp. | reverse complement strand
TCCGAGCAGTACGGCACGTTTACGGGTGCCCTACCGGGCGAACCCGGCAGCGAGTGCATATGCCGACGCATACGACCCTCAACCTTTTACCTGCCGAAGGATTCCTCGGCAGAACCAGCAAGGCTCAGTTGGAAACGTGTAGCAAACCGGGTCCACGGGTGCATTGCCCCGAATTGTGCCTTCGCACACGGACAGTATAGCACACGAACGTGGGGCCCCACGCCGCTGCAAGCGGCGCGGAGGCGAACACCTACTAGGGATAGAGGCCGCACAAGCCTCATTCCTCCCACCCGTAAACGGGCGGGTTTCCTGAGGCTACTTCTATGAATGTCGGCGGCATTATAGCACGGTGGATGCAAGGCCCCTAGGGCTGCGCTAGATATCTCCAGGGCGGGTGCCAGGTCGCCTGCGGCGGGGGTTTGGGGATGGCAACGCCACCCTCGAACGATCTTTTTTTGGGGGATGTTTGGCGGCGAATCCGCCAAACATCCCCAAAAAGCGCGGTCTGGGGCGCAGCCCCATGCACATCAACTTAAGCTCAGAATCCCTTGTTGTTTTGGCAAAACAACGCGGTTTTTTAGGGCGGTAGCCCTAAAATTGATGCCCATGGGGCGCAGCCCCAGTGACGTTGCAACCACCATGAAGGACGTTGCACCGGCTGGCCGGGGATGCCGTATGAGCGTGTAAAATAAGCCTTGAATCTCATTCGTCGCGGGCATCACCGCAGAAGGCTCCAGATGTCAACCAAGCTGACCGGATCAGTTGTTCCCAAAACCTCGCCCGCCCTCCCGCCAGATCCACACCCGTGGCTGATATGGAGTCTGCTCTACGCGACGTTGGCGCTGATCGCAGCCGTCGGGGCGATCGCGATAAGCGACAGATCCCCGCTCGTATCGGGGGCGCAGCAACTCACCGCCACCTCGGCGCTCGCGCTGATCGGCGCGGTGGCGGTAGCGATCGAGCGTATTATCGAGGGGTTTTGGACATTTGTGGGCTTTGCCGCCGACTCCTGGTGGCCGCTGTTGAATATTCGTGTACACATCAATACGTTTATCGCGGAGTCGAACGCCGCCCTCGTCAGCTACCAAACGGATGCGAAAGCCTTCGTCTCGCAGATCGAAGGCAAGGTCAGCGCGGCGCAAAAGCAACTCTATCAGGCTCAACAAGACCTGACGAATCCACAGCCCGTCGATCCAAGCACACCAGAGGCAGCGCGTATCCAGCCAACGCAACTGCAACTCGATCAGGCGCGGGAAGAGCTACGGGGGTTGCTGGCGGTGCAGGCAAAGAACCGTGAGATCAGCAGCGTACTGGATACGATCGCGTTCATGCCGATGAAGGGTGTCCGAAATTCACAAGGCGTGCGGCTGACCGCTGCACAGATGACGGGCACAATCGACACGCTGCGCAATCTCTTGCCGCAACTTCAGACGCAGGCCGCGCTCGCGCAGCAGTCGGTATCGATGCTCGTGAACGTTGTCGACACATTCACGGACAACCCCGCCCGGCGGCTGATTAGCATGTACATCGGCGCATTTATTGGCTTGGGCGCGGCGGCCTGGTTTCAGCTCGATCTCTTCCAGGCCATCCTCAATCCGGATCGCCCAATCACCGGGATAGGTATTGCCCTGACGGGGCTTGTGATCGGCCTGGGAGCAAACCCGACCCACGAGGTCATTCGGCTACTTGAGGAATTTAAGAAGAGCCGGAAAACACAGAACAACGACACAGCAAGCAACGCCTAAGGAACAAGGTGGTCATGCCTTGCTCCGCTCGGCATGACAGACCTCCGTTTCTCCCGGCACCATTGGCCCGTCGGCCATCAGATACTCAGGCATGGTTCAGACACACGTGAGCGTTCAGCGGCGAGACGACGAGGCGATGAGGCGCTAGTATCGCCTCATCGCCTCATCGCCTCGTCGTCTCATCGCAGGACGGTCATGCTAAATGTACCCATTTTGAACCATGCCTCAGGGAAGGTTGCGTGCCCCCACATCCTACCCAGTGTCCCGCAATTGCGGAGACCTGACCCACAGTGCGGATCGGGTGTCCTCCGCACTAACTCCATGGTCGGGGGTAGAGACGCAGGTGCGGTTGCGCCCGCCCCGCTTCGCCTGGTAGAGCGCATGATCCGCGCGTTCCAGCAACTGGTCGAGGGTCATCTCGTGGTGGTGGGCGAGGACGGCGACCCCGATGCTCATCGTGACCATAAGCGCGCCCCGCCGCGTGGGCACCGGCAGCCTCGCGATGTGTTGGCGCACGGCATCCATCGCTGCCATAGTGTGGAGTTCATCAGCACCGGGCAGGATGACGGTGAACTCCTCACCACCGATCCGCCCGAGTACGGCCTCCGGCGGCAGCAGCGCGCCGCACTGTGCCGCAACCCAGCGCAGCACCTCGTCGCCCACGGGGTGACCGTAGGTGTCATTCACGAGCTTGAAGTGGTCCATGTCGAAAATAGCGACCCCGACCGGCTGCCCACTGGCAGCGGCGGCGGATACCACATCCTTGCCCAAGGCAAAAAAGCGCCCGCGTGTGTGGACGCCCGTGAGCGGATCGATCTGGAGCCGGGCGGTTAGGTGGGCGTTGACGATCGCCACCGCCGCCTGCTGGGCGAAGAGGGTCAGCAGGCGCTCGTCGTCGCGGGTGAAGGCCCGCGCCTGGTGCGTCATCCCCACCCCTAGCACGCCGACCAGTCGGTCGCCCTGAAGTAGCGGCACATTGAGGGTCGCGACGAGTCCCAGGGCGATCTCCGTACTGAGCGCGCCCGGCCATGCCGCGTAGTCGTTGAGGATGAGGCTTTGGCGGGTGCGAGCGACATGGCTGAGGGCACCGTCGCCAAGCTCCTCGCAATAGCCCGGCGGCACGGCCGGGGTGCGGACAAGGCTTACGAGGTCGCCCTGCATAGCGTCGTAGGTTATCAGCTTTGCCGCATCTGCCTTGAGCAGATTCTTTGCGTGTTCCACGATTAGGATGGGCAGACGCTCCGAGTCGAGGATGGAGGAGATATCGGTGATGATGGTACTGAGCATTTCGAGCGCATGCACCTGGCCCTGCGCCCTCGCTTCGCTCTCGCGCAGGGCCGCGATTGCCTGCTTGCCCTCGGTCACATCATGGATGAACGAGAGCAAATAGGTCTGGTGCATGATCTCGATGGTGTTCGAGTATACGTCCACATTACGTATCTCGCCCGACGCCAGCCGATGCCGGAAGGCGAAGAAATTCTTGTCGTGTTTCGCCGCATCCTGCATCTCATGGCTCACCGTTTCGGGCGGTAGCTGGTTGATCTCCTGGATACGCATCTGCGTGAGGTGATCGTACGGATATCCATAGAAGTCAGTGGCCGCCTGGTTGGCATCCACGATCATGCCGGTCTGGGGGTCGATCAGCAGCTTCACCGCCCGATCCTCGAAAAAGATCGTCCGAAAGAGCATCTCGCTCTCACGCAGCGCCGCCTCCGCCTGTTGGCGCTCGCTCACATCGCGGCTCACCCCAAACAGCACGTCCTGCGCGTCCCAGCGCCCACGGGTCAGCTTCGTCTCCACCGGGATGCGCCGCCCGTCCCGAGTGATCAGATGATGTGTGTAC
>CAISPW010000441.1 GCA_903887465.1 uncultured Oscillochloris sp. | reverse complement strand
TGTCTGAGGCCGCTTCAGCGGCCGTCGTAGACCTCGCCCGCCCGTTTACGGGCCGGGCGCTTGGGCTGGCAGCGTGCCTTTTGCGGTAGTGCGTTTTTTTGCAATAGCAAATGGCCCAAGCGTGGGCATAGCGTTCTCTCGCTACAACTCATCATCATTATTCAGTGAAGAATCCTGCCGACGCAGCGCCCCAAGTGGCTGCGTGGTGCGCTCCAGGTAGACACTGGCGTAGATGCTGATTGACGGCCAGCCGGTAATCTGCCTTCCCCAGACGATGATTGCCATCCGCTGGCCCTCGTACTCGACCTGGTTGCCGCTGACGATGGTTGCCAGTTTGTCTGGGTGAGCTGCGACGTAGACCCGCTCGCCGACATGCACACGCCCATCGGCGATCATGTTGGGTAGTCGGTCGAGATCATTGCTGCGCTTCTCGTCGTCATCGGTGATTCCGCTCGGCACACCGTAGGTCGCCTCTATCTCGGCCAGCGGTGTGATTGCGTAGCGCTGGATCAGGGCGAAGATCGCCTTCGCCCGCTCCTCAATGAAGGAGCCGAAGAAGCCGTTCCGCGCCTCGTCGGTCATGATCTCCGGCGATATAAGGTGGCTGGAGAGAGACGTTTCAAGCTGCGGGTTCTTCGTCCGCTTCAGTTCGGCTAGGTAGTCGTGGGGCGGACGACGACCAATGCGGATGTTCAGCAGCTTGGGAATGAGGGTGCGGTTGGCCACGCAGTCCACCAGTTGCTCGGCCTCATCATTGTCAATGTCCAGTTCGGGTCGGCTGGCGATGTAGGCACGGGGGTAGATGTGGTGGTCGTCCAGGTCGGTGGTGGTGATGCCGATGCGCTGGATGCTGCTCCAATCGTGGAAGCCCCCGGCGGCGAAGGAGATCAGGTTCAGCACGCCCCGGTAGGTCAGGCTGGCCCGCCGGGTGAAGCTGTAGAGGTCACTGGGTTCGGCGATCAGCGAGCGTAGTCGCCGGAAGTAGCCGCGTGCGCTGATCCGCTCGCTGCGGGCGATCTGGGTGAGGGCGTGGCTGTCGGTGATGATCACTTCGTTGGTGGCTGTACTGTAGCGGTTGGCGAAGACTGAAGCCCAGTACCAAAACTCGATGAAGCGCCGCTGCGCCTCGCCCATGCGGTCGAAGCTACCACCGATAGTGCGCAAGAAAATCATCAGTGGGATGAGCATGTTCTCCGAGGGCATCCAGCCCTGGGAGAGGATGTAGTGCTGGCTGTCGAGGTAACGCAGCGCCGCTGCGTAGAGCGTGCAGACCTCGTCCCAGAGTTGCTGAAAATCCTCGGCCTCCAGGTGTTCCAGGATGTAGCTTTTGTCAATCTTGATCTGGCCGCCGCCCTCGGTGGCGCGGATAAAGGCGATGGCGCGGATAACCACCTCGCGGTTCAGGCGCAATTGGGTCTGGGTCTCGAACTCGTCAATCTTCTTGCGCAGGTTGAATCCGCTGTAGAGCTTGGCGGCGAGGATGTCGGTGAAGTTGAGCTGGACGCCCCGGCTGTTGCTGCGCTCGAAGAAGAGGCAGAACTTCTCCAGGCTCATGTCGAGCAAGTAGAAGGCGACCATCTTCTGACGCTTGTAGAAGTCAATCAGGCGCGTGAACGCACGTCGGTAGATGCGGATTGATGCCTTGCGGGTGTCAGCATCGGCCTCTGATAATTGCTGACGTGCGTAGGCTGAAGCAAGGAAACATTCTTCTACCTGTTCGGGATCCCACCCCTCCACCTCAGCTTTGTAGGCGTCGGCTAGGCGCACCGAAATCGCGTCGGCGCGCTCCTCGCCGGCGAACTCCTCCAGCAACCCCTCCAACTCCAGGGTAAGCGGGGTGGATACCTCGCTCAGGTCGCGGACGATCAGGTAGACCTCATCAATGCCGGTGACGGCGCGGTAGATCGCGGTGATGCGCTGCTGTCCATCGAGTACGATGCGCAGGTTCTCGGTCTGGGCACGACGCTTCATCTCCTCGGTGCCAACGGCCTGGGTGATGAGCTTGGCCTGGCTGCCCTTGCCCTTGCGCGGGCGGGCGTCAATCTCGCGCAGGGTCATGCCGAAGGAGGGCTTGCCGTAGATGATCGTGCCGATGAAGATCTCCTTCACCAGTGAGTCGAAGAGGTCGTGAGTGCGATCTAGCTCCCAGCGGAAGTCGCGCTGGAACTCGGGCAGCATAATTGACCGGCCCTGGATGCCCTTGATCGTATCCAGCAGCGACTCGGTGCGGGATTGGGTGTCATGCATACGCGATCTCCCTGCGAACTATAGTGCGGTCTCTTGCTGAATATACATGCGCAGCAGCGGGACGGTGATAATAGTGTAGCGCCCGTCATCGCTGCGCGTGATGATTTCGCGCCGGGTCATGCGCCGCAGCAGGCACTCAAACAGAAGGGCATCCCGTGCAATCTCATGGCGTGCCTCAGCAATCCCGGCTGCAATACCCGGCGGCTCGAAGGGGCCACTCAGCATGGCCCGCTGGCGCAGGTAGTGCCCTAGTGTGCGCCGATAGGACGTGAGACGAGCTTGCAGTGAGTTAATGTCGTCCTGGGTGGGCATAGGTGTTCACTCTAGAAACCGCATCTTCGCATCTTTGCGTCTTCGCGTCAGAACCATGATCCTCATTTTGACGCAAAGGCGCAAGGGCGCAAAGCGTTTGTGTGTGTCTTCGCATCTTTGCATCAACCGAGATCTTGTTTTAACGCAAAGACATGGTTTCAGAGAGGCCGAGTTTACTTTACACTTTTGGCATACTAACCCCCCCTAACCCCCCCGCAAGCGGGGGGGAACCAATGCGTTGTCCCGTGGATAGCGAACTCACAACCGCGCTAATCACGGCTCCCCCGCAAGCGGGGGGGAACTAATGCGTTGTCCCCCCCCGCTTGCGCATATCTTTACCCACATCTTTTGCTCTGCCGAGATGGGTGAAGGAAAGAGGGCATATGAGGCGTCCTAATGCATAATACGGTACATTTCCGCAACTTCGACGAGGCGCTGAAACCC
>CAISPW010000440.1 GCA_903887465.1 uncultured Oscillochloris sp. | reverse complement strand
GTCGCCGGGGCGGAAGCGTGGCCTGGGCGGGGTGCCCTGGCGGGCATTCCGGCGCGTGGCGGCGGCGGCGGGCGGGGTGCTCCGCTCGCGCTGCTCGCGTAGGAGGCGCAGGCGAGCCACCATCGCCGCAGCGTCCGGCAGGGGATCAGCTTCCGGCTCCGGCGCGGGCGGCGGGTCGGCGGCCTTTTTGTGGCGCGACTCGGGCGGCGGATCCGCGATGATCGGCGGTGCCGCATACTGCGGCGGCTCCGCTCGGCCCTCGGCCCCCGGCCGCCGACCTCCGACCTCCGAATCCACCGTCTGCCGGGCATGCGTGGGCGCGATGGTGCCGCCGAGAAGCCCGAGGAGCCAGTCCATGTCAGCGTGGGCGAGCGGCTCCAGAAGCGGATCGCTGCGACAGTCGAGGGCGATATCGTAGGCCAGCGGCAGCAGATCTTCGATATGTTCATAGAGCCAGGCCGCCAGGCCGTTCCCGCCGGGTTGCGCATCCACAAGATAGATCCGCCGGGCCTCTATATCGTAGGCCGGCACGGCATCGGTCAGCATAAGCAGCGTGCGGACAGCGACGGCTGCCGCCAGCGACCAGCCGATCTGCTGTCCGCTAGCGTCCACAGCCAAGGGCAGATCGACCCAGGTCGCCGGCGCACTCCAGCTTGTGGTGAGAACCGGGGCCAGGGCGCGCTCCACCGGGGCACCGCCAGGACTCACCTCGCGGTAGCCATAGATCTCCTCATCCACCACGACCCGCCCCCAGGCCACCTCGCGACCGCGCAGGACACGGCGCTCGCGGCAGTCGCGCACGCGCACCGTGCAGCGCCGCAGGGGGAAGGTGCGTCGGGCCTCGCCGACGGCGCGGATCGTCAGGCTCATGTCTGCCTCGTTGCGGCTTACCACCCGGTAGCCGCCGCGCAGAGGTGGCAGGGCCGCGCCGGGGAAAGCCCAGCGGTCGAAGGCCGCCGGGTCGAGTGCCGCCAGGGTTTTTCCCTGGTCGTCGAGAATCATCGGCGAGGCCGCGCCGGCCGCGTGCAGGCCGAACCCCTCGTAGGGGTCGCCGCCGCCAGAGAGGGGCTGCCAAACTCGGCCAGATTCGGGGAGCAGGGTGAGTTGCTGGTGGGCCTCCAGGCGGGCGACGATGGATGCGGCCTGCCATGCGTCCACCTCAGCGGCGGTGATCGGGCGCTCACTGGCGGCGCAGATCAGGTGCTGGGCGACCACATAGGCGTTGGCGGGCGCGGCTACCCACGCGGGCGGCGGGTCGTCGATCAGCGGCAGGTTGGCGGGCTCGCGAGTACATAGGCGGGTGATCGTGCGCTCGACCGGGTCGTCGCCGAGGAGCAGGATGGTCAGCCGCGAGTCGCTGTCGATGGCGTGGTGGAGCGTCGCTGCGCCGCATGCCGCGCCCATAAGAACCTGCACATTGGCGCTCTGCGGGCTCGTACTCACGCTCACCCCGGCGACTGTGGATCCAAGCAGTGCGCGTAGCAAGGCCACCTCAAGGGGCAAGCAGACGATGTGGGTACTCACACCGGCCCGCTGCATGCCCAGGGCCAGGGCCACCGCCTCACGGGCGCGGTCGCCGCCGGATCGCCAGAGGGCCAGGCCGGACGCCGGGCGCGGCAAGTCGTCGACCAGGATCAGCCGCCAGGGTTGGCCCGCCACATCAGACAAGATCTCGCCTGCGCCCTGGGCCTCGGCCATGGTTGTGCCCAGCAGGGGCGGCGAATTACCGGGGACGAGGCGCTGTGCGCGCAGGATCAGGCCAGATAGGTGTCCGGCGGCCACCCCGCCGTAGCGATGGGCGTCAGCGATGAGGATCAGCTGGAGGCACGACCAGAACCCCTGCCAGGCCCGGTCGTGATGGCGCAGCAGCCGGTCATGGAGGTCGGACGGCGAGGCCACCAGCATCCGTGCGCCAAATGCGGCGCGCAGGCCAGTGCCGCATGCCGCCGCCACCCGCAGCGGCGAACCCTGGGCGGCGGTCAGTCGCTCTAGTTCACCCAGATGCAGCGTGGCACCGTCCGCGTCGGGGGTGAGGAGCAGGGCCGTAGATTTGGCCTCACCGCGCAGCAACTCGAAGGCCAGCAGGTGCAGAGTCTGGCGTGTCGCCGGTCCGCCGCCAATCAGGGCGAAGGGTTCGCCCCTGCGCAGGGCGGCGAGCGAGAGGGACTGGTGCTGGCGGAAGGGCTGGCCGGTCAGCGCGATCCACGCCTGCGAGAGCCGCTGGCTGATCGACAGGTGGCTGATGCGGGCACCCTCGCGCTCGGGCAGTGTGCGCAGCGCCAGGAGCGGACTCGCGTCCCCATGCCCACGCTGCCGGGCCAAGTTATGGAGGGTCTCGATGATATCGGCCATCTGCCGTCTGCGATCTACAGCCTACTGAATATACGCCGGGATTCATTGTAGCACAGCCGAAAAGCCGCCCGGCTAGGCGCGGATCTCCGTCCGGCCCGCCCGCTCCCCGGCCCCCGCTTCCTGCGTTGGAGCGGGGGGAAGCTTTCACCTTTAGGTGAATACTTCGCATCTTAGTAAAGATTTCTTAACTCTAGCTGAACCTTACGAATTCGTCACCCAAACATCAAGCTGCATGGTGTATTATTGACATAGCTCACAGATCTAGATGTCAACTGCGTGATCGTAGGCGGGGGCTTATGACACCTACCATGAAGGGGGAGTTCTCAATGAAGCGAATACTACAGGCGGCGGCGTCGGTATCTCTGATGATCCTAAGCGTACTTGCCGTGGCGGGATGCAGTCGGCGCGTTGAGGCGAGTACGCTCAAGCCGGTGGCGGCAGATGCCTCCACTGTTGTGAACGTCATCGCCAAGTCGTTTCGCATCATAACGGACGTTACCGATAACATCCCCGCAGGGAAGATTACCTTCAAAGTCTCCAACACGGACGTTGTCACGCACGAGACGCTGGTCATCCACGCCCAGAACAAGGGCTACGAGCTGCCCTACGACTTCTCGATCTCGCGTGTCTTCGAGAGCAAAATCGACAAGCCCGGTGAGGTTCCCGACATCCAGCCCGGCACCTCGGGCGAAGTGACGCTCGACCTCCCCCCCGGTCGCTATGTGCTGATCTGCAACCTCACCGCCCACTTCCAGGCGGGCATGCACGCGATGATCAACGTCGTCGCCCGTTAATAGCCGATAGTCGCCATTTCGCCGCCCGGTAGGCTTTTCCAGAGAGCGGTGCCAGTTAGAGGTTGGGGATTGGAGCGAACCTGCGGATCCGCCCCAGTCCCCAGCCCCCAACCACCGCTCAAATAGCAGCTGACAAATGAAGGGAGCGGGGGCGGCAATGCCGCCCCCGCTCCCTTTTTCCTGGCTGACCGCCGATCATCCCGAGCGCACCGATCTTCCTTCGTGGTTATGGCGGGCCAGCGAGCTCGGACATGGCAAAGTCAAGCGCCGTGTCAAAAATATGGAGGTGATTGTCCCTCACAGCTTGCACAAAGCGCTGTACCTTGACATACACGGGCAGATCGTCCAAGCGTGACCACGAAACCAAGGCGTCACCGACACGAAATGTGGCATACGTCTGCGCACGATTGATATGAAGGTCGGGGCAGTCATACGTCACCTTGAGTCCAATAAGGACGTGGCTATCGATTGGTATATGAAAAAAAGGGCTGTGCTGGGCGATAAATTGGTGTGCATCGTTCCACGTGCGGTCTATTTCCGCGTGATAGTAGCAGTAGTAGTATTTCAGGAGGGTGTTGATAAGCCGCTGCGACTGGCCAATGCTGAGCCTATAGGTATCTGACTGCGTTTGGATCGTGCGTGCGATCCATGGCTCGAACGCATCAGCGGCGGGCGGCTGTTGTTTGAGCACGTACACCGCCTCGAAGAGATCGTTCTGGAGCTGATCGAGTGCGATCTGGCGTATCCCTTGCGGTAAGGTACGCTGGATGGAAAAATAGGCGCACTGAAACCACGCATTCCGGTCGAATGGGATGAGCCGCACGCGCCCTTTGGCGATAGATACGGCCTCCACAACCTGCACACACGATGCTTTGCGCGCGCTGGGGTTCTTCATCGCTAGTTCTCCATATCTGAGCAGATCGGCCAGGGCTGCGCGGCATCCCCGTGAGGACGGTCAAGCTGACACCGCCGATTCTGAAGCATACGTACACAATACCGCTGAATTTTGAGTACCATGCTAACACTTTCTGCTGACGCCGCCGAGATGATCGCGCGGCACGCTGAGGCGACGTACCCCGACGAGTGTGTCGGGCTGCTCCTCGGTCGGCTGACGGGCGAGGTGAAGATCTCCCTGCGCGCCGTGCCGCTGGAGAACCGCTGGGCCGGACAGGTGAGTCTGGCTAAGGCCGATAACGGCGAGTCGCGGCGCAACCGCTTCTACCTCGACCCGCACGACTATCTGCGGGCCGACCGCGAGGCCCGCGCCGCCGATATGGATATTGTTGGCTGCTACCACTCTCACCCCGACCACCCGGCCACGCCCTCCGAGCGCGACCGAATGGGTGCCCAGGGCGTCGGCGGCGGGCCGAGCTTCGCCTTTGTGATCCAGTCGGTGCGCGCTGGCCAATCCGCCGAGGTAGCCTCCTGGCTGCTGCGCGATGCGGGCGCGCGCTTTGAGCAGGAAGATCTTTGCGTGACGGGATGACGCGGTGACGCGGTGCGGGTATCGTCACCGTGAAGCCGTCACCGCGTCAGCGCGTCAGCGTGAATAAAGCAGGACTACGATGACAGAGATACAGCTCTCGAACGAAGAGATCGCCCGCTACTCGCGGCACCTGATCATGCCCGAGGTGGGCATGGCCGGTCAGCGCAAGCTCAAGCAGGGCAGCGTGCTGCTGATCGGCACCGGCGGTCTCGGCTCGCCCCTGGCCCTCTACCTCGCCGCCGCCGGGGTAGGCCACATTGGCCTAGTGGATTTCGATGTGGTTGACTCCAGCAACTTGCAGCGCCAGATCATCCACGGCACCAGCACGGTCGGCATGCTCAAGACCGAGTCGGCCAAGCGTCGCCTGGCCGACCTGAACCCGCTGGTTGAGGTGACGACCTACGCGACTCCGATTACCTCGCAGAACGCGCTCGGCCTGATGCGCCCCTACGATGTGATCATCGACGGCTCCGATAACTTCCCGACCCGCTACCTGACCAACGACGCGGCGGTGATGCTGGGCAAGCCGAATATCTACGGCAGCATCTTCCGCTTCGAGGGTCAGGCCAGCGTCTTCTACCCCCAGCAGGGCGGCCCCTGCTACCGCTGCCTCTACCCCGATCCGCCGCCCCCCGGCCTGGTGCCCAGTTGCGCCGAGGGTGGCGTACTCGGCGTACTCCCCGGCGTGATTGGCACGATCCAGGCCACCGAGGCGATCAAGCTGCTGACCGGGATCGGCGAGCCGCTGATCGGACGCCTGATGCTCTACGACGCGCTCTCCATGCGCTTCCGCGAGCTGAAGCTGCGCCGCAACCCCGCATGTCCGGTCTGCGGCGAACACCCGACCGTCACCGAGCTACGTGACTACAACCAGTTCTGTGGCATTCTCCCCGAGGTGATGACCTTGAGCAGTCAGTACGAGATCACGCCCGGCGAGCTGGCCGAGCTACTCCACACCACCGTCCGGCCCTACCTGCTGGACGTGCGCAACCCCTACGAGGTGGCAATCGCCAGCATCCCCGGCACCGACAAGCTTATCCCGATCGACCAGTTGCCCGAGCGGATCAACGAGCTCGACACCTCGCGGGACATCGTGGTCTACTGCCGCAGCGGCGTCCGTAGCGCTCGCGCGGTGGAACTCCTGAAGCACGCGGGATTCCGCAAGGTAAAGAATATGGTCGGCGGCATCTTGCGCTGGGCCGACGATGTGGACGCCAGCGTGGCGAAGTATTAAAAGGTGGCGTGCGGCATCACCGCACGTCACCTTTTTAGTTTGTGGGGAGGAAAAGATGACCGGCGTAGGTATTATCGGCACGGGATGGGGGGCGCGGGTGCAGGTACCGGCGTTTCGCAGCGCCGGCCTGGAGGTGACGGCCCTGGCCGGCAGCCAAGCGGCGAAGACGGCACGCATCGCCGGGGAGTTGGGCGTGGCCTGGCACACCGCCGACTGGAGGATGCTGCTGGAGCGGCCCGATGTGGATGTGGTGAGCATTGTGACGCCGCCCGGCATGCACTGCGCGATGGCGGTGGCCGCCCTGGAGTCCGGCAAGCACGTGCTCTGCGAGAAGCCCACGGCTCTGGACGGCACCGAGGCTGCGGCCATGCGGGCGGCGGCGGTGGCCCGCCCCGCCCAGTTTGCCTTGATCGACCACGAGCTACGCTTCCTGCCCGCCCTGCGCCACGCCCGCGATCTGATCGTCCAGGGAGCCATCGGCGCGGTGCGCCACGCCGAGGCGCGCTCGGTCAATCGATCGCGCAGCGACCCAGGCCGCGCCTGGAACTGGTGGAGCGCCGCAGCCCAGGGCGGCGGCGTCCTCGGCGCAATTGGCTCGCACCAGATCGACCTGCTGCGCTACCTGCTGGCTGACGAGGTGGTCTTCGCCAGCGGCGTCACCCACACCTTCATCGCCGAGCGCCGCGACCGCTCCGGCGTCCTACGCCCCGTCACCGCCGATGACTACGTGGCGGCGAACTTGTACTTCGCCGGCGGCGCGGCGGCCACGATTATGGCGAGCGTGGTGGCCCCTCACGACGAGCCAAACAGTCTCACGATCTCTGGCGCAGCCGGGGCGCTGCGCTTTGTCGGCGGGCGTCTGCGGCACAGCGTCGGCGGCGAGTTTGTCGATGTCACCCCCGCCCACAGCCAGAGCTTCCCCGCCGACATCGACGGCGACTTTCCCCAGGGCACGGTCTACCTCGGCGCGGCCCTGCGCGCGGCCCTCGCGGGCGATCGCGCGGCCCTCGCGTTGGCCGCCACCTTCGACGACGGGCTGGCGGTACAGCGAGTGATCGATCTGATCCGCGCCTCGCGGATCTAAAGGCGAGATCTTCCCTGAGTCCTGAACTCGCCCTATCACGCAGTCGCGCCGAGCGTGCTAGAATAGCGGCAGATCCCCATCGGCATCGGCATGACACGCGACACGTGAGGACGCGAAGCTAGCGCCCCCGCGCCTTATCGCGGCAACAACCCGCTAGACTTTTTCGGATCCCGCCGGACGCCCCGCAGCATCACCGTAGGGAGCAGCGACGATGCCTCAGACCATTTTGGTCGTGGACGACGACCGCGAGATCGCACGCCTGGTGCGGGCCTACCTGGAGCAGGCCGGCTTCCGCGCCATGTGCGCCAACGACGGGGCCAGCGCCATGCGCTCGCTGCGGAGCGAGCGCCCCGACCTGCTCATCCTCGACCTGATGCTGCCCGACCGCGACGGCCTCGACATCGCCCGATCCCTGCGCGCCGACCCAGCCACCGCCGCGATCCCGATCATCATGCTCACCGCGCGGGTCGATGAGACCGACCGCATCGTCGGCCTGGAACTCGGCGCTGACGACTACATCACCAAGCCCTTCAACCCGCGCGAGGTGGTGGCCCGCGTCCGCGCCGTGCTGCGCCGCGCATCCGGCCCGACGGCCCCCGTGGCGCGCCTCCAGCACGGCGATCTGACCCTCGACCTCGACGCCCATCGTGCCGCCGTCGCAGGTACGGAGATCGAGTTGACCCCCACCGAGTTCGACCTGCTGGCCCTGCTGCTGCGCAACCCCGGCCACGCCTTCACCCGCACCGAACTGGTTGAGCAGGGACTGGGCTATGCCCACGCCGGACTGGATCGCACCGTCGACAGCCACATCAAGAACCTGCGCAAAAAGATCGAGCGCGACCCCGCCGCGCCGCCGCTGATCGAGACCGTCTACGGCGTCGGCTACCGTATGCGGAAGGATGAAGGATGAAGAATGAGAGATGAAGGATGACGAGGCATTCATCCTTCATCTCTCATCTTTTGCATTATGAACCGCCTCTGGATCCAACTAACCCTCGGCTTCGCGCTGGTAACGCTGGCGACGACGCTCACCGTGGCCCTGCTGGCGAATGCGCGCGCTGACGCGACGTTTCGCGGCTACCTGGTGCAGAGCCAGATCGCGCAGAGCGGCGTGCTTGATGATCTGGCCGCCTACTACACGGCCCATGGCTCGTGGGTCGGTGCCGAGGCGCTGCTTGTCCAGCCGCACGGCCCCGGCATGGGCATGGGCATGGGGCCGGGCGCGATACTGCGCAGCAGCCTAGCCCTGGCCGACGCCGACGTGCGGGTGGCGACCGACCCGGCGGGGATCGTCGGCGGGCCGACCCTGAGCGCGGGCGTGCGTGCCAGCGCCATGCCGATCCTCGTCGCGGGACGCCCGGTTGGCTACCTGCTGGCCCGCGCCAGCGGTGGCGCGGCGTTGCCGCTCGCGGCCCAACGCTTTCTGTCCACGCTGAACGACACCCTCTGGATGACCGGGCTGCTGGCCGGGATCGTGGGGCTGGGCCTGGGGCTGCTGATCGCCCGTGGGCTGGCGTCCCCCCTCGCCCAACTGGCAGCCGGGGCGAGGCAGATCGCCGCCGGCCAGCTCGACGCACGCGTGCGGGTCATCGGCCCCGCCGAGGTGCAGACGGTCGCCACCGCCTTCAACGCGATGGCCGTCGCCCTGGAGACTGGCGAGGCCCAGCGTCGCCACATGGTCGCCGACATCGCCCACGAGCTGCGCACCCCGCTGACCGTCATCCAGGGCAACCTGCGGGCCATGCTCGATGATGTCTATCCGCTGAACAAGGAGGAGGTGGCGACGATCTACGAGACGACGTTGGGCCTGCGGCGACTGGTGGACGACCTGCGCGAGCTCTCGCTGGCCGAGGCGGGCCAGCTCGACCTCCAGCCGCAGCCGGTGGCCGTCGCGCCGCTGCTGGCCCGCGAGGTGGCCCTCTTCGCCGACCTCGCCGCATCCCAGGGCGTCACCCTTCAAGTGGACACGCCCCCGCACCTGCCGCTGGCGCTGGCCGACCCCGCGCGCATCGCGCAAGTGCTGCACAATCTCGTTAGCAACGCCCTGCGCCACACCCCCGCCGGGGGCCGCGTGACCCTACGGGCAACGAAGGATGAAGGCGGAAGGATGAGGGATGAAGATCAGACCAGCGCGGCGCGCATCCTTCATCCTTCCGCCTTCATCCTTTTCTCGGTGAGCGACACCGGCGACGGGATCGCCGCCGAGGATCTGCCCCACGTCTTCGAGCGTTTCTACCGGGCCGACCACCACGGTCGCGCACGCGATTCCGGCGGCAGCGGGCTGGGGCTGGCGATCACCAGCCAGCTCATCCGGCTCCAGGGCGGGACGACTGGGGTGGAGAGCGCCCCCGGCCAGGGTGCGCGATTCTGGTTCTCCCTGCCGATGGCCGATCCGTCGCAGTGTGGTCGTGCCGAATGACGCTCCATCGCGCTATTTTGGGTCTTCGATCCGCATGCGTAGGCAGCGGTCAGAGATTCGCCAGAAAAGCCACCACATCCTGTAGCTCGCCATCGGTGATCACAAACGGGCTGATCGCCACGTTGACTCCCGGCCCCGGCGTCTGCCCACCGAACTGGTAGGCGCGCACCACATCCGCGAGCGTGGCCGCGCTGCCGTCGTGAAAATACGGCGCGGTCTGGGCGAGTCCGATCAGCGACGGGACGCGGGCATTGCCACCGTTCCGGCTGTCGCGGCTCACGCCGGTGTTGAGATAGGCTTCGCTGCTGTGCGTCCGGCCACGGTGACATGCACCGCAGCCCAACTCCGCAAAGATGGCCACGCCCCGCACCGCCGCTGGCGATAACTCGCCGACACGCGGGTTAGGGATCGTGCGGATGGCCGCCGCCAGCGCCTGCGCGGTCTGCGTCCATGTGATCCGCTCACCTGCGCCGGGGAACGCATCCGCGTAGGCCACCCGCATTGCCGGGTCAGCCCGCAGCCGATCCAAGCTCGCATCAGAGATCGGCCCCATCTCACGCGGGTTGTTGAGCGGGCGCAGCGCAAACGCCTCCAGCGAAGGCACCTCAGGCGTGAACCAGCCAAAGGTCGCGCGGTCGGCCAACCCGTAGAGGGTCGGGGTATTCAGCCCGTCTGCGGTGGCGACGGCCCGCCCGTCAGCGTAGCCGCGATCAGGCCGGTGGCAATCTAGGCACGCGAGATTGAGGCCAGCCGACAGCCGCCGGTCGGCCAGCAGACGCCAGCCCAGGGCAACCTGCGCGGTCGACGGCGGGGGCGGGGCGGCGGCCTGGCTAAGCAGCCACGTCGCACCCAGGCAGATCATGCCGAGGACAAGCCGAGCGGCCTTGATGGTGACAATCACGGATAGTTCGCCTTACTCCGCCTGCGCCTCGGGCAACTTCTGCCGCAGCCAGAGGCTGCATTGGCCCCCAGAGATCCTCGGCGCGGTCGTCTCCATGACGTAACTTGTGTTACCTGCATCACGCATATTGCACGATCTCGCGCTCGCGCTCGTTGAGCGCGGTGCCGTGCAACACGGTGCCGGCGGCGAACCGACGCAGGTAGCGGCCCACCACATGTGGTTCCGCGAGCGATGGCTCCAGGTTGAGTCCGCCTGCCGCGACAGTGCGGATAGCTTGGATCAGCACCTCGGTCGCCGTGTGCTTGGCGCTGGTGCCTGGAAAGGATAGGTTGGCGGTATAGCTTGGCTGCACCGGTTTGCCGTTCGCAACCTGGGTTTCACCCTGAAGGGTGAAGTAGTGGCCAACCGAGGTTGTCACCTCCGCCAGCGGCGGGAACTGATAGCCAAGGCTGTTGATGGTGAGGCCACCGCTCAGCGTTTTGATCGTGCTGGTCACCTGCACCGCGTCCGTCGCCATGAGCAGCGCAGCGGGCATGACGCCGGGGGTCTGGTAGCGATACATCGGCAGCCCGTAGAGTACCGTCTGCAGCGAGACCTTCTTGTCCATCTCGAACTGCGCCGGATCAACCAAGGTGCTGTAGTACGCTTTCTTTGCCTCCTGGAGCGCCTGCCCCGGCGTGGCCGTCTGTCCACTGACAAGCTGCTGGGTGAAGAGGTCGAACATACTCTCAGACCAGGCGACACACTCGGTGCAGACGATCCCGTAGCCCGTGTTGCCCACAAAGTTGGCCTTCTGGAGGGCGGCGGCCTGGGGCAGATCCATTGGCCAGTAGGGAGTGTTCGGTGGTACGTTCAGACCCGCATGGCAGCCGGGAGTGTAGAGGATGGCCCGCACCAGGTTGGCCCCGGACTGGGCCAGCGTTTCGCCGGAGACGCTATCCTGGTCGTTGCCGAAGGCGTCGTGCATAGCGTGGTGGTTGAAGGCCACAATATCGTTGCGCACGCCTGCGGATAGCACCTTGCTGCTGAAATCGCTGGCTTTCCAGCTTGTGCTAACCAGGCTACAGTCGGTGAGGATGCCGTCGCTACTCAAGGTCTGGCACTGCTGGAGGCCGACATCCCCCAGCATATCATGGACAAGCTTATTCGGATCGGTGTAGGTGCCATAGGCGCTCACCGTAGCGCGGCCGACGGCGATCGTGTCGCTGGTCAGGAAGCTGTCGATCTGGCCCAGGATCTCGCTCGGGCTCTCGATCAGGCGGCCAATGCCGAGGTCGGGTAGGTAGTAGGCCGGCGGGGTGCGCCCGGCGTCACTATATGCGGCTGCGTTATAGCCGTAGTAGTCGTCGGTGAGAATCTGGTTGTCGGCCAACGCTCGGCCAATCGTGCTTGTGCTTGCAACATAGGTGTAGGTACTCTCGGACAGGAGGTTGCTGGATTCGCTGAGCGAGCCATCCGCCTCCCGGCGGAAGGGGATCACCCGGTCGTCGCCGACGATCAGCAGATACTTCAGGTTGGGGTTCGCCTTCCATGTGATGTCGATCAGCGCCTTGATCGCCACGGACACCTGGTTGGCATTTGCGGTGGTATTTGCGCTATCCCAGGCGCTGTAGGCCGCCTGCACTGCCGGGTCGCTCTGCACGTCAATGATCGTGCCCTTCACATCTGCATGGGCGGCAAGCTGCGCCAGCTGCGTCGCCAGTTGGGGCAGGGCCGCGTCGCCGGGGTAGAGGCTGGACATCCGCCCAGAGTTCGTGAGGATGAGGGTGTTCTGCGGGGCAGGTAGAACATTCAGCACCAGGGCGCTACTCTGGCCCGTGTCACCATCGACATCCATCACGCGCAACGTGATGGAGTGTGTCCCGAGCGAGAGCGGGCTTATCCTGAGCATATAGTCCTGCGTTTGGCTCAGCACGCCGTCAATGCTCGACATCCAGACATAGCTTTTGGTTACATCTCCCG
The DNA here is from genome assembly GCA_903887465.1 of uncultured Oscillochloris sp. Lineage (GTDB taxonomy): Bacteria > Chloroflexota > Chloroflexia > Chloroflexales > Chloroflexaceae > Oscillochloris. Next base: position 1,861 of record CAISPW010000440.1, on the reverse strand, counting down.
GATCGATTGATGGAGGGTTATGCGCCACCGTGCCGCGAAGTAAGATGAGCTGATTCTGAGTTGCGGTAATCGGGCTGGTACCGAAGATGGTAACAACCGGAGGCGTGGCCGTAGCCGTGAGATTGCGCAGAAAAACATTGCGGCTTGCCATCAACCCTATATCCGAAAAGTTCTTCGCCGCCGATGCGAAGACGATCAGGCTGTGATCGTTGCTCATCGACGGCCAGCCCGTGCTGCCGCCGTTCCCCTCGGCACCCGTAGAGTTCAGCGAGATCCGGCTGGTCTGCTGAGTCTGCCGGTCGTAGGTGAAGATGTCCGACTGTCCATTGGTGTCGCCGTCTACCAGATTGCTTGCGGCAGATGCGTAGGTCACATATCGGCCATCGCCCGAGATCGTCGGCCCGCCGTACACCGACTGTGCATCGCCCGAGTTGTCGTTGGCCTGGCTCCCGTCGGAGCGAACCGAAACTCGGCTGATGCTATCCAGCGCACAATTGTAGACAAAGATGTCCCACTTGCCATTTGTGTCGCCTAGCACCAGATTCGTAGCCGCAGACTTGAAGGTCACCATGCAGCCATCGTCCGAGATCTCGGGCATGGTTGAGTCTTGGTCGCCTGTTGTGAGACGATAACTTTGCAGTTGCACGATACCCGTAGCATCAAGGCGTATGTAGAAGATGTCCGTTTTGTTCAGGGTACCCGTTCGGGAAAGATAGGTAACCACTGCCCCGTCATACGAGATAGAGGGCTTGGTTGCGATCGAGTTGCCGCCACTATCGAGGGGCAGGCGTCCCGCCACGCGCCACTCCCCCGTAGTGGTTCGGTAAGCATAGTAAATGCTGTTGCCGGGCAGCGTTGGTGTGATCAGGTTGGTTGCCTGCGATGCAAAGACGATCCTCGTTCCGTTGCCAGAGATATCCGGCAGCGCCGAGGTCTTGTCGGGCTGAACACCCTGATCGTTGAGTACCCGGCTCACTGTGTTCGTTGACCGGTCGAAGACGAAGATGTCGCTCGCATTATTGGTGTCGTCGGCCACCAAATTGCTGGCGGTACTGTCATAGGTGACGTACCGCCCGTCTGCCGAGATCGACGTGCGGATGTCTGCGCCGTAGGCGTCGATCCCCGCCGCAAACCCTTTTGTGTCAGGTGAAGCCAGGATCTGCTGATGGTTTACCCGATCATAGATATAGACATCCGTCAGACCGTTGGTGTCCGTCAGCACCAGATTCATGCTAGTGCTAAAAACGATGAATTTGCCATCGGCTGATATCCGTGGGCTACCGGCATCCCACGCCCGCGCGTAAGTCTTTGCGTAGCCAGTGGGCAACTTACCATCATTTGGGATGGAGATCAGCACCGTGCTGCCGGTTGCGGTCTGTGCGGCCACTGGCCGCCGGGCATCCGAGGCAAACAGAGCGACAACGATTCCAATAATCGCGAGCAATGCGAATGATACTCTGCGCATAAACATAGAGATGTCATCCTTCTCAGATAATGAAGTGGAGATGGCACCTTGAGCCTATCACTAAATGAGAGGAGGGATGGTAGCGAGAGGATCTTAGTTGTGTAAGGAAATCTTCAAAATTGACCGCGAACGAAAGCGGCTTCTGTGGTACCGTTGGGTGAACAAACCCCCGTGATGATCACACCGTCCATGCGAGATCGATGGTACGATAGATGTCAGATGTAAAAAAACGCACTACCACAAAAGACGTTCATGCGCGGGGCGCACACCGCCGCGATGAACATGGTCGCTGATGCCCGGCTATCGGCTATCGGCTATCGGCTATTTTCACATCAGTCACGCTGTCGCGGCAACGTTCGCCGGGGGCTGAAGCCCCCGGCGAGGTCTACGACGGCC
>CAISPW010000439.1 GCA_903887465.1 uncultured Oscillochloris sp. | reverse complement strand
GGGGCTTCAGCCCCGGCGAACGTTGCCGCGACCGCGTGACTGATGTGAAAATAGCCGATAGCCGATAGCCGATAGCCGGGCATCAGCGACCATGTTCATCGCGGCGGTGTGCGCCCCGCGCATGAACGTCTTTTGCGGTAGTGCAATAAAACATATCGTGGAGGCGGCGAATCCGCCCCCTCACCCCTACCGGCAGGTTATGATCATCACACGAATCCTTCCGGCCGACCCAGCCGGTATCGCCGAGTCCGCCGCCGCCCTTGCCACCGGCGGCTTGGTGGCGTTTCCCACCGAGACGGTCTACGGGCTTGGCGGCGACGCCCTCAACCCCGCTGCCGTGGCCCGCATCTTCGCCGCCAAGGGCCGCCCCGCCGAGGATCCGCTGATCGTTCACCTCGCCGACATGGACGACCTGCCGCGAGTGACGGCGGGCCTGTCTTCGGCGGCAGCCCTGCTGGCCGCGCGGCTCTGGCCCGGCCCGCTCACCCTCATTCTGCCGCGCGGCCCTGCCGTACCTCGCAGCGTGACCGCCGGGCGCGAGACGGTGGCGGTGCGCCTGCCGGCCCACCCGGTGGCTCGCGCCCTGATCGCCGCTGCGGGCACGCCGATCGCCGCGCCCAGCGCCAACCGCTTCGGCCACACCAGCCCCACCAGCGCCGCCCATGTGCTGGCCGATCTGGAGGGGCGGATCGACCTGATCCTCGATGGCGGCCCGGCCACTATCGGCGTCGAGTCGACGATCCTCGACCTAAGCGGGCCGGTGCCCACGCTGCTGCGGCCGGGCGGGGTGAGCCTGGAGGAGCTGCGCGATCTGCTGGGCGCGGTGGCCCTGGGCGGGCGGGCCGCCGCGCCGGGCGGGCAACTCGCCCCCGGCATGCTCGACCGCCACTACGCCCCGCAGAGTACCCTGCACCTGTGCGTGGGCCCGCCGGTGGCCTGCCGGGCCTGGCTGCGGGATTATGCCGTCGCCCAGATCGCGGCCGGGCGGCACGTGGGCCTGCTGCTGCCCGACGAGGACGCCGCCCTGCTGGCCGACCTCGACGCCGATATTGAGCCGCTCGGGCCTGCGGACGACCTGAACACCATCGCATGTCGCCTGTACGCCGCCCTGCGCGCCCTTGACTCACGTCGGCCCGACCTCATCCTCGCCCGCGACCTCGGCGAGGGCGGGATCGCCCGCGCCATCCGCGACCGGCTCACCCGCGCGGCCGGTCGGGTGCTGCACTGCTAGTGGCTCACCGCAGTCTATAGGGGGCTGTTTTTTTCGGGGAAGCTCTCCCCGAAATCCTCCCACCGGACATTCCGCACCATCTGAGCGTACCGCAATGGCTAACGTGATGGCTAAAGGTAGCTATATTCTCATACTTCAGCTCGATCATGCCGTCGATAATCTTCAGGTGGGCAGGCTCGGGAGCTTTCGCTTCCCGACCGGATACTACCTCTACGTCGGCAGCGCCTTCGGCTCAGGCGGCCTCGCCGCGCGCCTGCGCCACCACGTGCGCAGCGCGCAGGCCCGCCCCCACTGGCATATCGACTACCTACGCGCTCACGCGCAGCTCTGCGAGGCGTGGACGTTGAGCGGCCCACTGCACATGGAGTGCCGCTGGTGCGCCATTTTCGCCGCCGAGCCTGGCGTGAGCATCCCCGCCGCTGGCTTTGGCTCCCGCGACACCGGCTGTCCGGCGCACCTCTTCTACACGCCCCACCCGCCCCGCGCAAGCCTGCTAAGCCGGGTCGTCTTGTCCGGCATCGTCGCCGCCGACGGCCCGCTTGAGGTTCATGTCGAGGTACATAGCTTCGACGATGAACGCCCTACGTAAAGATCACATGCTGGCGCAGGAATGCCTCCACCGCCGTGTAGAACGCCTCGATTGTCTCGGGCCGCCGCCAGCCATGCCCTTCGCCGGGGTAGAGTTGGTAGATATGGGGCACCCCGCCCCGGCGCAGGGCGGCCACGATCTGCTCGGACTGGGCGGGCGGCACGACCGTGTCCTCGGCACCCTGGAAGATCGCGACGGGGTCGCGGATCAGCTCGGCGTGAAAAATCGGCGAGCGCTCACGGTAGCGCTCGGCCATCGCGGGCAGCGGGCCGACGAGCAGATCGAGGTAGTGGGCCTCGAACTTGTGGCTGTCGGCGGCCAGGGCGAATAGGCTGGAGACGCCGTAGAGGCAGACACCGGCGCAGAAGGTGCCCGGCGCGCGGCAGAGCGACTCCAGCACCGTGTAGCCACCGGCGCTGCCGCCATAGATCACCAGCCGGTTCGGGTCGGCTAGCCCCGCCTCGGCCAGATAGCGCGCCGCGCTCACGGCGTCATCCACGTCGCAGACGCCCCAGTGCTCGCGCAGGGCGAGCATGTAGGCCCGCCCGTAGCCGGTGCTGCCCCGGTAGTTTACCTCCAGCACGGCGTAGCCGCGAGTGGTGAAGAACTGCGTGGCCGCACCGTAGCTCGCGACGGCCTGGTCGGTGGGGCCGCCGTGGATACGCACGATCGCCGGTGGTCGTGGCCCGGCCTGCCCCGGCGTGTAGCCCGCCGGTAGGTAGAGCATGCCGTGGGCCGTAGCCCCCCCCGCCGTGGGCCAGTTGACCGGCTGGGCCACCGCGAGCTGCGCGGCGGGCACCAACTCGCCCGCGCTGCGCCGCAGCACGCGCGTGCCCGACCCGTCGGCCAGCACCACGCGCGCCGGGGTGACGCTGGACGATGCGATGCCGACCAGTATGTCGGCGGTGGGCGACGCGCTGGGCTGCTCGACCCACGTGTAGCCCTCACCGATACCGAGGATCTGGGCTTGGCCGCCGGTTGCGGGCTGCACCAGCACCCGGCGCACCCCGCCGCTGTTGCGCAGGTAGTAGATCCGTGCGCTCTCACGACTCCAGCAGAAGGTGCGCAGACCCTGGATCCATGCCGGTGCGGCGTGTTCGGTCGCGTCGTCGGTGAGTTGGCGCACGCTACCGTCGATCAGGTTGCGCACGTAGATCTGGCCCCAGCCGCTCGCGTCGCTCACATACGCCAGAGCGTGGCCGTCGGGCGAAAAAGCTGGCTGGAAGGTCGCCACCTCGGGGCCACCGGCCAGCAGGCGCGGCTCGCAGATAACGGGCGCGCCACCTGACAGATCGAGGTATGCCACATACAGGCCGGTGCCGTCCCAAGGCATGTTCGGGAAGTCCCATGCCACATAGGCCACCCGGTCGCCAGCGGGGTGCCAGCAGGGCTGCATAAAGAAGTCGTGCCCGGCGACCAAGCGCTGCGGCCACTGGCTGCCGTCGGCGGGGGCGATGGCGAGGCAGTCCGCACCGCCGTCGCTGTGGACGTAGAGCAGCCAGCGGCCATCCGGCGAGAGCGTCGGAGCTGCGGCCTGCCCGAAGGCTGGGGTGACCGGCGTGGCCGGGCCGCCGCCGACGGCCTGGCGGAAGATCTGCCCCGAGCCGCCCTCGACAAAGAAGACCTGCCCCTGGCCGACGCAGAACTCGCCGCCGCCGTAGCCGAGGCGGGCGCGCACCGACAGGTCGCCGGGTGTTAGGTCACGCGGGGCGTCGCCGCCGTGCGTGTCGGCACAGACTAAAACGCCCCTGGCCCCACGGCCCTCCAGCCAGACGATGTGACGCCCGTCGCTGTCCCACTGCACATCGCCCAGCCGCAGGTCACCGGCAAGGCCACGCGGCGTGATCGGGCTAGACCAGAGGCCAAATGGTTGCGTTGGCATTGATTGATGCTCCTTGGACGATATGGCTGAAAAGGCCAGCTTCGCTGACCTTTTCAACGGTATTTCATCGTTATCTACGGCGCAATCTGGCGGTACCTGCCGCCGAAATAGAGCAGCGGGTCGCCCCGCACATCGGCATGCCAGAGGGCGGTCACCTGGGCCAGGACGATGATATGGTCGCCGCCGTCGAACACGCGCTCGGTGGCGCAGGCCATAGCGGCCATGCAGTCCTCTAGCCGGTGCGCCGGGCCAAGCGGGGCGAACGCCGGCTGGACGACCGGCCCCGGCTGCCCCGCAAAGTGGCGCGAGACGCCCTCCTGATCGTCGCGCAGGATGCTCACCGCGAACTGCCCCGCCGCAGTGATCGCCCCCGCCATCCGCGCCCGCCGATCCACGCAGACCAGCAGCAGCAGCGGGTCGAGGGAGACCGATGTGACCGCGTTCGCAGTCATGCCGTGGATCTCCCGGTCGGTCTGCGCGCTGATCACCGTCACCCCGGTGGCAAACATGCCAAGCGTAGCGCGGAATGCGCGCGCATCTAGCTCCATGCGATCCTCAATCGTTTTGTGTGGAAGCCAACATCCTTTCTATTATGCGCCAACTTCGCGGTTTTGTCGCCTAGACTGGGCTGAAGCAACGTCCTTGGGGCTGCGCCCCGGATCTTGCTTTTGGTTGGTTTTTGGCGACGAAGCCGCCAAAAACCAACCAAAAGCAAGATTGATCGTTCGGGGGTGGCAAAGCCATCTCCGTGATCTAGCTCGTGCGAGCTACACCTCCTCAAGCAGCCGGTGCAGGGCGGGGGCGACGGCGGCGATCTCGGCGGGCAGCTTGTCGCCGCGCATAATCGCCTGGCCGAGAACCGAGCTTTTGAAGCGCAGCAACTCGCGATCTATCTCGCTGTCCATCGTTACATCGCGCTGGATCTTGCCGTCGCGGATGGTGATCACGCGCTGGGCGGCGGCGGCCACCTCGGTGTTATGCGTCACCAGCACCACGGTCAGCCCACGCTCGTGGTTCAGCCGCGTGAAGAGGGCCATTATATCGGCGGTGCTGGCGGTGTCGAGATTGCCAGTCGGCTCATCAGCCAGCATAATCGTCGGCTCGTTGGCCAGGGCGCGGGCGATCGCCACACGCTGGCGCTCGCCACCGGACATCTGGCTGGGCAGGTGATCGGCGCGCTTGACCAGGCCAACCAGATCGAGCAACTCGACGGCGCGGGCCCGCCGGGCGCGGCCGCTGAGGCGCAGCTCGTACATCGGCACCTCCACATTCTCGCGAGCGGTGAGCGTGGGCAGCAGGTTGTGGCTTTGGAAGACGAAGCCAATCGTCCGGCCACGGAAGCGGTCGATATTGCGCACCTGCTTCAGCGGCGTGCCATCGATGATTACCTCACCGGAGCTCGGCGTATCTAGGGCACCGATCAGGTTGAGCAGGGTGGACTTGCCCGATCCCGACGGCCCGATGATCGCCAAGATCTCACCGGCGGCCACCTGTAGATCGACCCCGTCGAGGGCGCGCACCGGCACCCGCTCGCCGAACACGCGGGTCAGGCTGCGGGTCTCTAGGACGATATGGTCAGGCATGAGGAGCCTCCTATCGCGGTGATCATACGTCCGTCCGTCTGAGGTAAGGCCGAAGCATTCGCGCTAGGCGCGGTGCGCCTAGC
>CAISPW010000438.1 GCA_903887465.1 uncultured Oscillochloris sp. | reverse complement strand
GCCATAAAGGCGCAGCGGCATCACGCGGCTGCGCCCCAACATCACACCTATGAAAATATCAATCGTCGGTGCGAGCGGCTATGTAGGCGGCGAGTTGCTGCGGCTGCTGCTCTGGCACCCTGCGGTGGAGCTGGCGCAGGCCACCAGCGGGCGTAACGCCGGGCGCTATCTCTACCAGGTTCACCCAAACCTGCGCGGACGCACGGCGCTCCAGTTCATCCATCCCGATAAGCTGGAGCCGTGCGACCTGCTGTTTTTGGCCCTGCCCCACGGCGAGGCGGCCAAGGCCATCGAGCGTTACGCCGGCCTGGCCGAGCGGATCATCGACTGCAGCGCCGACTTTCGCCTGGCCGACCCGGCCGCCTACAAGCGCTGGTATGGCGAGGATCACCCGGCGCCCGCCTGGCTGGGCCGCTTTATCTACGGGTTGCCCGAGGTGAGCCGCGCACAACTGCGTGGAGCGCGCTACGCCAGCGGAGTCGGCTGCAATGCCACCGCCAGCAACCTGGCCCTGCTGCCGCTCGTGCAGGCCGGCTTGATCGACATAACCAAGCCGGTGCTGATCGAGGTGAAGGTCGGCTCATCAGAGGGCGGGGCGACCGGCAGCGAGAGCAGCCACCACCCCGAGCGGGCCGGCGCGGTGCGATCCTTCGCCCCGGTGGGCCACCGCCACAGCGCCGAGATCCGCCAGGTGACCGGCCTGGAGAACCCGCACCTCTCGATCACCTCGGTCGAGTTGGTGCGCGGCGCCCTGGCCACCGCCCACGCCTTCGCCGCCCGCCCCCTGGCCGAGAAGGATCTCTGGCTGGCCTACCGGGCTTTCGCCAAGGGCCAGCCCTTCGTGCGCGTCGTCAAGGAGCGCCAGGGCATCTACCGCTACCCCGAGCCGAAGATCTTGGCCGGCAGCAACTTCGCCGACATCGGCTTCGCCCTCGACCACGAGAGCATGCGGATCGTGAGCATCTGCGCGATCGATAACCTGATGAAGGGTGCCGCCGGTAGCGCCGTGCAGTGCATGAACCTGATGCTCGGCATGGACGAGACCCTTGGCCTCGACTTCCCTGGCCTGCACCCGGTGTGATCGGGGTGAAGCATTCGCTCCCTGTAGGCATGGTTCAAACACACGTGACCGTTCTGCGACGAGACGATGCGGCGATAGGAGCGCGGCATCGCCTCGTTGCCGCATCGCAGGACGGTCAAGCGGAAATGTCCGATTCTGAAGCATGCCTTACGGTTTGTATCCGGGGTGTTGCGGTAGGTATGGGGAGTCACTATAATAATACCTCAGGCGTGTATGGTTAGCGCGCCCGCCCTTCTCGGTACCTTTCGCCCCACGCTGTTACGAGGAATTGCATGGGCCTGATCAAGAGAGTCGGCACAAAGGCGCTCGGCACACCAGCGGCGGATGATAGCACCCGCCAGATTCCGTCTACCCCTGTCGCCGACGATAGCACGCGCCAGATGCCCGCATCGTCGGACGACCGCATGCAGCACATCCACCCGGTGCCGCTCGATGAGAGTACGCGCTCGTTCCCCGCTACGCCGGTTCACCCGTTCGATGACTCGGCCACCGGGGACGCGACCCTCAAAATGTTGAGCAAAGGCACCGTACTTCAGGGGCGCTACCAGATCGAGGATCCGATCGGCATGGGCGGCATGAGCGTGGTCTATCGTGGGCGTGACCTGCGCTTTAAGGATGTGGCTCGCTATTGCGCGATCAAGGAGATGGCGCAGAGCTCCCTCGAATCGCACACCCGCCTCCTAAATTTGAAGAACTTCGAGCGCGAGGCTGGCCTGCTGGCGACCCTCCAGCACCCGGCCATCCCCAAGGTGTATGATTTTTTTGAGGAGGGCGGGCGGATCTACCTCGTGCTTGAACTTATCCCCGGTCGCGATCTGGAGTCGGTGCTTGAGGAGGCCAACAAGCCGATCCGCGAGGCGCTTGTGGCCACCTGGGCGATCCAGATCTGCGATGTACTCAGCTACCTGCACACCCACACCCCCGAAACGATTGTCTTCCGCGATATGAAACCCTCCAATGTGATGGTCGTCGGCGAGGAGCGCATTGTGCTGATCGACTTCGGCATCGCGCGGAACCTGAACCGCAGCGACCGCAAGGGCACCATGATCGGCACCGAGGGCTACTCACCGCCCGAGCAGTATCGCGGCATGGCCGAACCCCAGGGCGACTTGTACGCCCTCGGGGCCACGATGCATCACCTGCTGACCAATACCGACCCGCGCCTGGAGACGCCCTTCACCTTCCAGGAGCGCCCCATCCGCCAGATCAACCCGGCGGTCTCCGTCGAGATGGAGGCGCTGGTGGTCAAGGCGCTGGAGTACGATATGACCGCCCGCTGGCAGAGCGCCAACGAGATGAAGCGGGCGATTATGGCAACGACCGGGATCGGCGACCTCGTCGCCGCTGCGCCTGTCGCCGCGCCCGCCGTGAAGAAGGGCGCCGGAAAGACTGAGGTGATCTGGAGCTTCGCCTGCGAAGACGAGGTGCGCTCATCGCCGGCGTTGAGCAGCGGGATGCTCTTCGTTGGCTGCTATGACACAAACCTCTACGCCCTCGACCTATCGCGGGGCGAGTTTCGCTGGAAATATGCGACTGAGGGCGGCATCAGTTCTTCGCCCGCCGTCTGGCAGGATAATGTGATCGTCGGCTCGGAGGATGGCATACTCTACGCCTTCGACCTGCGCCGGGGCGGGTTGCGCTGGACGTTCCGCACTGGCAAGCCGATCCGCTCGTCGCCACGGGTCGAGGATCGGGCAATCTTCATCGGCTCGGATGACCAGCACATCTACGCCATCGACGGGATGCGCGGCACGCCGATCTGGAAGTACCGCACCTGGAACCCGATCCGCTCATCGGCGTACGTCAACGGGTCGGTGATCTACATCGGCGGCGACGACGGCCACGTCTACTGCCTGGAGGCGCGCAGCGGCACCCTGAAGTGGAAGCAACGTACCCAGCAGCCGGTGCGCTCGTCGCCCACCTACAGCGAGGGTCTGGTGTTCGTCGGCTCTGTCGACCAGAACATCTACGCCCTCGACGCCGAGGGCGGCTGGCCAGCCTGGCGCTTTCGCACCAACCACTACGTCAACTCGTCACCCTGTGTGGTCGGCACCCGCGTGTTCATCGGCGGCGTCGACGGCTTTCTCTACGCCCTAGAGACAAAGAACGGGCGTCTGGCCTGGAAGTACGAGACCGGCAGCCAGATCACCTCATCGCCGCGCGTGGAGGGCGGTCGGGTCTATTTTGGCGCGGTAGACGGCAATATCTACTGCCTGGACGCCGGCGCAGGCACGCTGATCTGGAAGCACCTCACCGGCGCGGCGATCGTCTCGACACCAGCGGTGTCCGAGGGGATCGTGTATGTAGGCAGCCTGGATCATAGCGTCTATGCCCTGAAAGGCTAGGCTCGATATGACATTTTTTCGCAAGCTGTTTCGTGGGGGTGAGGGCGAGGATGAGTCCGCGCCAACACCGCCCGCCCAGACACCCGATGCGCCCCCTGCGCGCGTGGCCCCCGCCACCCCCGCAGCCGCGCCCCCTACCGGCGCGCAAGCTGCGGCTACGCCGAATAGTGCGACTTGGTGGGATAGCGTGGCTTCACCGTCCACCGAGTTCCCACCGCCCAGCCCGCCTGGAGCCAGCCCGACCCCGCCCGATGAAATGCCGACCATCCCGATGGGCGTGATGAGCATGGAGGACGCCCGCAGACGCCGCGCCGCATCCATGGCCCAGTCCTCCCCACACCTCGCCCCACCGCCCCAATCAGTGACAGAGCCGCTCGACGCAACCCACCAGATCGAGGATGGTCAGGCACCCGCCCTGAGCGCGCACCGGTCGGCCCAGGGTCTGGCCGCCATGGCCGCCCGCGACATCGGGCGGGTACGCGAGATCAACGAGGACAGCGTCTTCGCGATGCTCATCACCCTGCCTCGCGAGGGCATCGATCTTTCGGTGGGCCTATTTATTGTGGCCGATGGCATGGGCGGACACCAGGGCGGCGAGGTGGCCAGCCGTCTGGCCATTCGCACGGTTATCCACCATGTACTCAGCCAGTTGGTGATGCCCGCCCTCGACGATACGATGACCACCGCCCTCCAGCCGCTCATGGTCTCGGCGGTGCAGGCCGCCAACCAGGCGATCTGGGACACCGCCCAGGCCATGGGGACGGACATGGGCACCACCTGTACTGCGGCGTTGCTGGTAGGCCATGGACTCTACATCGCCCACGTCGGCGACACGCGGGCGTACCTGTACGAGCCGGACGGCCTGCGCCAGATCACCAGCGACCACTCCACCGTCGGGCGGCTCATCCAACTCGGCCAACTCGACCCAACCGAGGCCCGCGAACACCCGCTGCGCAACCAGCTCTACCGCACCGTCGGCCAGCAACCCCAGGTGATGGTCGACTTTATCTACCAGCCCGTCGGCCTCAGCTCGCACCTACTCCTCTGCAGCGACGGACTCTGGGGAATGGTCGAAGATCCCGCGCTCGCGCAGGCGCTCGTGCGCAGCCCATGGCCCCAGGATATTTGCAACGAACTGATCGCCCTGGCAAACCTAGCCGGCGGCGAGGATAACATCTCCGCCGTTGTCGTGTCGCTGCCGATGGCAGAAAGGTGATCCGATGGCACCCGGCATCCAGCTTCGTTCAACCCTGAGCCGTGGCGTGCTTCCCGACATTGCCGAGGAGCAGCTGATCTATGTGCTGCTTGAGGTGAGCGCCCACGGCGTGCCGACGACCATGCCCAAGCTCCCGCTCAATCTCTGCCTAGTGATCGACCGCAGCTCCTCAATGCGCGGCGAGCGGCTCCAGCAGGTGAAGGAGGCAGCCAACCGCATCGTCGATATGCTCAGCGAGGATGACTACCTCTCCCTGGTCACCTTCAACGACCGGGCCGAGGTGGTGATCGCCGCGCAGCGGATGCGCAACAAGGCCGACCTCAAGCGCATGATCGGCAGCGTCGAGGCGGCCGGCGGCACCGAGATGGCCACCGGCATGGCCCTGGCCCTCCAAGAGATCCAGCGCGCCCTGACCAGCCACGGGGTCAGCCGGATCATGCTGCTCACCGACGGGCGCACCTACGGCGACGAGGGCCGCTGCGTGGAGATTGCCCGGCGCGCCCAGGGCCGTGGGGTGGGCCTGACCGCCCTCGGCATCGGGAACGAGTGGAACGAGGATCTGCTAGAGACTATGTCGGCCCGCGAGAATAGCCGCACGCAGTACATCACCTCAGCCGGCGAGATCGCCCAGATCTTCACCGACGAGGTGACGCGCATGCACTCGGTGTTTGCCCAAGACGTGCAACTGCGCGCCGAGATGCGCCCCGGCGCCATGCTGCGCTCGCTCGACCGGGTGCGGCCCTTCATCGCCACCGTGCAGGCCCTTGAGGAGAAGGATCTGGTCTGGGCGGCGAACCTGGGCGACTGGCCGGGGAGCGACCCGCAGGCGTTTCTGCTGGAGGTGGTGGTGCCGCCCCTGTCCGTGGGCGACCACCCGCTGCTCCGGCTGACCCTGCGCTACAGCCTGCCCGGCATGAGCCTGATGAACCAGGAGGGCAACGTGGTGCTGCGCATCAGCGTGCGGCAGGCGGCGAGCGTCGGCTACGAGGTGGACGTCACGGTGAAGCACTGGCTTGAGCGCCTAGTGGCCTACCGGCTCCAGGCTGGAGCCTGGCAGGACATGGGCGCGGGGCGGATCGAGGAGGCATCCCGGCGGCTACAGATGGCCGGCACGCGGCTCTTCGATGCGGGCGATGTCGAGCTGGCCCACACGGTACAAGAGGAGGCCACCCGGCTGCTGCGCTCGGGACAGACCAGCGCCGAGGGCCGCAAGCGCATCAAGTACGGGACGCGCGGCCTGATGAGCGGCGGCGAGACGCATGAGCGCGAGGCGTGAAGCCGGGAGAACGACGATGATCCGCTGTAGCCACTGCAACGCCCAGCAGATGAACGGGGCGATCTTTTGCTCGGAGTGTGGTGCCTCGCTGATCAACGCGGGGCCGCGCCGCGAGACGACCAACGCGCTCAGCCGACCGGCGGACGAGATACCCTCGGTGGTTGAGGATGCGCCGCAGACCGTGGTGCCCGCGCCGGTCGTCGTGTCCGGCGTGGCTGCGGTGCGCCTGGTGGTGATCAACAGCGGACGTCGGATCAACCTTGAGTCCGGCGAGGAGTTGCTGGTGGGTCGCAAGGATAACCAGCGCGGCATCTACCCCGACGTGGACCTGGGGCTCGACGGGGGCTACGATGCGGGGGTATCACGGCGTCACGCAATCATCGCCCCGAAGGTCAAGGGCTACACGCTCGAAGATCTGGGCAGCGCCAACGGCACCTTCATCAACGGCACCCGACTGGCACCCCAGTCGCCGACGCCCATCGCCCACGGCGACGAGCTAAAGTTCGGGACGCTGATACTGCGCTTTGAGATCGTGTAGGGAACCGGCAACCGGCAACCGCCGGGCCGCGACCGAAGGCGCGGTTCCCTGTCCCCTATCCACCTTTAAAGGAGACGAGTGTGGCGAAGACGGTTATCCTCCACCTGAGCGGCGAAGACCCGATGCTGGCCGACATCGACCAGGACCCGCAGCCGAGCGACATGTTCATCAAGGTGACGAACATGCGCAAGCGCGACGGCAAGCCGGTGAGCTACCTAGCCGCCGGGGTGCAGGCGGTGATCTACCCATGGCACCGCGTCACCTTCATCGAGATGATGCCCAGCGACGAGGAGCGCAGCCAGGTGGTGGACTTCTTCCGCCTATAGGGTACCGACAAACAAGGAACGCGAAACGGCCACCTGCCAGGTGGCCGTTTCGCATTCCTCGTTTATCGACAGAAGTTGACAGGCGCGGGACTGGCCCCTACAATCAGCCCCGAGAGCGGATGTGGCCCGGTGGCTGCCCTCGTCTTCAAAACGAGTGGGCGCGGTGACGAGCCGCGCCGGTGGGTTCGACCCCCACGCGCTCTCGGGTGGATCGTTGTAAAATTACCTGAATTTTTTGAACTTGACCCCTGGATTTTTTGAAGTCCCCTGAATTTCTTGAAGTCCAGGGGTGAGGTAGCGTTACCATGTCGGAGACTTCCGAATATCCGACGCGATAGCCTTGTTCAGCCCGCCTACACGTCGGATAAAAGCGGGTGTCCCACCGTCAAAAAGCGCCTGTTGACATGTCGGATATGCAAATGGTAGAGTACAGCAGGTCTCACGTGTTTCTTCTACGGCGCACGCATGCATCACACGATCAACGATTACCTCGCATATCTCGTGGAGAAGGGCCGCTCGCCGCTGACCACCAAGGCGGTGCGCGGTGACCTGGCCGGCTTCGCTACCTGGTGGGAAGCGGTTCGCCGCCGACCCTTCGCGCCCGACCTGCTGCGCGAGCCTGACATCCACGCCTGGCGCATGCATCGCCAGCTCGATGCGGCCGCCGCCCCCTCGACGCTAAACCGTGCTTTGAACAGTCTGCGCGCCTACCTTGCGTGGGCGCAGAAGGCTGATCTGATCGCCGCCAACCCCGCTGACGCGGTCAAATTGCTGCCGACCAGCGGCCCCTCCCCAAAATCCATCCCGTCTGCCGCCGTTGATGCCCTCCTGCGCACTGTCCAGTCCGGGCGCAGCGAGCGCGTGCGCCTGCGCGATGAAGCCCTGCTCGCGCTGCTGGCCCACGCCGGCCTGCGCGCCCAGGAGACCTGTGATATCCAGCTGCGCGACCTCGACCTGGACGGGATGACGGTGACGGTGCGCCGGGGCAAGGGCGGGCGCACACGCCGGGTGATACTCAATGCCGAGACGGTGGCCGTGCTGCGGCGCTACCTCAAGCAGTTGCGCTGCCCCAAGGGGCTGCCAGCGGTGGGGAGCGAGGCCGAGCGCGAGCCGCTGCTGGTGGGCTTCGACCACACCACCGCCGGCCAGCCGATGCACCCCGGCGTGAACCAGCGTCTGATCCAGCGGGTAGTTGACCAGCGCGCCCACGAGGCCGCTGATCGCCTCCGTGCCGACGCAGCCAGCATCAGTTCGCTGGAGCGCGCCGCCGAGTTGCGCGACCTGGCTCGCCAATTAGACGATGCCACCCCCCACACGCTACGCCACAGCCTGGCTCGCCGGATGCTTGAGTCAGGCGCTGATCTGGCGATGGTGCAGCGCACCCTCGGCCACAGCAGTAT
>CAISPW010000437.1 GCA_903887465.1 uncultured Oscillochloris sp. | reverse complement strand
GCTGAAGCGGCCTATCTGAGGCCGATTCAGCGGCCGTCGTCAACCTAGCCGGGGGCTTCAGCGAACGTTGCCGCGACCGGGCGACTTTTGCGGTAGTGCAAAAAAAGGCACTACCGCCAATCCTGGATCATACCTAAGCGTCGTCTTTATCTTTGCTCCCGGCGAGGGCGCGCTGGCGGGCGGCCAGGGCCAGGGCGTGAGCTTTTTTCACGCCGTGCTTCTTGACCGAGAAGCTGGTGCGGCCCTGCTTGCCGTTGATCAGCCAGGTGGCTTCGTAGACATCGCGCCCGTCCTTGGTTACCCGATTGACCCCGAGGTCGGGTCGGGAGGGTTTGCCGGGGCTGGGCTTGCCCAACTCCTTGGTCACTTGGTCGCGCCAGTCGAGGGCGGCCGCTAGGGCGGCGAAGCGATCCCCGTAGACGCCGTCACTAAACAGCCGGGCGCGCTGCACGCCCTTCCAGGTCACCCGCACAAAATAGCCGTGGGCCTTGGGGTAGTCCATACGGGTCACATTTAGGTAGCGGGTGGTGCGCGGCCCACGCGCGGCGCGGCGCGGCGTGGGCGGGGCGTCCGGCGTGGGCGGGGCGTCCGGCGTAGGCGGGGCGACAATGCCCGGCACGCTCACCTCGCTCAGAGGTGGGGCGAGATCGTGCGGCATGCGCTGGGCGGCGTCTTGGGCGAGACGCTCCCAGAGGGCATCGTCGTTGGGATTGATGCGTTGTCGGGGCGGGCGAGTGCTCATAGTTCAGATATCTTCCAGGTGTGGATACGGTTTACAGGGGTCACCATGGGTGCCGTGACTCAGCTGCGGAAGATGATAATGCTGATGGATGATGCGAGCAACATGGCCAACACCAGCAGCAGGATGCTGAAGAGAATCAGCGAGACATACAGGCCGTAGCCGTTCTCTTGGTCGAGAAACTGCGTGATCAGCCAGAGAATAAACATTACGATGCAGGTTCCGAGCACCAGGAGGATCAGCTGGTTCATAGGCGTTGCGGGCTATCTCCGCCGCAGAGGGCAGCGGGAACAGGGAATGGCAATCGCAATCGCTCGAACCTATCGCCGCCCGGCTCGTATGCTCGGCCTGGTGCCGGTTGCCTTGCGCTACCGACATGCGACGGGGTTCTGGGCCTGGGCGAAGACGCGCTCAAACTCATCCATATAGAGCTTGGCGATGGCCGGGTCGTCGATGATCAGCAGGTTCTCGTCGTTCACGCTCTCGGCGCGGCTGGTGAAGTTATACGAGCCGGTGATCACCACGCGCCGGTCGATGATGATCACCTTATGGTGCATCGTGTAGCAGTTGCCGTCGCTGAATACGTCCACCTTGGCCTCCCGCAGGCGCGCATACTCGCTGCCGATACCCTGGGCGTTGCGCTTCTCGAAGACCCCGCGCACGGGCAGGCCGGCCTGCTGGCGGGCGATCATCGCGTTGCCGATATCGTCGCTGGTGAAGGAGAAGGCTAGGAAATCGACGCTCTGGGTGGCCTGGCTGATCCAGTCGATGACGTGCGTGCTGACGCCGTCCTTGGGCGCGAAGTAGTTCTCGACCGGCACCGCGCCGATGGTCACCCGAGGGTTGGGCGTCCGGGGCTTCTTGTCCGTGCCGAATTTGCCTGCGGCCATTTGGGTGAACTCGGCCTGGTAGTTGGCCACAATCGCGGGGGCGGTGATCCGCAGCAGGTTATTGTTATTGCGGTAGGTGTCGTTGTTAGTCGCGTTCCACGAGCCGGTCCAGACGAAGGCCGCGTCCACGATGATAAACTTGCTGTGGAGGAAGGCGTCGGTCTGCTCCCAGCTCACCGGGATCTTGGCGGCCTCGACGGTGCCGGCCCACGCGGCCATGGCCGGGTCGTCGAGGTTCTCGCGGTCGAGGGCGAGGCGCACCTTGACGCCGCGCTGCTTGGCGCGCACGAGGGCGGCGGCGACGCTGCTGAGGTTGTACTCATAGGTGGCCATATCGACGCTGCGGGTGGCGGCGTCGATGTCGGCGATGATCGCCCGCTCATAGGGCGGCGGGGTGCGGTTCTTGGGCACATCGGGGTAGACGAGGCTGGGCGTGGTGAAGAAGACCTGGATGTCGCCGGTGCTGGTGGGGGCATCGGCGATGGGCGCGGCACCCGCTGCCGCAGTCGGCTTGGGCCGGGCGGCGGCGGTCGGGTTGATGCCCACGCCGAATCTGCCGAGGTCGATCACACCCTGGCGGGCCAGGTAGCCAATGCCGAGGAGGCAGATCAGGATCACGGCGACGAGGATGCGGCCGTTGGCCTTGGGAGTGCGGTTCGACGTATTGGTTGGCATGGCGGTAGGTCTCAGCTCGTGCGGTGCGAGATCAGAGAGATCAGCCGGGTGCGCAGTGACTCGATCCGGCGGCGGAGCGTGGGCGTCCGGGGGGCCGGAGGCTGCGCGCCCGGTACGGTCGGGGCGAACTCGGCGAGGGCGGCCTCGGCGAGGGCGACGACATCCTGGCCCTGCTCGGCGGCCTGGCGGGCGGCCCGGCGGGCGGCCTGGCGCACGGCGGCCACCAGCGCCTCGGCCTGCGCGTCGCTCTGCCTGGGCGCGGCGGCGCGCACGGCGGCATCGCCAGCCCAGTTCACCAACTGTTGGGCCTGGGAGTCTTCAAGGTCGCCGGTGAGACCCTCATCCTCAAGGATGTACTCGGCGGCGCGCTGCTGGCGGGGAGTCAGGCTGGTGCTATCGCTCATAAGTATATTATACACAGTGCGACACGAGATTGTCACGGTGCGCGGTGTCTGTCGCAGGGCTGATGCAACG
Source organism: uncultured Oscillochloris sp. (assembly GCA_903887465.1). GTDB lineage: Bacteria > Chloroflexota > Chloroflexia > Chloroflexales > Chloroflexaceae > Oscillochloris. The sequence goes on along the minus strand of CAISPW010000437.1, from coordinate 17,273 downwards.
TCCTCGGGGCTGCGCCCCAGACCGCGCTTTTGGTTGGTTTTTGGCGGATTCGCCGCCAAAAACCAACAAAAAAAGATCGTTCGGATGTGGCGTTGCCACCCCCAAACCCCCGCCGGAGGCAACCTTGCAACCGCCCTGGTGTCTGTCGCCGAAGGCGACTTACCGCCACGAGCGCGAAGGGCATTGCGCAAACCATTGCCGGGGAAGAGCGCGAGCCAGGGTGCGGCCTGAGGGAGGGTCAAGCGCTTGACCCTCCCTGGTTTGCGATCACTCGTTGGCGCTGAGGATACCGGAGAGCTTCGATGTCTGCGGGCCGCTGCGCCCGCTGTGCCCGAAGTTATCGCGGCGGAAGACCACCGCGCCGGCGGCCATGGTGAGCATCACCTGGCCCTTGAGTTGCTGGCCGTGGAGCGGGGTATTCTTGCCCCGTGAGACGAAGCGGGCGGCATCGACGACCCAGGCGTGGTCGGGGTCGAAGATCACAATATCGGCGTGCGAGCCGGGGCGCAGGGTGGCTGGCGAGCGACCGATCACCTGGGCCGGCCCCTCGGTGAGGCGGGACACGGCGTTGACGAGATCCATCTCGCCGCGATGGACGAGGGTAAGTACCAGGCCGAGGGCCGTCTCTAGGCTGCTGATGCCGGGGGCGGCTAGGCCATACTCGCACTCCTTCTCAACACGCGATTGGGGCGAGTGGCCGGAGGCGATCACGTCGATCGTGCCGTCGTGGATTCCGGCGATCAGGGCTTCGATATCGTGTGCGGTGCGCAGGGGCGGGCTGACGCGGGTGGAGGTGTCGTAGGGGGGCAGGGCGGTGGGGACAAGCCAGTCGGGCAGGCCGAGTTCGGGCGCTCTGACTCGCCGGGCCTTGCCACGGATCAGCGGCGGGGGCGGGGGCGTCGGCAGGATGGGGCGCGGGGTGAGCGAGCCGAGAACCCAAATATCGCTGAGGGTCAGGTGGTGCGGTGTAACCTCGGCGGTAACGCGGACGCCCCGCGCTTTGGCGGCGCGGATGCAGGCCACCCCGCCAGCGGTGCTAACCTGGCAGATATGCAAGTGGGCGCCGGTATCCTCGGCCAGGGCGATATCGCGGGCGATCATCAGCTCCTCGGCGGCGGCGGGGATGCCGGGGAGTCCGAGGCGGGTGCTGATGGCACCCTCGTGCATGGCCCCCCCGGCGCTGAGGCGGGCGTCCTCGCAGTGGGTCATGATGGGCAGGCCAAGGGCGGCGGCGTAGGCCAGCGCGCTGCGCATCAGGGCCGCATCGGCAATCGAGCGACCGTCGTCGCTGAAGGCGATGCATCCGGCCTCAGCCAACTCGATCATCTCGGTGAGCGCCTTGCCCTCGCGGCCAACGGTGATCGCGCCGATCAGGTTGACGTGAACGTGGCCGTCGCGCTGGGCAATGGCGCGCACTTGGTGGGCCACCGCCGCGCGGTCGAGGGCCGGTGTGGTGCCGGGCATGGCGCAGACGGTGGTGAACCCGCCGTGGGCGGCGGCCAGGGTGCCGCTGGCAATCGTCTCGCGGTACTCCTCGCCGGGCTCGCCGAGTTGGGCGTGCAGGTCGGTGAAGCCGGGGGCGATCACACAGCCCCTGGCGTTGATCACCTCGGTGCCCTCGGGTAGCGGCCCCTGCTCGGCGCGCATCTCGGCCATGTCGAAGACCTGCTCGACCTTGCCGTCTACGACGAGGACATCGCCGACGGTGGCGACGCGGCGGGCCGGGTCGATGATTGATCCGTTTTTGATCAGATAGTTCATGTGTATGTCCTGGTTAGGGCGCGTGCTGAGGGTTGAGCGACAGGAACGCTTTACTACCCGGCGAGCAGGTAAAGCAGGGCCATACGCACGGCGACCCCGTTGGTCACCTGGGCCTCGATCAGCGAGTTGGGCGAGGTAGCCGCCTCGGGTGAGATCTCGACGCCGGGGTTCATCGGGCCGGGGTGCATGATCAGGGTGTGCTTATCGAGTTTGGCCAGGCGCTCGGGGGTGAGGCCATAGGCGCGGGTATACTCGCGCAGGGAGGGCAGCAGCCCGGCCTGCATGCGCTCCTTCTGGATGCGCAGGGCCATCACCACGTCGGCACCCTTGGTCGCCGCATCGAGGTCGTGGCTAATCGTCAGCTCGGGCCAGGTTTCGCGCCAGTACTTGCTGTGGCCGAGCAGGGTGGGCGGCGCGCAGAGGGTGACGTGGGCACCCATGCGGGTGAGTCCCCAGATGTCGGAGCGGGCCACTCGGCTGTGCAGAATATCGCCGACGATCACCACCTTGATGTCGCGGAGCTGGCCGAGGCGCTCGCGGATGGTGAAGAGGTCGAGCAGCGCCTGGGTGGGGTGGGCGTGACGCCCGTCGCCGGCGTTGATCACCGAGCCGTGGAAGTGGCGGGCCACCAGGTAGGGCGTGCCGGGCTGGCTGTGGCGGATGACCACAACGTCAGCGCCGAGAGACTGGAGGGTACGTACGGTGTCGATCAGGGACTCACCCTTCTCGACGCTGCTGCCACGGGCGCTGAAGGAGACGACGTTGGCCGAGAGGGCGCGGGCGGCCAGCTCGAACGAGATGCGGGTGCGGGTGCTGTCCTCGAAGAACATGTTCACCACGTTGCGCCCGCGCAGGGCCGGCACCTGCTTGATCTCGCGCGCGAGCACCTCTTTCATGCTCTCGGTGGTGGTGAGGATCGCCTCGATCTCCTCGGCGCTAACGTCGTCAAGGTCGATCATATGATGGCGGCGGTGAGATGTTTGTTCCATAAGTGTTGCGTGTTGCGTGTTGAATGTCGCGTGTGCCTGCATTCAACACACATAATTAAACCGTTGGCCGCTCGATTAACACCTCATCGGAGCCATCGGTCTCGCGCAGGAGAACCATAACCCGCTCGGAGCGGGCGGTGGGGACATTCTTACCCACGAAGTCGGCGCGGATGGGCAGCTCGCGATGGCCACGGTCGATCAGGACGGCGAGCTGGATGCAGGCGGGGCGACCGAGGTCGGCGATGGCGTCGAGGGCGGCCCGCACGGTGCGCCCGGTGTAGAGCACATCGTCCACCAGTACGACCGTCTTGCCGGTAATATCGGGCTGGATGCTCGTCTTGCGCATCTGGGCGGATGGCCCGCGCATGCGCAGGTCGTCGCGGTAGAGGGTAATGTCGAGCTGGCCGACGGGCAGTTGCACGCCCTCGAAGTCGGCGATAGCGGCGGCGATCCGCTCGGCGATGGGCACGCCCCGGCTAGGGACGCCGACGAGGATCACGTCCTGGAGGCCGCCGTTGCGCTCGTCGATCTCGTGGGCGATACGCACCAGGGCGCGGCGGATGTCGTCGGCGGTGAGGATCTGCTTGCGATCTTTCATAAGGTTGGACATAGGGTGTTAGGGGCGCAGGAGGGGCGCAGCGCCCCAGTAAAGGGCGCAGCGCTCCAGTGAAGGGCGCAGGAGGGGCGCTGCGCCCCTCCTGCGCCCCAACAACAAAAAGCCCGTAGCCCCCCACAGGTAGGGGTACGGGAAGATTGACAGCGGCGCTCACGTAGCGCGAGGTGGAACATACCGGATGCTCCTTTACAGCCTCTCGGGACTGCGTTAAAGGTGCGCAAAGTGTACCATGGAGCCTGGGGGGTGTCAATCCCAAGCTCGGCCCGTTAGGGCGGTTGCCACGTCGCCTCCGGCGGGGCACGCCCCACGGACGTTGCATCAGTCCGACGGCGGGCGCTGCCGAACCGGGTGGCTTCTGCGCTAGGGTCTTGAAACTCTATGGTAGTATGCGGCTGTACTATCCCCATTATGGAGCCGCCCATGCCACTTCTTCCTTCTGTCGATGTACTCTTCGCGATCTCGGACACCGGGGGCGGCCACCGCAGCGCCGCCGTCGCCATTGCCGCCGCGCTCGATCAGGCGAGCGGCGGGTGCCTGACCTGGCGGATCGACGACATCTTGCGGCTCACCGATGTGCCTCTTGTGCGCAGCGCCCCCAACATGTACGACCAGCTCTCCACGCGCTGGCTGCGCCTGTATGATATGACCTTCCAGCTCACCAACGGCATGCGCCGGGTCGATCTGCTCTCACGGCTGGTCTTCGTGACGGCGCGGCGCAACATCACCCGGCTGCTGCTGGAGACCCGCCCAAAGGTCGTGGTGGTGACGCATCCGCTCGTCCACCGCTTTGTCTGTGCGGCCCGGCGGATCCACCGGCTGCCCTGCCGGGTGGTGACGGTGGTGACGGATCTGGTGAGCCTGCACGCATCGTGGACCTACCCAGGGGTCGATCTGGCTCTGGTGCCCACGGATGAGGCGTACCGGCTGATGCAGAAGCGCGGCATGCGCCCCTCGAAGATGCAGCGCACCGGGTTTCCTGTACACCCGAAGTTTGCCGACTATGCCGACGGCCTGGCGGCGGCGCGGGCCGCCCTGGGGCTGGACGCGAGCCGCTTCACCATCCTGCTCACCGCTGGCGGGGTGGGTTCCGGTCGCCTTGGCGCGCTGATGCGGGCGATGGAGCGGGCCTACCCCGACCGGCAGTTGCTGGTGGTGACGGGCAAGAACCGCGCGCTGCATGACGCGCTCGTCGGCGAGGGCCGACCGGCCAACAGCCACATCTTTGGCTTTGTGCAGAATATGGAGACGCTGATGGCCGCCAGCGATATTGTGGTGACCAAGGCTGGCCCCGGTACGCTGATGGAGGCGCTGGTTATGCGCAAGCCGGTGATCCTCACTGAGGCGGTGGGCATGCAGGAGCAGGGCAACATCGACTTTGTGCTGAACTATGAACTCGGGGTGTTCTGCCCGACCACCGAGCGGATCGTCGGTGCGGTGAGCGACTTGGAAGATCCTCGGCGCTATGCGGCTACGCTAGAGCGGCTGGCTACCTCGGTTCCGCGTGACGGCTCGGCCGAGATCGCGCGCCTCGTGGTTGAGCAGATGAGTCTGGTGCGCGATCTTGGGGCCGTGCAGGCGCTTCGGCGTCGCCCGCGCCTGCGTATCGGAGGGTTGCGGCGGATATTCCGGCGTCAGTGATGTTTGTGCGTTGGATCGCAGATGACGAAAACGGACCGGGCCGAAGTATCGGATTTGGCGTGGAGCGCCAAGGCCGCTGCTTCGGCCCGGTCCGTTCTACGTCGTCCCACCGCGCGTGGTATCTCGTCATTACGGCAGCGCTGGCGTCAGATTCTCGCCGCGCTGCCAGGCCCGCAGGTAGCGGTAGGGCGCGACTTGGCCGCGTCGCGTCTTCCAGTCGTCGGGTGTCGTCGGGCGCGAGATGCCGAAGTGCAGGTGCGGCGGCGTGCTGCGCGCGTCGCCGGACTTGCCGGTGAGCCCGAGGATCTGCCCGGCGACCACGCGCATCCCCGGCTCGATGCCGTCGGCCACCGCCGAGAGGTGCGACCCGTAGTAGCGTACTCCGTCGTCGCCGATGATCGCCACCGACATGCCCCCGCGCACCGCCGGATCGTTGGTAGCGGGATCCCACACATCCTTGTGACTCACGTAATCGATCACGCCGTCGGTGACGGCCACAAACTGGCTGCCCTGCGCGCAGAAGATATCGGCGGCCGGGTAGTCGTGGTGGCTGGCCCCGTAGTTTACCTTCGCGCCCTGCACGGGAAAGACATGGGCCTGCGCCGATGGCTGCGGCGCGTCGGCGGGTACGTCCGTTGGCTGTGCAGCGGGCGCGGCTGTGGGCTTTGGCTTGGGCGCTATCGTTACGGCTACGATGACATGCTCGGTCGGCGTGGCGGACGGCGGGACGGGCGTGGCGGACGGCGGGACGGGCGTGGCGGACGGCGCAGCAGCCTGACTCGACGTGCAAGCGGCGAGGGTCAGCAGCAGCAAGGTGATCAGGCCCATCCGATAGCGGTGCGGTCTCATTTGGATTGAACCTCGCCAATAACCACGATCTCACTGATCGGGGTGAAGTCGCGCCCATCAACCGCGCCAGGATCCGTCGTCTCCAGCACCTCTACTTGCAGGTAGCTGCTGATCACCGGCTGGGGTAGGTTCACCGCCTGGAGGGTTGGGGCATCGCTAAAGGTGGCATCGACGCTGCTGCCATCGCTGAATACGAGGCGTGCGCGCCGCACGCGCCGGTTCTGGAAGAAGCGGTCGGTGGTGGTGATCGGGTCAATTTTGGCATAGCCGGGGATGATTTGCACCTGGCGGATCCGCACCGGCCCGGCGAAGGAAAGCCCCAAAAACTGGCCGTCGCCGTTGCCGGGGACGCGCCACGCGGTTTCCCAGTTGCCGTCGGCGACATTTTCGGGGCCGAAGGTGGTGATGTTCCCGGCGCTATCCACGCCGTCCGGGGCCGCCCCGCTGGCCGACACATGTATGGGAGACTGTGGCCCAAGCGGGCCAAACTGCGGCCCGCTGGCCTCGGTGCCAATCAGGCCGGCCATCGCCGTCAGCCCAATATCGGCGGGTGGCGGCTCGTTGATAGCTTGGGTTGAGTTCGGTCCCGCCGTGGTCGGCAGAGGCAGGTCGCTCGGCAGAAGCGCGTTGGTCGGCGTGGGTATGCGCGTGGGTACCGCCTGCGTCACCGGCGTCCGCGCAAGGCTCCCGCCGCCCGGCGGTCTGCCGCCGAGCAGCCATACCGCCAGACCGCCCGCGCCAGCCAGCAGGGCGACCAGGGCGATGATGATGAAGGTGGCCGGGCCAGCGCGGCGGCGGGTGCCCGCGCTCGGGGCAGGCGGGGGCGCAGCGGGGGCGCCGGTTGGCAGAAACGCCGCCGCCGGTGACGAACTGGCCAGCACAGTCGGGCCAGTGTTAGCCACCGATATGGCGGCGCGCTGAATCTGCTGAAGGTCGGCCCGCATCATCTCGGCGCTCGGCGGCCGCCCGCGCTGGTCGATCTGGAGGCCACGGGCGATCCACTGGGCCACCGGCGGCGGTACCTGCGGGTTCAGCTCGCTCGCCGGGCGCAGCGGGTCGGGCTGGCCGGAGGCCGTTGCCCCAAGCCGCTGGAGGACATCGGACGGCGTTGCGCCGGTGAGCAACTGGTAGAGCGTAGCCGAGAGGGCGTACAGGTCGCTCGATGGCGTGGTGCCCGTGCCCTGCACCTGCTCCAGGGGCGCGTAGTTCGGCGTGTAGGCGAAGATGCTGCCCGTGGTGGCCGACTGCGCGGCGGCGTAGCTCTTGGCCAGGCCGAAGTCAAGCAGGACGATCTCGCCTGCCGGCGTCAGCTTCATATTTTGCGGCTTAATATCACGGTGGATGATCGGCGGCGACTGGACGTGCAGATACTCTAGCACGGCCAGGGACTGGTCGGCCCAGCGCAGCACATCTTCGACCGGGAAGGGCCGGCCGCGCTGGGCCAGCAGGGTGCCCAGATCGGTGCCGGGGATGAACTCCATCACCAGAAACTGGGCCTGCCCATCGCTGAAGAAATCGGAAACCTTGGGCAACGACGAGTGGCGCAGGCTGGCGAGGATATGCGCCTCGCGCTCGAAGGCCGCCGAGAGGTTCGCCCCGCTGACGGTCATCTGCTTGAGGGCCACCGTCGCGCCGAGGCGCTGGTCGACGGCCTCGTAAACGGCGCCCATCCCGCCGCGCCCGATCATCCGCACGATCAGGTAGCGCCCGTGGATGACGGTGTTTGGAGGGAAGCCCGCCTGACTCTGTGGTTGCATGGTGTATCCCCCTTCACAGTGCCCGTATAATAGGGCTATGCCATAACGCAGCGAGACAAAGGGCCGATATATGCAAGAGTACTTCGAGTTTGGGATTGGGGCACGTGTCCTGTACAAGTTGGGGCTGGCCAGCGAACTCGGCCCGGTGATCGACGAACTAGGTGCCCAGCGGATCTTTATTGTAGCCGACAAGGGCGTGACGGCGGCCGGGCTGCTCGGCCCGGTGATCGAGGGCCTGCGCGGCAACGCCGAGGTCGTCGGCATCTTCGACTCGGTGCCGGCCAACTCCTCGGTGGCCACGGTGATGGAGGGTGCCGCCGCCGCCCGCGCCGCCGGGGCCGACATGATCCTCGCGATGGGCGGCGGCAGCCCAATCGATACCGCCAAGGCCATTCGCATCATCGTGACCAACGGCGGCCACCTGCTCGATTACCAGGGCTACAACGTCATCTCCGCACGCCTCGTGCCGATGATCGCCATCCCCACCACGAGCGGCACCGGCAGCGAGGTCACCCCCTACGCCATGATCCGCGATGACGAGCAGAATCTGAAGTTGAGCTTCGCCAGCCGCTACCTCGTGCCCGATGTGGCCATCCTCGACCCGCTGCTCACCCGCTCGCTGCCGCCCACGCTCACCGCCGCCACCGGCGTAGATGCGCTCTCGCACGCGATCGAGACGTTTGTTTCTACCGAGAACAGCAGCTTTAGCGATGGCCTAGCCCTGACGGCGATCGACATGATCGCCACCCACCTGCGCGACGCGGTACAGAACGGGAGCGACATCGACGCCCGTGGCCAGATGCTGATCGCCGCCAGCATGGCTGGCATGGCCTGCGCCAACAGCTACTTCGGCGTGATCCACGCCCTCTCTCACGCCGTCGGCGGCAAGTTTCGCGTCCACCACGGCACGGCGATATCGATCCTCATGCCGGTCGGGATGCGCTTCAACAGCGCGGTGGTGCCCGAGCGCTACGTGCGGATCGCCCGCGCTATGGGGGTGAACGCCGGCGGGCGCAGCGACAGCGAGGTGATCGCCGACGGCATCAGCGCGGTGGCCACTCTGTCCAGCGATTGCGGGTTGCCTACGCGGCTGCGCGATGTGGGTGTGCCCGAGGACGCCCTGCCCGAACTGGCGGCCATCGCGCTGCTGGACGGTGCGATCTACCATAACCCGCGTGTCGCCACCGAGGGTGAGTTGCTGGAGTTACTCCGCGAGGCGTGGTGATGGGGTGACAGGGCATGCGCCCCGCTAGCATTTCCGGCCTAGCGGATCGTGGCGGCGAATGCTTCGTCCCACCTCGTCACCTGACGACCGCCCTATATGATCGTCCCCGGCGCAACATCTGCGCCGGGGGCGATTGTGGTGCCCCGCCCGAGTACGGCCCCGCGCGTGCAGAGCAGTTCGTGGCTGAGCAGCCCAGCGGAGTTGGCGGTGGGCCGCAGTTCGTCGTAGGTCTGCGCCCGCAGGCGCGCCCCCGCCCCGACAACCGCCCCGTCGTCCAGCCAACTGCTCTCGACCACGCAGCCCGCGCCGACGCGCGCGCCCGCCCCGATCACCGCGTTGCGCACCACGGCCCCGTCGCCCAGGGTGGCCCCCGCCTCCAGGGCCGACCGCTCGATCACGCAGCCCACGCCAACCACGCAGCCGTCGCCGATCACCACCGGGCCGATGATCTGGCTGCCCGCGCCGATCTGCGCCGTCGGGCTGATCTGCTCGCGCAGGCCCGCACGACGGGCCAGCAGGAACTGGGCCGCGCCGAGCGCCTCCCAGGGCGTGCCCACCGGCATCCAGAAGCCCGTGCAAACGTGGTAGCCCACCGGGCCGGTGGCGGCCAGCAGGCCCACCAGGTCGGTCAGCTCGTACTCGCCACGCGGCGAGGGGACAATCTGGGCGAGGGCCGGGAAGGCCGCCGCGTCGAGGTGGTAGATCCCAGGATTCGCCAGGGCGCCGGGCGGCGGGCTGGTCGGCTTCTCGATCACGCCGCGCACCCGCCCGCCGCCGATGATGTCGAGTACCCCGAAGCTGCGGGCGTCCTCGACGTGCATTCCGGCCAGGCTGTGGCGCACGGCGCAGACCCCCAGGATGTCGGCCTGGGCCACGAGGTTGTCGCCGTAGAGCAGGAAGAAGGGCTCGTCGATCTGGCCTACGGCGAGCAGCGCGCCAGCGGTGCCGTTCATCTGCGCCTGGCGCACGTAGCGCAGGGCGATCCCCCGGTACGTGTCCCCGAAGGCGGCGGCGACATCCTGGGCGCGGTAGCCGACCACCAGGGTGGCCCGCTCGACCAAGCCAACCATCTCGTCGAGGATATGCGCGAGCAGGGGTCGGCCAAGCAGCGGGATGAGTGGCTTGGGCCGGTGTGCGGTCAGCGGGCGGGTGCGCTTCGACTCGCCGGCGGCCAGGATAACGGCGTGGCGGGTGGCACAGATTGCCGGCGCAGGGCTGTGCGACATGCGGGGCTCCTCAGATACAAAAAGCTCGGGGCGGGCGGGTGTCCGCCTACCCCGAGCATACCACATCTCTGCGCTACCAGATGTTAGGCCGTCACGCCATCGTTGGTCGCGAGGGTCGGCTGGTGATTGCCTCGCCCGACGCCCCAGTAGATGAACCCGCGCGCCCGCATCTCGGCTGGGTCGTAGAGGTTGCGGCCATCGAGGATGATCGGCGTGTGCATAAAGCTCTTGATCTTCTCCCAGTTGAGCTGCTTGAACTCATTCCAGTCGGTGACGAGCAGCAGCGCGTCGGCGTCCTTGGCCACATCGTAGGCCGTGGCGCAGAAGGTCACCTCGGGCACATACTCGCCGGCCCGCTCGATTGCCACCGGGTCGTACGCCTTCACGCGGGCGCCGCCGACCTGGAGCGCCTTGATGATATCAATGCTGGGAGCCTCGCGCATATCATCGGTGTTTGGCTTGAACGAGAGGCCCAGCACGCCGATCACGCGCCCGCTCAGGCTACCGAGAAGGGTCTCAAGTTTGGCCACAAAGCGGTTGCGCGCATCCTGGTTAATATCCATCACCGCCTGGAGCAGCTGGGGGTGGCAGCCCGAGCTGGCGGCCATGTGGTGCAGGGCCAGCACATCCTTGGGGAAGCAGGATCCGCCGTAGCCGATACCGGCGTCGAGGAAGTGCGGCCCGATGCGCTTGTCGGCACCCATGCCACGGGCGACCTCCTTAACATCGGCGCCGAGCTTCTCGCAGATCTGGGAGATCTCGTTGATGAAGCTGATGCGCGTGGCCAGGAAGGCGTTCGAGGCATACTTGATCATCTCGGCGGTGCGCAGGTCGGTGATGATCACCTGGGCACCCAGGGGCTCGTGCAACTCGGCCACCTCGTGGGCGGCGGCGCGATCCGTGGCCCCCAGCACGATCCGGTCGGGTTTGAAGAAGTCGCTCACCGCGCTGCCCTCGCGCAGGAACTCGGGGTTCGAGACGACGGTGAACTCGATGTCGGGGCGGGCGTGTTCGGCGATAATCGTGCCCACCATGTCGCCGGTGCCCACCGGTACCGTACTCTTGTCGATGATCACGGCGCGGTGGGTTAGGTTCTGGCCGATGCTGCGCGCGGCGGCCTTCACCTGGCTCAGGTCGGCCGCCCCGTCATCGCTCATTGGCGTGCCCACGGTGATGAAGATCAGGCTGGCCTCGGCCATGGCCTCGGCGTAGTTGTCGGTGAAGCGCAGGCGTCCGGAGCGCATGTTGCGCTCCATTAGCTCGACCAGGCCGGGTTCGTAGATTGGCGACTTCCCGCCGCGCAGTTGCTCCAGCTTCTCGGGGTTGATCTCAATACAGATGACCGTGTTGCCCAGGTCGCTAAAGCATACGCCCGTGGTGAGTCCGACGTATCCGGTGCCAACAACGCAGATGTTCGTCAAGACAATGCTCCTTGCTTATCGATCTGCGCCACTCCGCGCGGCGCCTACTCATTATCATACGCTACGGTGGTCTGTTCCATTCGGATGCCAGTCGCTCATCGGCTGGTAGCGCCAGGGTAAAGCCCACGTCCTTTAGGCTTGGGTAGCTTACAGGCTGACCACAACTCCCAGGCCACGGCCCTCGGCGTGGGCGAGGGCCAGCGTGCCGACGGCCAGATCCTGAACCGCGTTGCCCACCGACTTAAACATGGTGATCTGATCTGCGGATGTGCGACCGGGCAGGGGGCCGTACACCACCTCGCCGATCTCGCCGATCACGTGGCCGACGTCGATCAGGCCAGCGGCGCGGGCCTGCACCAGCTCCCCGGCCTCGGCCCAGGCGGCGGCGCGCTGGTCGACAATCAGGCGGGCGCGGGCCACCGTCTCGCCCGGCACCTCGGCCATGGTCGGCTTGTAGGATCCCACAGCGTTAATATGCGTGCCGGGGCGCAGGTCGGCGTCGTGAAACAGGGGCGTCGGCGCAGAGGTGGCGGTGCAGACGATATCGGCGGCGGCGAGAGCCTGGGCGGCGCTAGAGGCGATCATCACATCGCCCAGATAGCCCTCGCTACGCAGGCGGGTGGCTAGGCGTGTGGCCCGGTCGCGTGAGCGGTTGACGATCCAGACGATGTCGATTGGGCGCACAGCGCAGACGGCCAGGATCTGGGGTAGCGCCTGGGCACCCGCGCCAAAGATCGCCAGGCGGTGGGCCTCGGCGCGGGCCATGTGGCGGGTGGCCACGCCCGAGGCCGCCCCGGTACGCAGCGCCGTGAGGGAGGTGCCGTCGATCACCGCCAGGGGCCGGCCCGTCTCGGGGTCGAAGAGGCTCACCAGGGCATAGATCGTGGGTTCGGCGTGATCGCGGGCGTTCTGGGGGAAGATCGAGACCACCTTGATGCCGAGGGCGGCCGAGGCGCCGCCGATGATCCGCGCCGGCATAAAGAGGCTGACCCCCTCGCGCTCGGGAGCCTCCAGGCGTGTGCGCAGGGGGACGACGGCACCGCCATCGGAGAGGCGTGCGAAGGCGGCCTCCACTACGTCGATGGCGGCGCTCATCGGCACCGCCCGCCGCACATCGTCGCCAGAGAGAACACGCATGGACTCGCTCCTTCGTGATCGGCCATAAACACCAAAGAGACACGGCATGCCGTGTCTCTCTGGTGTTTTCTCTACGCGCCGTAGGCTAGACCTCGGCGGGGGCTTCGGTCGCCTTATCGCCCTCGCCGACCCGGCGCAGCGAAAGGCCCATGCGCTGGCGCTGGCGGTCCAGGCTGATCACCTTTGCGGTGACCTGCTGGCCGGGCTGGAGCACATCGCGCGGCTGGGTCTGCGGGTCCACATCCAGCTCGCTGGCGTGGATGAGACCCTCGACGGCATCCTCAACCTGCACAAACGCGCCGAACGGGGTGACGTTGGTGACCGGGCCGGTGACCAACTGGCCGAGGCTGTAGCGCTGGTCGATCGTGTCCCAGGGGTTGGCCTGGAGCTGGCGGAGCGAGAGGCCGATCCGCTCGCGGTCGCGGTCGATCTCGACCACCACCACCTTGACCTCCTGGCCGGGCGAGAGTACCTCGCGCGGGTGGTTGACCCGCTGCCAGGAGAGCTCGGAGATGTGGGCCAGGCCATCGGCACCGCCGAGGTCGATAAAGGCACCGAAGTTGGTGAGCTGGTTGACGCGCCCCGAGAGCACATCGCCGGGCTGCAACTCGGTGAGCAGGCGCTGCTTCTGGGCCTTGCGCCACTCCTGGGTCGCGCTGCGCTCGGAGAGTACCAGCCGGTTGCGCTCGCGGTCGACCTCGATCACCTTGAGCGGGATCTCCTGGTTGACCATCTTCTGTAGCGCCTGCTGGCGCTCTTCGGCAGCGGTGCGACCGTGGAGCTGGGCCACCTGCGAGGCCGGCACGAAGCCGCGAATGCGGTTAAACTGGACGAGCAGACCGCCCTTGTTGAAGCCGATCACCTTGCAGCGCACGATGCCGCCCTCGGTAAACATCAGCTCGGCGTGCTCCCAGTCCTTCGCCACCTGAACCATCGTCAGCGAAAGAATCAGGTCGCCATCACGGTTCTCAGGCTCCTGGACGTAGACCTGGATCATCTCGCCGATGCGCAGGGCGCCGACGAACTCGTCGCCCATCTGGCGCAGATCCTGCGAGGGGATCACGCCCTCGCGCTTGGTGCCAATCGAGACCAGCACCCCGTTGTCCTCGATCTGCATAATCATGCCGTCGCGCAGCTCACCGCGCTGCGGGCGGGCATAGTCATACTCGTCGAGCAGCTTGGTCCAGTCTAGTTCCTCAAGATCCTCAAAGGTCTCCTGCTCCGGTTGCACTGACATGCTAACGCGCCTCCTGCCAGAGAGTTTGTTTGACTCCGCCCCGTCCAACCCAACAAAAAAGCGCCACCTGCTGCACAGATAGGCGCGTCGGTTTTCGCGTTTTTACTCTGCGTGATGATCCTTCAGCGACACGCCTATCGTGTTGGCTGAAAAAACACCCTAAACCGGCGCCTACTTTAGGCTCCGCAAGGTGGCAGACTCTCCTACGCCTCGTAATCTGATAAACTGGGCTGGAGGGTCGACCGTGGCGGATGTCAAAACTATATTTTACAATGCTGGGAATTATAGACGAGCTTGTGATAAATGTCAACAATGGTGAAATCGCGATGTCAGTGGTTTTTGTCTTCCTCGATGGCCTGGGGCTGGCCCCCGCTGCGGCCACGAACCCGCTCGCCGCTGCGGCGACGGCGCACCTCCAGGCCATACTCGGTGGTCCGCTCACAATTGAGTATATCCAGGATCGGCCCGGCCTGCTGCTGCGGCCAATCGATGCCGCTCTCGGCGTGGACGGGCTGCCCCAGAGCGGTACCGGCCACGTCGCTCTGCTGGCCGGCGTGAATGCGCCAGCCCTCCATGGCCGCCACCAGCCGAACTTTCCGCCGGTGGCCTTGCGCCCGCTGCTGGCCGAGCGCTCGATCTTTCGGCTCGCCGACCAGGCCGGCCACGCGGTCGCCTTCGCCAACGCCTTCAGCGCCGGGTATTGGCAGGCGCTGGCCGCCCGCCGCCTGCGTCGCTCGGCTAGCGTCATCGCCGCTGAGGGGGCTGGCCTGCGCCTGCGCGACATGGACGACCTGCGCGCCGACCGTGCCCTGAGTTGGGATATCACCCGCCAGGCCGCCCACGACCGTGGCGAGGGCGCGGGCCTGCCCCTGGTGGCCCCCGAGCTTGCCGGGGTTCACCTCGCGCACCTGGCCCACAATCACGCCCTGGTCTTTTTCGAGTGCTTCCTGCCCGACTTGGCCGGGCACGGGCGCATGGGCGCAGGCGCGGTGCCCGAGGTACTCGCGCGCATCGACCGGCTGCTCGGCGGCCTGCTCGTCGCCCGCCGCCCCGCCGATACGATCTTGATCACCAGCGACCACGGCAACATCGAGGACGACACCACGCGGGGCCACACCCGCAACCCGGTGCCGCTGCTGGTGATCGGGCCGGGTACCCCGCGCTTCGCCGATGTCTCGCGGATTGATGCGGTCGCCCCGGCGCTCCTCGCCGCCCTAGGTGATGGGTAGGATCGCGCCGCGCCCCTACGGGTCACACCCGCCCTGCCGTCACTCCGCCCATGGCAGCGTGAGCGTGAACCGGCTGCCATGATCAAGCGTACTCTCCACGCCGATGTTTCCGCCGAGGAGTTCCGCCAGATGCCTGACCAGCGCCAACCCCAGGCCCGTGCCTTCATACTGGCGTCTGAGGCGCGCATCCAACTGCACAAAGGGCTGGAATAGGCGCGGCAGATCCTGCGCCGCAATCCCGATCCCTCGATCCCACACGGTCATCCTAATCTGCTGTGCCTCGCGGTCGCCGACTACCTCAATCCCAAATTCGCCGCCATCAGGGGTGAATTTGCTGGCGTTGTTGACTAGGTGCTTCAGCAGTTGATAGATCCGCTGCTCGTCAATCTGGATCACCATGTCCTTGGGGCTGATCGCGAGGTGGGTCTGCTGGTGCTTCTGCGCAGCCTGGGAGCGAATCGTTCGCAGGGCCAACTCGCACACCGCGTTCACCGCGCACGGGTGCGGATCCAGCGCGACGGTGCTGCTTTGCAGCGTGGTAAGCTCCAGCACGTCATTGATCACGTCCTTCAACCGCATCCCGCTTCCCTCGATCATCCCGACGGCGCGGTGCTGTTTTTCGGTCAACTGGCCATACATGGGTGTCTGGAGTATTTCGATTACCCCCAGGATGACGTTCAGGGGCGTCCGTAGTTCGTGGCTCATTGTGGCCATGAACTCATTTTTGACCTTCAGTGCTTTCGCCAGGGCGAGGTTCGCGATCTGTAGTTCAGCGGTGCGCTCCTGCACGCGCTGTTCCAACTCCTGGCTAAGCTGGCGGTATTGCGCCTCGCTCTCGCGGAGATTCTCTTCCAGCCGCTTGCGTTCGGTAATGTCGTGGCAGACGATCAGCCGCCCGACAACCTGCGCATCCCGGTCGCGGAGCGGCGAGATCCGCACGTCCACGTGGCGATACGGGCCGGTATCAATCGTGATCTCGGTGTGGGCCGTGGTTGGTGATGTGACCGTGCCGATGACCGCGTGCCAGACGGTGCCCAGGCGATTCCCCGGCGCACCGAGGATCATGTCGGTCGGCACGACCAACATGCGCCGCGCGGTCGGGTTGATGTCGACGACCCGGTTCTGGGGATCCAGCACAATGATGCCGTCGTCCATCTGCTCGATGAGTACATCGCGGGCGATGGATGCCACATCGAGCAGATGGTAGCGGAACAGGGCGAAGGCGAAGCCAAGGGCCGCGAGGCTGAAGGCGAACGGGGTATTATCCGCATTCGGCAGCGGGCTGAACCCGAAGATAAAGATCACGCTGTTTAGCCAGGCGACCCCGATAACGCCCAGCAGGACGCCTGCCTGACGGCGGTAGATCCCGGAGGAGTGGAAAAACCGCCACAGGATGAGTCCAATGGAAAGTATGACCAGCGCGTAGGAGTAGATGATGTTGGCCCAGAACACGGGGCCGTCATCAGAGATCATCCCCTGACTCGGATCGCGTGGGCCGGTGAAGAACAGCCCGTACCAGGGATCCGTCCACAGGAGCGCCAGCACGATGGCGGGTTCGATGGCAAGCACGGCATACGGGAACGAGCGGTGCCCGTGTTCTTGAATCGTGAACTGCAGCGCGAACGCCAGGAGCGCGGCCGGTGTGACGACCACCCCCAGAAAGGTAAGGTCGAGCCAGAAGGCGGGCCACGGCCCAGGCGCTCCGGCCCAGAATATGGCGTAGGTGAGATCCCACCACGTCAGCGCGAGCAAGAAGACAAACAGCGCACGGGCACCCGTTGCCCTTCGCCGCCACTGCCAGATGAAGACCGCGACCACCAGACAGGCCATACCGGCAAGCATCAGCGACATGCTGTATCTGTTGGCAACTGAGGAAGTTGGCATTGACGCTCCCAGATCTAGGGGTCGCCGCAGTAGAACGGGTACAGCATAGGCTGAAAGGCATAGTTCAATCCCGCATAATCGTTTGGCGCTGCTGCGGGCGTACCCGTCTTGCCTCCTTGCCGTCCCGCCAAACGGCCACATAAAACGTGCCCCTCTGAAACCATGTCTAAGGCATGTTTCAGAATCGGCCATTCCAGCTTGACACTTCAGCCGAAGGGCTTGCAGCAAAACTCCCTGTGTTGTACGGTTGATGTGCCGCATCCGCCATACACACAGGGAGGACCCGATGGGTCAGACGCATGCT
>CAISPW010000436.1 GCA_903887465.1 uncultured Oscillochloris sp. | reverse complement strand
CGGTTTCAGGTCGGTTGTCAACCGGTATCGGATATATTTGTAGATCGCCAGCCAACCATTTTTCCAGGGGGGACAAATTCGCGTCGTTCGCCCCCCTTCGTGCCTTTTGTGATCAGAACTCGCCGCGCTCCATCCCCGACAAGTTAATCCCGTCCAGGGCGGCCATATCGCCGTCCACATCGTCGGAGAGTTCGACCGGCTTCTCGTCCTCGCTAAGCACCTCGACGCTCAGGCCCAGGGACTGTAGCTCCTTGATCAGCACCTTGAAGCTCTCGGGCACGCCGGCCTCCTGGATGGGCTCGCCCTTGACGATGGCCTCGTAGGTCTTCACCCGGCCAACCACATCGTCCGACTTTACCGTCAGCATCTCTTGGAGGATGTAGGCTGCGCCGTAGGCTTCCAGCGCCCAGACTTCCATCTCGCCGAAGCGCTGGCCGCCGAACTGGGCCTTGCCACCGAGGGGTTGCTGAGTCACCAAGCTGTAGGGGCCGGTCGAGCGGGCGTGGATCTTATCCTCGACGAGGTGGGCCAGCTTGAGCATATAGGCGTAGCCTACCGTCACCGGGTGGTGGAACGGCGTGCCGCTGCGCCCGTCGTAAAGCGTGACCTTGCCATCGCCGGGCAGGCCGGCCCGGATCAGGTGGTCTTTGATCTGCGCCTCGCTGGCCCCATCGAAGACCGGGGTGGCCACGCGGAAGCCGAGGCGGGCAGCGGCCCAGCCCAGGTGCGTCTCCAGGATCTGGCCGATGTTCATACGCGAGGGCACGCCAATCGGGTTGAGGATGATGTCGACCGGACGGCCATCGGGCAGGAAGGGCATATCCTCAATCGGCAGCACCCGCGAGACCACGCCCTTGTTGCCGTGGCGTCCGGCCATCTTATCGCCGGGGCTGATCTTGCGCTTCTGGCACAGCAGCACGCGCACGGTCTGGTTGACGCCGACGGGCAACTCGGCCCCCTCGCTGCGCGAGAAGACCTTGACATCGATCACCTTGCCGCGCACGCCGTTGGGCACGCGCAGCGAGCTATCCTTGACCTCGCGGGCCTTCTCGCCGAAGATCGCCCGCAGCAGGCGCTCCTCAGCGGTCAGGTCGGTCTCGCCCTTGGGGGTGATCTTACCCACCAGAATATCGTTCGGCTGCACCTCAGCGCCCACATAGATAATCCCGTGCTCGTCAAGGTTGCGCAGGCTATCCTGGCCGACGTTGGGGATATCGCGGGTGATCTCCTCGGGGCCGAGCTTGGTGTCGCGGGCCTCAACCTCATACTTCTCAATATGGATGGAGGTGAAGATGTCCTCGCGGACGAGGCGCTCGGAGACCAGGATGGCGTCCTCGAAATTACCGCCCTCCCAGGGCATATAGGCCACCAGGATATTCTGGCCGAGGGCCAGTTCGCCAAAATCGGTGCTGGAGCTATCGGCGATCACCTCGCCGTCCCGCACCTGCTGACCGCGCAACACATTCGGGCGCTGGTTGATGCAGGTATCCTGGTTGCTGCGCATAAACTTGCGCAGCAGATACTCACGCTCGTGGCCGTCTTCCTCCTCGACGATAATCTTATCGCCGGTGGCGCTGATCACGGTGCCATTCTTGCGGGCCACCACCACCTGGCCGCTATCGCGCGCGGCGCGATCCTCCATCCCAGTACCGACAATCGGCGCATCGGGACGCAGCAGGGGCACGGCTTGGCGCTGCATGTTCGAGCCCATCAGGGCGCGGTTGGCGTCGTCGTGTTCAAGGAAGGGGATAAGCGCCGTAGAGACGCTGACCACCTGCTTAGGCGACACGTCCATATAGTCCACGCGGTCAATCCGCTCGGTGACGAAATCCTCGCCAAAACGGCAGGCCACGGCGGCGCTGGCGAAGCGGTTATGCTCATCGATGGCGGCGTTGGCCTGCACAACAATAAAGCGATCCTCCTCATCGGCGCTGAGGTAGTCCACCTCCTGTGAGACAATCGGGCGGATCTTGATCGTCTTGATCGGCATCTCGACAATCCGCTCGGCCAGGGTGCGGTTGATCTCCGACTCAGCCTCAGCGATCACCTCGCCAGTGACCGGGTCGGTGATATCCTCGCGCAGGATCTGGCCGCGCAGCAGGCCGATGGTGATGCGCTTGCTGGTAGCCATATCGACGCGCGAGCCCTTGGCGGCGATCAGGTCGCCGTTGCGCAGGTCGCGCACATCGCGCAGGAGCATGCCCTTCTCTAGCCAGACCGGCGCGTTCTCGACGGTATTGTAGACCTTGCGGTAGGGCGTCTCCAGGAAGCCCATCTCGTTGACCCGCGAGAAGGTAGACATGGTGCCGATCAGGCCGATATTCGGGCCTTCGGGCGTCTCCACCGGACAGATGCGCCCGTAGTGGGAATGGTGGACGTCGCGCACCTCGAAGCCGGCGCGGTCGCGGGAGAGGCCACCGGGGCCGAGGGCCGAGAGCCGGCGCTTGTTAGTCAGCTCGGCCAGCGGGTTGGTCTGATCCATAAACTGGCTGAGCTGCGAGCCACCGAAGAACTCGCGCATGGCGGCGACGACCGGGCGGATATTGATCAGGCCGTTGGGCGTGGCGCTCTCGGGATCCTGGAGCGACATGCGCTCCTTGACCACGCGCTCCAGGCGCAGCAGGCCAACGCGGAACTGCTGCTGGATCAGCTCACCGACCGTGCGGACGCGGCGGTTGCCGAGGTGGTCGATATCATCGGGGCGGCCGTGGCCATTGTTGAGATGGATGAGCTGCTCGACGATCTTGATAATATCGCGCGGGAGCAGGACGCGCACGCCCATGCTGGGGGCGTGGGAAACCCCCTCGCGGCGGGTCTCGCGCTCCCAGAGGTTCTTATTCAGCTTATAGCGCCCGACCTTGGCGAGGTCGTAGCGGCGCGGGTTAAACAGCAGCGACTCGAGGAGCGAGCGGGCGTTCTCCAGGGTCGGCGGGTCGCCGGGGCGCAGGCGCTTATACAGCTCCATGAGCGCCTCTTTGCTGTTGTGGGCCGGATCCTTATCCAGGGTATTCTGGGTGTAGGGATGCTCGGGCACCGTATCGATATGCTTGAGCGCATCGATCACGTGCTCGTTGTGGCCGTGCTGATCGAGTTCGTTATCGGGCACCCAGCGCCCATCGCCGGACTCCTCGGCCCTCCAGGCCAGGATGGCCCGGATAAGGATGGTGACCGGGATCTTGCGCTTGCGGTCGACCTTGACGCTGACCACATCGCGCTTATTGGTCTCGAACTCAAGCCAGGCCCCACGGTTGGGGATAAGCTTGGCCGAGTGGAGCGAGCGCCCGCTGGTGGGATCTTTCTCGTCCTTAAAGTAGACGCCGGGGGAGCGGATGAGCTGCGAGACCACCACGCGCTCGGCGCCGTTATAGATGAAGGTGCCGTTATCGGTCATCACCGGGAAGTCGCCCAGGAAGAGTTCGCTCTCCTTGATCTCGCCGGTGGAGAGGATGTTGAGCTCGACGTTTACCCGCAGCGGCGCGGCGTAGGTCAGGTCGCGCTCGCGGCACTCGAACTCGGTAAAGCGCGGCTCGCCGAAGACATAGTCGCGGAAGTGCAGTGCCAGGTTCTTGCCGGTGAAGTCGGTGATCGGCGAGATCTCATCGAACAGCTCGCGCAGGCCCTCGCGCTTAAACCAGTCGAAGCTGTTCACCTGGGTCTCGATCAGGCGCGGCACCTCGATCGCATCCTTGATTCGTGCGAAAGACTCACGTCTGATCCGCTCCACGCGGCGACCGCTCACGCCAGGGTCCACGGGTGTGATCAGCGGCTGCAGCACGACACTTTCGATTAACGGGGGCATACTCACCTCTCCTCAGTCGTGGCACCTGGATACGGCGGCCAGTGGCCGCGCACCCACGCACGTACAGGCTTCCGGCAGGCGGAAAACAGAAATCGCCGGTCGTCGGCGCAAACCCTCCGGGGGGCGGCCTCAGAACTGGCGGGGGGCGAGAGCGAAACAGATATTCGCAAAAAAAGCGCCAGACGGCGCAGGGCGGGCTAACAGGCAACCACTTGGTTCATCGGACGCGCATCGAAGCTCATAGAATTGCGACAAGGATATGGCAACGCTATTTCGAGTAACTGCGAAAGAGGATAATACCATCTTCTGATCGCGATGTCAAGCGGGATCGCGAATGACCCAGGGCGGTTGCCACGTCGCTGGGGCTGCGCCCCAGACCTCGCTTTTGGTTGGTTTTTGGCGGATTCGCCGCCAAAAACCAACCAAAAAAGATCGTTCGGGGGTGGCAAAGCCACCCCCAAACCCCCGCCAGAGGTGACGTTGCACCAGCCCTGATCCTGTGCGGCCAGCGTAACCTTCTGCCTTGTTCGCATGGTATCATGGCTGATATGGATCACGCATCACGCATCAGGGATCGGCGATGACGGTATTATCTGCGGCCAACCCAGTCCTCGACATCGCGGCGGCGGCCCTGAGCCTGATCGCCGGGGATGCGCGTAAGCGTCTGGTGAGCTACCTCAACCGCTGGGGCCAGAGCGACACTCTGCTGCGCTACCTCGATGCCTGGCTGATCGAGCAGCCGACGAGCGTGACGCTGCGCGAGGCCCGCGCGCGGGTGTTCGTTGACTTGGGTCATGGTGACGAGGCGCTGGGCATCCTCGCCGCGATTGACGCCGAGCGCGCTACGAGCGTCACGCGCCGCCAGTTGCGCCTGCGCGCCCTGATGGTCGCCGGGCACTACGCCGAGCTGGATCTGGCCCTCGATGCCATGGCCGAGGATCCGGCCCAGGAGTTGGGGGCCTGGCTGCTGCGCGGTGATGTTCTGCGCGCCCAGGGCTGCCCTGACGAGGCCGCCGACCAGTATCGCGCCGTGGCGGCCCGCGACCCGAGTGGCCTGGCGGCGGTGCGGCGTCTGGCTGAGTTGGCGCTGGAGCAGGGCGACCCCGAGGCCGCCCGTGGCCAGATCGATGCGCTGATGCTGCGCCCTGACTTCGCCCCCAGCATCGCTGACCTGCAGATCCTTCAGCGCGCGGCCGAACTGGCGGAGGATCGCACCACCGCCGAGGCGCTGTGCGCCCAGCTTGCCGACCACGAGTCGCTTGAACGGGCCAATCTGCTGCGTGATCTGGGCCTGCGCTTCGAGCGGGCGAAGGTTGATGCCCCCGATCTGCCTGAGCCGCTCCCGCCGCCCACGCCTATGCTCCCCGATACGGCTTACCGCATGCTGCGTGAGTCGTTTGGCCTGCAGGAGTTCCGGCCCAACCAGGCCCGCGTCATCCATAATGTACTCAATGGTGTGCGTACCATGGCCGTAATGCCCACGGGGGCCGGGAAGTCGCTCACGTACCAACTGCCGGCCATGCTGCTGCCCCACGCCACCGTGGTGGTCAGCCCGCTGATCGCCCTTATGAAGGATCAGCTCGATGGTATGTCTGATACGGTGCGCGAACGCTCGACGCTGATCAACTCGACGCTGAGTACCCGCGAGCTGACCACGCGCCTGCGCGGGATCGCCGCAGGTGAATATAAGCTGGTCTATATCGCGCCCGAGCGGCTGCGCCAGCGGGCCTTCTTGCACGCCCTCAAGCGCTGCGGGGTCTCGCTGTTTGTGGTCGATGAGGTTCACTGCCTGAGCCTGTGGGGCATGAGCTTCCGCCCCGACTACCTCTTTATTGGCCAGGCTCTCGACGAGCTGGGCCGCCCGCCGCTGTTGGCCCTGACCGCCACGGCATCCCAGGAGACGCAGGCCGAGGTCGGCCAGATCCTTGGCGCAAGCGAGGCGGTGCTGGCCTCGGTCTTTCGCCCAAACCTTTACTTCCAGGTGCTGCGGGCCGCCAGCCGCGACGAGAAGCAGCACACCCTCGTCCAGCTCTGCCGCGAGATCGCCGGGCCGATCATCGTGTATGCGCGGGCGCGCCAAGCCTGCGAGGAACTCGCCCAGGTGCTACGCAACGCCAGAGTCTCCGCCGACCACTATCACGCCCAGGTGGCCGACCGCGCCGCCGCCCAAGAGCGTTTTATGCGCGGCCAGACCCGCGTGCTGGTGGCTACGGTGGCCTTCGGCATGGGTATCGACAAGGCCGACATCCGCGCGATTATCCACTATAACCTGCCGCAATCGGTGGAGGCGTACTACCAGGAGGCCGGGCGGGCTGGGCGCGACGGCCAGCCCGCTCGTTGTGTGTTGCTCTACGCCGCCAGCGACAAGGCCCGCCTGACGACCTGGCTCCAGGAGGAGGCGATCACTCGCGACCAGTTGCGTATGCTGTATAAGGCACTGCGCCAGCAGATGCGCCGGGCCTATGATGTGGTTGATCTGGAGCGGGTGCAGCGGGCGCTGCCGGGGGATGACGACACTCTGGTGCGGGTGGGCCTGAGCATGCTGGAGCGGGTGGGCCTGCTGCGGCGGCATTTCGACATCCCGGAGACGGCCAGCCTGAGCCTGACCGGCGCACCGCCGCCTGAGGCCGCCGCCGCAGAGATCGCGGCCCTGGCCGGGCTTGAGGCGGGGGTCTGGCAGGAGGTAGATCTGCTGCTGCTGGCGGAGCGGGCGGGCTGGCCGCCCGCCGACCTGGAGGGCGCGCTGCTGGGCTGGCACGACGCGGGCTATCTGCGCTACCGGGGCGGCCCGCGTCAGGTGCTGATCGAGCAACTCCCCGCGCCGACTGACGTGGCCGCACGCATCGACACGCTGCTGGCGGACTACCAGGAGCGCCAGATCCAGCGCGTAGACGCGGTGGCCACCTACGCGCGGGCTAGCGAGTGCCGCCATCGCAGCATCGCCGCCCATTTCGGTCAGCGCTTGGCCCGCTGCAAGACCGGCTGCGACATCTGCGCGCCGAACTTGGGCCTGCGCTCGGGGATCACCCGCGCGGCCCGCGCCACGCCCCAGCCCATCCCCGCGCGCGATCACGAAAACCCGCGCAGCGATGTGCAGCGCGCCCTGGACGGGCTGAGCAATCTGCCTTTCCCCATGGGCCGCAGCGGTCTGGCCCGTGTCCTCAAGGGTGCCAATAGCAGCCCGGTGGAGCCTGAGCGCTGCCCCGAGTTCGGTGCCCTGCGCCACCTGGCCCAGACCGCCATCGAAGATCTGATCGAGCGCCTGGTGGCGGATGGCTACATACAGCGTGACGACCAGGACGAGTACCGCCGGATCTCGCTCTCGCTGCTGGGCAAGGAGGCCCGCCGCGACCCGGCCTACCTGCCCGACTGGGCCGCCAGCTAACCCCGTAGCCAGCTTCGCGGGCAATCTCGATTACGCTATCCTCGCCAGCAGCCCGCGCACCGCTGCGATCTTGGGGTGCCCCGCGTTCAGCATCTCGATGTAGATTGCCAGCGCCCGTTCGAGGTAGACCCGTGCGGCGGCGTAGTCAGCCTGGTCGCAGAGCAGATCGGCCATACTTTCGAGCTTCCAGGCGGTCTCGATGTGCCGCTCGCCCAGGCTGGTCTCACAGATTGAGATCGCCCGCTTGAGGTATGTGTGGGCGGCGGCGTGATCACCCTGGGCGCGCAGCACGAGCGCCAGGTTGCGCATGCTCTCGGCGGCATGAAAGTGGTCGGGGCCGAACACCGCGTCGCGCATGGCCAGCGCCCGCTCATGATAGTGCCGCGCACCCTCGTAGTCGCCCAGCGCGAAGAGCGCCTCGCCCAGATTATTGAGCGTCTGGGCGGTGGAGAGGTGATTTGCCGGGAGCACCTGCTCACGGATGCTGAGGGCCAGCTTGAGGTAGCGCTGCGCGGCGACGTGATCGCCGCCACGGCTCAGGACATAGCCCAGGTTGCTCAAGGTACGCGCCGTCCTGGCATCTCTAAGGCCGAAGCTCCGCCGGTAGATCAGCAGCGCCCGCCAGAGATAGGATCGCGCACCCGCGTGATCGTCCAGATGCATGAGCAGGTACCCGAGGTTGTTGCAGTCGGTCGCCGTCTCAACGTGGTTCGGCCCCAGCGCCCGCTCCCGGATCGCCAGCGCCCGCTCCAGCGGCGCGCGGGCCGCCGCAAACGCGCTCTGAAACTGGTACGTGAGCCCCAGCAAGGTCAGGCTGGTCGCGGTATCGGGGTGGTCGGGGCCAAGTACGGCCTCGCGGATGGCCAGCGACTGCGCGATCATGCGTTGCGCCTCGTGGAACATATCGAGCAGCACCAGTTGCCAGCCCAGCTCGGCGCACAGGTCGGCGGCGCGCGCATCCGCACGCGGCGTGGCCGTGCCGGTCACCGCACGCAGGTGCGGCTGGAGGGCGTGCATCGGTGCAGGCATGCGCTCCTCGTTCAGCCGCTGGGCCTCGGCGAGGACGACGCGCTCGACCGCCGCTTGCGCATCGGCGTCGGCGGCGACGGCGCGCACAAACCCGGCGACCAGCCGATGGATGCGCAGCGCACCGCCATCGCGTGACTCGAGCATGCCCAGGTCGCCGACCAGCCGGGTCAGTGCATCTTCATCCAGGGCCGCCCGCCGTGGGCCAGCCTCAGACGGCGCGACCGTCGCCAGGAGCAGGGCGCGAGGCAGCGACTCGCCGGGGGCGAAGTAGGCCGCGCGGGCCAGCAACCTCAGAGCCAGCAGGTCGGTGGCGTGGTCGGGGTGGAGCCGCCGGTAGCTGAGGGCGAAGGCCCGAGCGACATGCTGATCGTGCCGGGTCGGGGAGAACTCCGCGCCTTGCAGGGAGCTATGTGCGAGGGCCGCCAGCACACGGCCCTCCTGATCGCGCGCCCCGCGCAACTCGGCCAGGTAACTCGCCGGACTCAGGCTCATGTAGCGGTGGGCCATATAGGTACCGGCCAGATGCAGGGCCAGCGGCAGGTCGCCCAGCTCGGCGGCGATGGCGTCGAGGCTATCCACTGCCGCCGAGTTGGCAAAGACCTGCGCGGCATCGGGCAGGTTGGCGCAGTATGCGCGCAGCAGGGCGACGCTCTCCGCCCGCTCAAGGGCGTGCAGCCGCAGCACCTGCGAGACCAGGGCCGGGTTCCAGCGGGCGCGGCGGCTGGTCACGATCACGCGACAGCCGCCGCTGGGCGGACGCCACTCGGCCAGCAGCGCCTCGTCCTCACAGTTGTCGAAGATCAACAGGCGCGGCTGCGGATCGCGCCAGGCCGCCAGCACCAGGCGCACCTGGCGCTCCAGCGGCAGATCTTCGCAGTCGGGGTGGAGCGCGAGATGCCCGGCCCAGCCGCAGGCCGCCACGGCGACGGGGATCGCGGCGGGGTCGCTAAAGCTAAGCCAGAAGACGCCGCCGGGGAAGAACTGGCCGTAGCGATGGGCGAACTCACAGGCGAGCTGGGTCTTGCCCGCGCCGCCCAGCCCGCAGATGGCCGCCGTCGCATCGGGCAGGCTGAGGGACTCCGCCAGCGCCCGCAGCTCCTCGGCGCGCCCGGTGAAGAGCCGGTTGCGCAGGAGCGGCAGCAGCGAGGCGGGCGGGAGCGGCGCGGCGGGCGGCATGCTAGAGGTCGGCATACGCCTGAGATCTGGCGCGGCCTCCGCAGGCGCAAAGATCTGCGCCAGTTCGGGCGGGATGGCGAACGGCTCGCGCCCGCTCACCGTCCAGAACGCCCGCGCCGTCGGCTCATCGCAGATCGCCCCGTGCGCGACGAAGAGTGCGACGAGCTGGAGCAGATCGGCGGGGGCCGGTGCGCCACGCTTCTCCCAGAGCACGACGGTGTTGACGTGCTTGCCGAGCGCCTGGGCCAAGGTCTTCTGGGTCAGCGGCGGCTGGCAGCGGTCGCGGTAGTAGGCGATGCGGTTGGGCGAGTACGACATGCAAGTGTTGAAGGTTGAGGTGAAAATAGCCGATAGCCGATAACCGATAGTCGGACATCAGCGGCTTTGTTCATTAGGTGTTGTGTAGCGGAGCCGCATGGTGGTCTGATGGAAAAGACTCATAACGACTCACAATGATACACACTTCACGGCGACGTGTGCGCGGCGTAGAGTAGAGGTGTGACTACCTTGGCGGGCGGGGCGTGGAGTACCGCATGCACCTCACGTCCACTATCGTCCTAATTCCGTTTACCAGGAGCCTACGCCATGCCCCCGACAATTCACCGCCGCTGGCACCGCCTCGCCCTGCCGCTGCTGCTCGCCTTGGCGCTGCTCGTACCGATGGTATCCCCGGCCCGCCCGGTCGCTGCCGCCGCGACCGCGCAGGCCCGCCAGCTGAAGAACATCAATACGCAGTGGGCGCTCACGCGGAGTTCGCCAACAGTATCCTGAAGCCCCCGGCTAGGTCTACGAAGGCCGCTGAAGCGGCATGTCTGAGGCCGCTTCAGCGGCCGTCGTCGAACCTAGCCCGCCCGTTTACGGGCCGGGCGCTTGGGCTGGCAGCGTGACTGATGTGAAAATAGCCGATAGCCGATAGCCGATAGCCGGGCATCAGCGACCATGTTCATCGCGGCGGTGTGCGCCCCGCGCATGAACGTCTTTTGCGCTATTGCGTTCATAGGATTGCTATACAAGCGTGGCCTGGGATTGACCTTGCCAAACGACCGGTGAGCGCGCTACACTCTTTAGTGGGATGTCAGATACACGCACCATCGGATCGGCCCCTATGTCATTTCGTGCGCGCCTCACCCTCGCCTACACCGGGTTCTTCGCCCTGGCCCTGCTGCTGCTCGGCTGCGGGATCTACTTCTCGGTGCGGCAGTCGCTTTACGGCGGGGTTGAGCGCGACCTCTGGGCGGCTACCCAGCAGGTGCGGGCGATCTTCAACGCTGGCGGGCTTGAGCCCATCCGCACGCCCAGCGGCGAGATCTCGCTCTTCCTCAAGGGCGAGTTCATCCAGATCTTCAACAACCCCAACCTCGGTGCCCAGGTGTTTGGCCCCAGGGGCGACATCCTCGACCGCACGCCGAACCTGGATGGGCAAGATCTTGCGCTGCCCGAGGGTTCACTCAGCCTGGGTCCCGACGATATCAACAAGGGACTCACCTCGCTGCGTGCGATCAGCGGCGTGCGTATCCAGTCTCTGGTGACTCCGCTGGTGCTTAAGAACGGCCAGGTGGTCGGCATTCTCCAGGTGTTGCGCCCGCTCAAGGATGTGGACCTGACCTTGGGCATGCTCACCTGGATTCTGCTGGGCGGCGGCGCGATCGCCCTGATCATCACGGCCGCAGGCGCGGCCCTGCTCTCGCGCCGCGCGCTGCTCCCGATCGACCAGGTTACGCAGACGGCCCAGAGCATTGTGCGCGCTGAGGATCTCGGCCAGCGTGTGCCGGTGCCGCCCCAGCAAGACGAACTGCACCGCCTGAGCGTCACAATCAACGATCTGCTCGGTCGCCTGGAGGTGCTGTTCAACGCCCAGCAGCGCTTTGTGGCCGATGTGAGCCACGAGTTGCGCACGCCCCTGGCGGCCATGCAGGGCAACCTGGAGATCCTGTCGCGCGGGGCGTGCCGCAACCCCGAGATCCTCGAAGAGGCTATCGGCGATATGCGCCGCGAGACGGCCCGGCTTATCCGTATGGTCAACGACCTGCTCGTGATCGCCCAGAGCGACACCCGGCGGCAGATCCGCAGCGAGGATGTGGAGCTCGACACGCTGCTGCTGGAGGTCTATCGCGAGCTCCGTCCGTTGGCTGGTGCCGTCACCCTGCGCATCGGTGCCGAGGATCAAGTACTCATAACCGGCGACCGCGACCGGCTCAAGCAGGCGTTGCTGAACCTGGGGGTGAATGCGATCCAGCATACCCCGCCCGGCGGCTCGGTCACGCTCGGCCTGGAGCGGCGGGATGGCCTTGTCTGCGTGAGCGTGTCCGACACCGGCGAGGGCATCTCTGAGGATGATCTGCCGCATATCTTCGACCGGTTCTACCGCGCTGACCGCTCGCGATCACGCCATAGCGGCGGTGCCGGCCTCGGTCTCGCAATTGTCCGCTGGGTCGCCGAGGCGCATAAGGGTTCGGTGACCGTTGCGAGCATCCCGGAGCGCGGCAGCACGTTCGCGATCTGGCTGCCGCTGCAGGTTGATGCTGAGGACGCGCCGGCGGGGACCGCCTCGGCTGAGGTGGTCGCACAGGTTTAGGATGTCGCGATCTTGTAGCGGAGACCACTTTATGGATGCAGAAAGACGGATGCAGGATCGTTGGCACCGCAGCGGCAGAGGCACCGTCCTCGCCTTGCGCTACGGCTTCGGAGCCGTCTTCCTCTACGGAGCCTACCACAAGACCACGCGGCACTGGATGACGAGTCCGGTGATGCGCGATCACTTTGCGCAGCGCTTGAGCGAACTGGACCCGCAGAGTTTCTCGGCGGCCTACCTGCGCCACTTCGCCATCCCCTGGTACCGCCCGGTGTCCTGGGTACTCACCATTGGGCAGATCGTTGTGTCCATCGGCATGCTGCTCGGCATCGCGGTGCGCCCGACGGCCGCGCTGTCGCTTTTCCTGCTGCTAAACATCAGCGCCGGGGCCTTCTTCAACCCGAGCATGCCGCCCTTTCTGATCGCCGCAGTGCTCTTTATGGCCACGCCCTCTGGGCAGTGGTTCGGCCTCGATACGCATCTCCACGCCAAGTACCCCGACTCAATCTGGTTTACGTAGCGACGAGCGGATCTTTTGATGTTCCCGCCGCGTCGGCGTGACCCTCCCACCAGTGCTGGCTGACCCGCTCGGCCTCCTGGCGGGCCGCCTCAGCCTCCTCATCCATGCCCTGGGCCGTCGCAAACCCGGCGATATCCTGAAGGATCTGGGCCTCCAGCACCCTGGCGCGCATATTGGCGCTGATTGCCAGGGCGTGCCATGCCCGCCGCTGAGCCTCGTCATAGTCCTCGTGGGCCGCGCTGATCGCCGCGAGTTGCTTGAGGGCCAGCGCCTGCCCGGTGCGGTCGCCCACCGCCTGGCTGGTTGAAAGGGCGCTATTGGCCTCGATCAGGGCCGCGTCGCTGTCGTGGCGGGCCAGATGTACCCCGCTGATCCCCGCGCGCGCCCGCGCCTCGCTGCTCCAGTTGTTGGTGGCGCGGGCCAGATCGAGAGCCTGCCGAAAGCTGACCATCGCGTCGCCGAGCCGCCCCCGCTGGGCTGCCACCTGCCCGAGGTGGTTCAGACAGCCGCTTGCCATAGCCCGATCATCGAGCCAGCGGTGTGCGGCGGCGGGCTCGGATGCCTGCTCCTCGGGGCGCGTGTGCCGACAGAGGGCCAGCGCCCGCCGACAGAGCAGCCGCGCCTGGGTCAACTCGCCCGCCGCTGCGCAGGCCATCCCGCGCGCGTCGAGATAGCCTGCCCGCAGCAATCGCGCCTGGTGTCGGCTCTCACCCCGGCTGCGCCGGATCGCCCGCCGCATGCGCCAATCAACCACCTCGGCCATGTCGATCACGGCCTGGTGCCGACCGACCGCCAGCAAATAACAGAGCTGGTAGTAGCTCGCGTAGGCCCGGCGCAGCGGGTCGCCAAGCTGATCGGCCAGATGGGCGATCAGCTCGATGTCTGCGGCCTGAGTTACCTGGTTGCCCACCCGCTCATTAATGATCACCCGCAGCAGCAGTTGGTCGCAGCGCTCGGCGGGGTCGCTGGTGGACACCAGCGCCTGCTCGATGTAGCGGAGGGCGGCGGTGTTCGAGAACCGCTGCGCCGCCTGTTCGGCCGCCGCCCGACAGTAGCGGGCCTGGCGCAGCCACTCCTCCGCCCGCCGCAGGTGTGAGATCAGCACATCGTACACCGCCATTGCCGCCCGCCCGGCCGTGATATCCGCCGCGTAGGCGCGCTCGTACCAGCTCGCCACCGCCGCGTGAAGCTGGCGGCGCTGCCCGAACAGCAGGCTTGTGTAGGCGACCTCGTGGGTGATCCCGTACTTAAAGCGGTAGACTGCCTCGGGATCCTCCAGTTCCAGATCGACGATCTTCAGGCCGATCAGCATGTTGAGTTGCTCGCGCAGCTCGTGGTCGCTCGGCCGCGCCGGGTGGATCATCGCCAGCAGCCGGAAGGGGAAGCTGCGCCCGATCACCGCTGCCGCTTTGAGGGTCAGCCGGGTTGGCTCATCGAGCCGATCCACGCGGGCCTGGATCACGCCCTGGGCCGAGCTTGAGACCTGCACCGTCACCGCGCGGTCGGCGAGGGTCGCCACGCCGTCTTCGACATGGGCGTAGTTATGCTGGAGCAGCACCCGCAGGTATTCTTTGATGAAGAGCGGCTGGCCTTCGGTGTGTCGCTCGATATGCTGGCGCAGCTCGGGCTGTACATCGGACACGCCCAGGAGCGCCCGGATCAGCTCAAGGCTCTGGTCGCTAGTGAGCCGCCCCAGCGTGACGCGGGTGGCGTTCGGGTCGGCCCGTAGTTCGGTGAGCGGATCGGGCACCGCGCCGTCGAGCGGGCGGTGCGAGAGCGTTAAGCAGAGCGGAAAGGGCCGGCCTGGGGGGGCCGCGCGCAGCAGGCGGGTCGCCAAATCCAGCGAGAACTCGTCGGCCCAATGGATATCTTCCAGGACGATCAGCAGGGGGCCGACTTTCAGTTGGGCGTGGATCAGCGCCACCGCTATGTCGATCAGCCGGTCGCACGCATCTGAGTCAATCAGGCTGATTGCTCTCTCGCCGGTGAGATCTTCGGCCAGGCCCAGGGCGCGGGCGAGGGCGTACTGGGATAGCGCGTCGATGTGCGGCACCGTCTGAAGGGCCTGGGCCAACTGGGCGCGCTGCACCTTCAGGCTGGCGCCCTCGTCGATCCCGCAGATGTCGGCCAGGATGGGCCGCCAGGCCAGCAGCGGCACCCCTTGGCCACCGCTGCTACACTCGCTGCTGTAGCCCCGGAAGCCGCGCTCCATCCATGCCGCCGCCAGATCTTGCAGCACGTAGCTCTTGCCGATCCCCGACTCGCCCTCCAGCAAGATCAGGCTTGCCTGCCCGCCCGCCGCCCGCTCGGCCGCCGCCGCCAGCATCCGGCGCTCCTCGGCGCGCCCGATCAGCGCCACCGCGTCGGGCAGGTAGCGCTGCAAGGCCACCCCGCGCCCCATCCGCGCCCCGCCCGAGATCACACGCGCCACCGGCACGCCCTCGCTGTGGCCCTTCGTACTCATCAGCGTCGGCTCGGTGGTCTGGTAGCGGCCCAGGATATCTGAGCGCACCCGCCCCGATACCAGCACCTCGCCCGGTGCGGCCCCGTACATCAGGTGCGCCGCCAGGTTCATATCGTCGCCCTGCGCGGTGTAGACCCGCCGCTGCTGGCTGCCTACGGCGCCCACAAAGAGGATGCCTACCGTCACCGCCGCGTGGTCGATCAGGCCACGCTCGTGCAACTCCAGGCAGCAGCCCACCGCCCGGCTCGGGTCGTCGCCACGGGCTACCGGTGCCCCGAAGAGCATCACAAAGATCGCGCCCTTGTTGCCGACCTCAACCTCGTTCAGCCAGCCGCCCCAGCGCAGCACCACCGCTTGGGCCTGGGTCACCAGCCGGTGCAAATCCTCGGGCCGACCGGGCATGGCAAAGGCGGCGAAGGCTGGCACACAGCGCCGGTACTCGGCCACCAGGTCGTGGTAGCGCAGCCGCTCGGCGAAGGTCGGCGGCAGAAAGTGTTCCCAGTTTAACGTACTCACCGGCTCAAGCGTGGCAACAGTCTGCGTCTCCATGCGGTCGCCCAGGTGCGGTGCCTCGTCCACATGAATGGTGCCCGGGGCGGCTATCTGCTCGGCGCCGGTCGCCGCATCCATCGCTGGCCCGCAGATCACCAAGTGCAGCCCGTGGCTCGGCAGGCCCGCCAGCACCACGTAGGTCAGCCCCGCGCTAACCCCGATGCGCAGGTCGAGCCGAAACGGCCCCTCTGGCGTGCTGATCGCGGACAGCGTGTTGAGCGCTGCCACCATGGCCTCGCCGCAGTGTCGCGCCGCATCGATATCAATCCGGTCGGGCCACCAAGCCGTTAGCGCATCACCGGCGATCGCCGCCACGTCGCCGCCATGGGCGATGATCGTGTCGATCAGTACGTCGAAGAAGCGGGTCAGCGAGTCGTGCAGTCGCTCGGCTCCATCTGGCAGGCTTGCAAACGCCGCCGTGAGCCGGGTGAACTTGCTTAGGTCGGCGTAGAGGATCGTCGCATTGCAGCGGTGGACGAGGCCCGGCTGGAGCGCCGGCGTGCCGATACGCTCGATAAGCCAGTGAGGGAGGAATGGACGCAGAAATGGGCTTGCCAGATCGTGGTTCATTGCGCCATCAGGTCGCTGTGTGGCCGGTTGGCACACCCGCGCCGGAACGGTATCGGCGCGGGCATTCGTATTCTACACCACGTGACGTACTTGTGCAGGACTGATGCAACATCCTGCTGGGCTGCGCCCCATGCACATCGACGTGAGGGCTGTCGCCCTAAAAACCTGCGTTAGGCCATAGGTAACACTTACCGTTCGCTTATTTTTTTGGGCGCTAAATGAAATTCTACCCCCACTTGCGCCTGAAAAACAGTTCTAATTAAGACAAATTCCCCACTTCGCCGTACACGATGTCGGAATGTGTAAAGCGTTTCGACTAAATGAACCACCGAGTGGGGCGGAATGCTTTCCAGATAGCCGGTTTTCGCCCGCCGGTGGGGCAATTTCACGAACCGATCCCGAAAATAAGCGAACGCCAAGTTCATCCTTCATCCTTCATCCCTCACGTCAAGAACACCTTGTAGGCCGGGTTCTCGCTCTGGTCGGCGTGGCGGTAGCCGAGGCGCTGGAGCGACTCGCGGAAGCGCCCCAGGGCGGCGGCGGGCACCTGGATGCCGGCCAGCACGCGCCCGTGGGCGCTGCCGTGGTTGCGGTAGTGGAACAGGCTGATGTTCCAGGACTCGTCGAGCGATTCGAGGAATTGGAGCAGGGCACCGGGCCGCTCGGGGAACTCGAAGCTGTAGAGCCGCTCGTCCACCGCCTCGGGCGAGCGTCCGCCCACCATATGCCGCAGGTGAACCACTGCCAAGTCGTCTTTGGTCAGGTCGAGTGCCTCGTAGCCGGCGGCGGCTAGGTCGGCGATCAAGGTGGTACGTTGGTCGGCCCGCTCCAGTTGCACGCCGACGAAGATGTGGGCCTCGGCGCGCGGCGCGTAACGGTAGTTGAACTCGGTGATGCTACGCCCGCCCAGCAGTCGGCAAAAGCGCTTGAATGATCCCGGTCGCTCGGGGATGGTGACGGCCAGCAGTGCCTCACGATGCTCGCCGATCTCGGCCCGCTCGGCCACGTGGCGCAGTCGACCGAAGTTCATATTCGCCCCGCAGGTTAGCGCCACCATGGTCTCCCCGCTCGTCCCCTGCTCCTCCACGTAGCGCTTCAGCCCGGCCACCGCCAGGGCACCGGCCGGCTCCTGCACCGCCCGCGTGTCGTCGAAGACATCCTTGATCGCCGCACACACATCGTCCGTACTCACGCGCACGATGCTGTCCACGTAATGCTGGGCCAGGCGGAAGGTGTGCTCGCCCACCCGCCGCACCGCCACGCCGTCCACGAAGATCCCGACCTGCGGCAGCGTCACTCGCTCGCCTGCGCGGATGCTCTGGAACATCGCATCGGAGTCGTCTGGCTCGACACCGACGATCTCGACCTGTGGGCTGATGCTTTTGAGGAAGACTGCGATGCCGGCGATCAGGCCGCCGCCACCAATCGGTACGAAGACCTTGTAGCGCGCGGCGCGGATCTGCTGAGAAATCTCCAGGCCGATGGTGCCCTGCCCGGCGATCACGAGCGGGTCGTCGTAGGGGTGGATGAAGGTCATGCCGTTCTCGGCCTGGAGTTGGTAGGCGTGGGCTTCGGCGTCACTGTAGCTGTCGCCGTGCAGCACCACCTCGGCACCGCGAGCGCGGCATGCGCTCACCTTGATCTCGGGCGTGGTGGCCGGCATCACGATCACGGTGCGCAGGCCGAGGCGCTGGCCGGCGTAGGCCACGCCCTGGGCGTGGTTGCCGGCTGAGGCAGTGATCACCGCCCGCGCACGCTCCTCGGGCGTCATGTGGGCCATGCGGTTGTAGGCACCGCGCAGCTTGAACGAAAAAATTGGCTGGAGATCCTCGCGCTTGAACAGCACCTCGTTGCCCAGGCGGGCCGAGAGCAGCGGCGCGGCCTGGAGCGGCGTCTCGCGGGCGACATCGTAGACACGGCTGGTGAGGATGCGCTGGAGATAGTCGAGGTTCACAAAAAATCCTTCGCGTCGAAAGCGTCATGCGCGTCGATTATGCGCCAATTCGCTCCGGCACGCAAGGATGCGCGTTCACAAGGCAGGGGCGACGTATCGCCATCTGATGCGCGTGAATGTCACAACCGCATCATGTGGCGATGCGTCGTTTCTCCTACGGCGTGGGTGTCGCTCTGGGGCTGCCGCCGGGGCCGCCGGGGCCGCCGCCGATCTGGAGCGCGGTGGCGGCGAAGGTGTCGCCATTTTGGGTGCCGATGGCCACAACCCGATCACCGACCTTCAGATCAGCGAGGGTGCCGTTGACCTGGTGGCGCACCACGCCGTCGGCGGCGAGGCTGACCTTCGCCGTCGAGCCATCGTTGAGGGTCAGGCTAACGCTGCTGCCGTCAACTGAGGCGATGGTGCCGGACAAGCCGCGCCCGCCGCCCTGGCCACCCTGGCCACCCTGCCCGCCACCGCCGCCCCGCTGGGCGAAGAACCCCGCCGCCGCCGCCGAGCGGCTCTCCTGGCCCGCCGTCACTCCCATCTGCCGCCCGCCGAAGAAGGCCGCCGCGCCCACCAGTAGCACGGCCACCACCCACATGATCCGCTCCTGATTCATAGATTTTCCTGTGTAAGATCTCGGTCGTTGCCGATTGCCTGTTGCCTCAAATTATTCATACCGCAAGGCCACGATTGGGTCGAGCCGGGCCGCGTTGCGGGCCGGGGCGATCCCGAAGAATAGGCCCACGGCGAGGGCGAATCCCAGGGCCATCAGGGCCGCGTCGAGGCTGAGTTGGGCCTGGAGTACCCCGCTCTGGCTCACCAGCATGGCAATGGCTGCGCCGAGGGCTAGGCCAAGCAGCCCGCCCACCCCGCTCAGGGCCAGCGACTCGAAGAGAAACTGGAGCATGATGTCGCCCTCGCGCGCGCCCAGGGCCTTGCGCAGGCCGATCTCGCGCGTCCGCTCGCGCACCGACACCAGCATGATGTTCATGATCCCGATCCCGCCCACCAGCAGCGAGATTGCCGCAATCGCCGACAGAAACAGGGTCAGCATCTGCGTGGTCTGCGTCACCGTCTGCAGGATGGCCGCTTGGTTGAGTACGCTGAACGTGTCGCTGCTGCCGTCCTCTGGCAGGTTCTTGCGCTGGCGCAGCAGCAGGTTGATCTCGCTCAGCGCGGCGTCAGTCTGGCTGGAACTGGCGGCCTGCACCACAATCGTCGAGACGCTCCATTCACCGCCGACTGCCGCCCGCGCCCCAAAGAGCTTGCGCTGCGCGGTGTTCAACGGCACGATCACGCCATCATCGACCGAGCCGAAGCCGGAGCCGCCCGAGCTGGCCAGTACGCCGATTACCTGAAAACTCTTGCCGTTCATACGCAACTGCTGGCCTAGGCCGTCGCCGTTCGGGAAGAGGGTCGCCGCCACGTTGGCCCCCAGCACCACCACGTTCGCCATCGCGCGGTTGTCTTCCTCGCTGACAAAGACGCCCTCGGCTAGGGTGTTGTTATGCAGGCTCGGGTAGACCGGCAGGGCACCGGTGACGCGGGCGTTCATGTTGAGCGCGCCGGCCACTATCTGGGCGTTGCCGCTGTACTCGGGCGAGACGAAGGAGGCGTCGGGTACGTTCTGCGGGTTGGCCAGGGCCGTGGCGTCGGCCACCGTGAGGGTGCCGCCCTCGCCCACCGCGCCGCGCACGCCGCCCTGCCCCGGCGGCCCCTGGGTTCTGATCGTGAGCAGGTTGGCCCCGTTGGCGGTAATCGAGGCGGTGATCGCCGCCTGTGAGCCGCGCCCAATCGCCAGCAAGGCTACCACTGAGGCCACCCCGATCAGCACGCCGAGGGCGGTTAGAAATGTGCGCAATGGGTTGGCGCGCAGGCTGGCCAGCGACATGCCCAAGGTCTCGATCCAGCCGATCCCGCCCGCCCAGAGTTCATCCTCGGCCTGGGCGGAGGTTTGGGGCAGAACCTCGCGCTCACCCTTCGTCGCCCCCCGAACAAGTGGTCGCTCGTGTGTACTCATACGCTTTTTCTCCAGCGGCTGGCCACCGGCAGCCGGCCCGCGCGCCGCGCCCGCTCCACCGGCGAGGCGTTACCTGACGTGGGCGCGAGGTGCGGCGTATGCGGGTCGTGGGCCGTCCATGCCTCCGCCGTCGGCACATCGCGCATCAACTTGCCGTCACGGATCTCCAGCAGCCGCCGGGCGGAGTGGGCCACGTCCGGCTCGTGGGTCACCAGCACCACCGTCATCCCGCTGCGGTTCAGATCGGTGAGCAGATCCATCACCTCTGCGCTGGTGCGCGTATCGAGGGCACCGGTCGGCTCGTCGGCCAGCAGCAGCGCCGGTTGGGTCACCAGGGCGCGGGCAATCGCCACACGCTGCTGCTGCCCGCCCGAAAGTTGCTGCGGCCTGTGGTCCATCCGGTCGCCCAGGCCGACGCGCTCCAGCGATTCGGCGGCGCGCGCCATGCGCTCGGCGGCGGGTATGCCGCCCCGGTAGGCTAGCGGCAGCGCCACGTTCTCTAGGGCCGTGCTGCGGGCCAGCAGATGAAACTGCTGGAACACAAAGCCGATCTTGCGGTTGCGCACCGCCGAGAGTTGCGACATCTCCAGTTGCTCCACCGGCAGCCCGTCCAGGGTGTAACTGCCCGTCGTCGGTGTGTCCAGGCACCCGATCAGATTCATCAGCGTACTCTTGCCCGAACCAGACGGCC
The DNA here is from genome assembly GCA_903887465.1 of uncultured Oscillochloris sp. GTDB lineage: Bacteria > Chloroflexota > Chloroflexia > Chloroflexales > Chloroflexaceae > Oscillochloris. Next base: position 5,780 of record CAISPW010000436.1, on the reverse strand, counting down.
CCATGATCGCCACAAACTCGCCGCGCTCAATGTCGAACGAGAGACCGCGCAGCGCGTGAACCTCAATCTCGCCCGTATGATAGACGCGGGTGATGTCACGCACGCTGATCATGTTGTTCATGGCATTCGCCCTTGTGGGCCGCCGCCGCCGAACCCGCCAAGGCCACTGCGCTGGGTTGTGGTGCTGGTTGTGGCGGCGATCACCAGCGTGTCGCCCTCCCGCAGGCATTGGTCGCCGGTGTCCACACAGCTGACGATCTCGGTCTGCCCGTTGGTACTCAGGCCCGCCACCACCGCCACAGATACCGCCGGCTGGCCGACGGCCGGGCGCACCTGCACGCTCTGGGTGCTACCGCGAGTCTGAATGGCCCGGCTGGGTACCAGGATGACATTATCGAGTTGCTTGGTCACGATTATGCCGGAGGCGGTCATGCCTACCTTGATCGGGGCCGCGCCGGGGTCGAAGCTGACCCGCACCGGGTAGGTGACGACGTTCTGGGTCACGGTGGCCACCGGGGCGACGGTGTCGACCTTGCCGGTGATCTTCAGGCTCGCCACCGCGTCGAAGGTCAGCGCGACATCCATGCCCGGCTTGACCTGGCTCACATCGGATTCGCCGAGGCTAATGTCGATGTACATGTGGCTGGCGTCAATCACCGTGATTGTGCCGACCGTGGCGGCATCGCCCGCCGCGAGGCCAACCGTGGCGACGATCCCGTTGAAGGGCGCGGCGAGGGTCGCATTTTCGAGGTTGAGCTTGGCGGCCGCGAGTTGCACTTGGGCCGAGGCCACGCTGGCTTCGGCGCTGGCTAGGCTGGCGACCGAGGCCGGGGTCGTGAGCTTCTCCAAGTTAATCTTGGCCTGGTCGACGCTGGCCTGGGCGCTGGCGAGGTCGGCTGCCGTCGCCGGGTGCAGCAGCTTGTCGAGGCTCGACTGGGCCGAGGCCACGCTGGCCTGGGAACTGGCCAGGCTGGCCGTCGTCGGCCCAGCCAGCAGTACGTTCAACTGGGTCTGGGCGTCCTTCAGGCTCGACTCAGCTTGCGCCAGGCCGGTGACCTCATCCCGCTTAGTTTGGTCGTAGGCGGCCTGGGCGCTGGCGAGGCTGGCCTCGGCGTTATTCACCGCGCGCAGAGCGGCGGCCTCCTGATCCTTATTCGTCTGGGGCAGCGGGCCAGGAGCTTTCTCCAACTGGCGGTTATTCCAGTAGATCGTGCTATAGCTGTCCTGGGCGTCGCGCAGGCTGTTGGCCGCCGTGGTCACGGCGTTTTGGGCCTTCGTCTTGGCGGACGAGAGGCTCTCGCGCTGGCTCGTGAGGGTCAGCTGGGCCTGGTAAACACGGGTCTGGGAGGTGGAAAGCGTGTCAGCGGTGGGGCCGGCCTTCAGCACAGCGAGATTGGCCTGGGCCGCCTGAAGCTGGGCGCGAGCGCTGGCGATGTCGCCCGGCGTGGCGCTGCCGGCGCGGGTGCGCTCGTAGCTGGCCTCGGCGGACGTAAGGCTGACCTGGGCGCTGGCGATATCCTGCGTGGTGGCACCCTTGCCCTGGGCGGCAGCCTGATTCGCCTCAGCCGCCTTCAGGCTAGCCTCGGCCTGCTGCACCTGGAGGGTCAGGGCGCGGCTATCGAGGCGGGCCAGAGGCTGCCCGGCCTGCACCACGTCCCCGGCCTGCACCAGCACCGCATCAACCGTACCAGACACGCCAAAGCTCATGCTGCGGCTCTGCACGGCCTGGGCCGGGCCGCTGCCGGTGACGCTTACGGACAGGCTGCCCTTCGTCACCGTGACGGTTGAGGAGGATGTGGTCGCCGTACTCGACTGGCGCAGCTGCCAAAACAGCCCTCCGGCGACGATCACCACGAGGGCGAGGGGCAGCAGCAGCCAGGGTGAGAAGCGGCCCTTGCGCTTACCAATGCGGCGGCCCGCCGCCGGGCGCTCGGGCGCGGTTGATGTAACGCTCATCGATTCCATGCTCCTTCGTGCGGCGATATCACAAGACGATGATAGCGAAAGGATATGTAGAAATTGTTCAGGCGAAATGAAGTATGTGTTGAATGTGCCAGATTCGCTGGCACATTCAACACATATTTCATTTCGTACGCATCGCGCTGATTCTGCGGTATGGCCCCAGAATCTATCTGCCCACCTCGATTCCGCTCAACCGCTCGATTGCCTTCACCAGGGCGTGGTTGCCCTCGGCACCGAGGCCGGCCGCCTGAAGCGCACGGTACATCTGGAAGATCGACGCTGTGGAGAGCACCGGCGCGCCTACCTGGTCGGCGGCCTCCAGCACCAGGCGCAAATCCTTCTGCTGGAGGTCGATGCTGAAGCCGGGCCGCCAGTCGCGCGCGATCACCTGGGGGCCACGATTGGCCAGCATCCAGCTCCCGGCCGCGCCGGGCATCACGGCGGCCAAGGTCTTCTCCAGATCCACGCCGCTGGCCTGGGCGAACACCAGCGCCTCGCTGACCGCTAGCATCGCGCCCGCCACCAGAATCTGGTTCACCAGCTTCACCGTCTGTCCGGCACCGTGGTCGCCCACGTGGGTGATCGCCTTGCCCATAGCCTCGAAGGCGGGCATGGCCCGCTCGACATCGGCAGCCGCGCCGCCGACCATAATTGACAGGGTGCCCCGGGCGGCACCCTCGCTGCCGCCGCTCATGGGCGCGTCCAGGTGCGCCACGCCACGCCCGGCCAGGGCAGCGGCCATCTCGCGGGCGGCCTGCGGGCTGATCGTACTCATGTCGATCACCAGCGCGCCGGGCCGCGCCCCGTGGATGATCCCGCCCGCGCCGAGCGTCACCGCCTGCACATCGGGGGTGTCGCTCACGCACGTGATGATAATATCGGAATTGGCGGCGACCTCGGCAGGGCTCGCCGCCGCCGTGGCCCCGGCCGCCACCAGATCGTCCATGCGGCTCGCGGTGCGGTTCCACACCGTCAGCACAAAGCCGGCCCGCAGCAGGTTATGCGCCATCCCCCGGCCCATGATCCCCAGGCCAATACATCCGATCCGCTCGCGCATGTCACGTCCTTGCTCTATCGTCAATGAATTGCCCTGCCACATCTCGCGCAACCGCCATATCCTCCACCGTGACCGACGGGATCGAGTTGAGGCTGACCCCGCCCGCGCCGCGCACGAAGCGCATGGCCGCGTCGGTGACGTCGCCGATACCCCATTGTACCGCGGAACCAACCTTGATAGTTCTGAAACCTATAACCAAACAGTGGGCGACTTTAACCATTACAGGGGTTGACTTTAACCATTGCATAATGTTATAGTAAACCTCGGAAGGTCTAATGGGGTGCCCTGTCTGCGTCCCTCCATTGTGTGTATTGGCTGGGGTTTGAGGGTCTACTCTCGGCCCCATCTTCTTGCCGTTGCGGTAGCACACATCGGCGTGAGGGGCCTGGGCGTGGCGAAACACACGCTCCGGCCTCTCGACATCTCTACGCTAGATACAACGCTGTATCGTGCAGAGCGGCGGGTTCCCCGTTGGCGTTGGGGGATTCTTGCGCCCTTGCGCAAGCCATAAAAGCATTTAGTAAGATGGCTTGATAGTGTACGTATGCTGGTGTTATACGGCAGCGCGCGCGATCTCGCGGCGCTCCGGGCGACGCCCCCGCATCGTAGCATGGTCATGTCATTCTACAGGCAAAGGATGACGACGCTCATTCAGCAGCCCGCACAGGAGTCGGGATCGATGATGGAACGCTTGCTTGAGATGGCGCGCGCGCGCGGCTATCTGACCTACAACGATATTTTAGAGGCGTTTCCTCAACCAGAGTTGCACGTGGCAGACGTCGATCACTTATATGCCACCATGCAGACCGAGGGGCTAAAGGTGGTCGAGTCGGTCGCAGAGCTTGAGGCGAATCACCCGCATGACGAAGATACGCTTACCGAGTTGCCTGACCTCGCTGACATCGCCTTCGACGACCCGGTACGTATGTACCTCCAGGAGATCGGCCAGGTGCCTCTGCTCACCGCCGAGAAGGAGGTCGAGCTCGCCAAGGGTATGGAGTCGGGCGACCTAGCGCGTCAGCGCATCGATCGCGAGGAGTACGAGACGAGCCGCGAGCGCATCGAGCTCGAGCGGGCATACGCCCACGGCTGCGATTCGCGCCAGCACCTCATTCAGGCGAACCTGCGGCTCGTGGTGTCGATCGCCAAGAAGTACACCTCCTATGGCCTGACGATGATGGATCTGGTGCAAGAGGGAAATATCGGCCTGATGCGTGCGGTCGAGAAGTTCGACTACACCAAGGGCCATAAATTTTCTACCTACGCCACATGGTGGATCCGCCAGGCGATCACACGCGCCATTGCCGACCAGAGCCGAACCATCCGCCTGCCCGTCCATATGGGCGAGGCGATCAGCCAGGTCAAGCGCACCTCGCACAAGCTCCAGCAGTCGATGCAGCGTGAGCCGACCCCCGAGGAGATTGCTGAGGCCATGGGGATCTCTGCCGGCAAAGTGCGGCGTACCCTGGAGGCCAGCATGCATCCGCTCTCGCTGGAGATGCCGGTCGGGCAGGAGGGCGAGGGCCGCATGGGCGACTTTATCGAGGATGATCGGATCTCGACACCCTCAGAGGCCGCCGCCGCCGCGATGCTGCGTGAGCAGATCGAGGAGGTGCTACAGAAACTCCCCGAGCGCGAGCGCAAGATCATCCAGTTGCGCTATGGCCTCAAGGATGGCCGCTACCGCACCCTGGAAGAGGTCGGGGTTGAGTTCGGGATCACCCGCGAGCGCATCCGCCAGATCGAGGCAGTGGCCCTGCGCAAGCTACGCCACCCCCACCTCGGCAAGAAGTTGCGCGGTTACCTCGACTAGCTCGCTTGTCTTACGGCGGCGGACACGACGAAGCGCCCCGACACCGGGGCGCTTTGGCGTGTCCGCCGCGCGAAGCCCCGCTCCGGCGGGGGTATGGGGGTCGCTTCGCCAATACGCGAACCCCGAATGATGTGGAGCACAACCTATGGTAGACGCCGAGATCCCCTTCGCCCGGCTGATCAGCGTCAGCGACGATGTTATGCCAGGCGAGTTCCTGCTCAGCGGGCGCGAACACAGCATTGGTCGCTCACCTCTGTGCGATGTTGTCATCCCCCGCAACAATATCTCGCGTATCCACGCCCGGATTGTCCGTGAGGGGCCGCGCTACCTGATCCACGACGCCGGCAGCGCCAATGGCACCTTCGTCAACGGCCAGCCGATCAGCGGGCCACACCTGCTCCGCAACTACGACGAGATCGGCCTTGGTGCCCCCGGCGTGGCCCTGCACTTCCTCGACCCGGACCCCACCGTCGTCACCTCCAGCCGCCTGCGCCTCGACGAGCGCACCCAGACCTTCTTCCTCGGCAGCCAGCCGCTGAGCCTGCCGCCCAACCAGTTCCGTCTGCTCAACCACCTCTATCGCCATATGGGCGATCTCTGCACCCGCGAGGCATGCTCGGAGGCCGTCTGGGGCCGCGACTACGACCCCGGCATGGATGCCGAGGCGCTTGACAAGGCGGTCAGCGGCCTGCGCAGCGCCCTGCGCCGCATCGAAGACGACGCGGCGGGCCTGCTCCAGACCCGCCGAGGCATGGGCTATGTGCTGCTGCCGGCACTGCCAGCAGCGGCGCAACCCTAGTGGCTCACGACTAACGTGAAAATAGCCGATAGCCAATACTACTACAGTTGTAGTTGCCAACATCGCCATTTCTGGCGCAGGGCGGTTGCAACGTCGCCTCCGGCGGGGGTTTGGGGGTGGCAAAGCCACCCCCGAACGATCTTTTTTGG
>CAISPW010000435.1 GCA_903887465.1 uncultured Oscillochloris sp. | reverse complement strand
TGAGGCCGCTTCAGCGGCCGTCGTCAACCTCGCCCGCCCGTTTACGGGCCGGGCGCTCAGCCGGGCAGCGTGCCTTTTGCGGTAGTGCGTTATTAGTATTGGGGTGTGGCGGCATTGTCGCCACACCCCAATACTAACGATCAGGCGATCATCTCGCGCAGGATGCGATCAAGCTCGGCGCAGTGGCGCTGCCAGGAGTAGCCGGCCACCACGCGCGCGCGCGCGCGCATCCCCATGGCCCGCGCGGCGACTGGGTCGTGCAGCACGCGGGCGATGGCGGCGGCCAGGGCGGGCAGATCGCCCTCGGGGTAGAGCGCGCCCTCCTGGCCGTCGCGGATCACCGTGCTGAGCGGCGGGATGTCGGCGGTGACGACGGGCAGCCCGGCCGCCATATACTCGTAGATCTTCAGCGGCGACCAGAAGAATCCGGCGGCGCGCAGGGCCGGGTGCGGCGCGGTGATGAAGGGGGCCACGCCGAGGTCGGCCCTGGCCAGTTCGGCGGGCACCTGCGCGTAGGGGATGGCCCCCAGAAAACGGAAGCGACCGGGCCGACGGGCGGCCATGGCCTCGGCGGCGGCGCGCTCCGGCCCGTCACCGATCAGGGTCATCTGTAGATCGTGGCCGGCGTCCATGAGCCGCAGCGCGGCGCGCACACCATCCGTGACGCCATGCCACGCCCGAAACGACCCCATAAAGACCACGTTCGGCGGCCGCAGGCCGCGATCCCGATCTGCATGATCCGTCGGGCTGAAGCGGTCCACGTCGGCACCCCAGGGCAGTTCGACGATCTTGGTGCGGGGGATACCTGCGGGCACGGTGGTGTGCAGCGGGGTGACGATGCGGGCGGCCCAGCGGCACTGGAGTTCGGCGTAGCGGCGCATGGGGCCGCCGATGGCGGCGTCGATCCGGCGCTTGGGCACCTCCGGCGGGTCAACGATCAGGGCGTTGACCTCAAGCAGGCTGGGCACGCCGAGGCGGCGGGCGGCGAGTACGCCGGCACCGGCGAAGTTATAGTAGCGCTCGATAATCACATCGGGGCGGATGGCGCGGGCCAGGCGCAGCACCGGCCAGGCGTCGAGGAAACTCAGGGCCTTGGGGGTGCGCCGCTGGTGAAGCAAAAACCCGCCGCACGGGCGGGGCGACGGGCCAGGGCCAGCGGCCACCAGGTGGACCTCGTGGCCGAGACGGGCGAGGCCACGGGCAACCTCGTAGGCGTGGGTGCTGCCGCCAAGGGCACCGGGGACGGGGATGCCTGCGGCGACATAGAGGATTCTCATCGGTGGGAGGGAGGCCAGGGAGGGCGAAACCCTCCTTGAACCCTCCCGCTAGAGCCGCTCGTAGCGCTCGAGATCCATGGCGAGGGCTAGGGCACCGGGTGCCGACTTCTTGACGATGCCGATGGTACGCTCGATTTGGTTGTCCTCGACGCCGACCAGCAGCGTCGTGTTGCCACGGCGCAGGAAGCCCCCGGTGGTGGCCAGCCGCGTGACGCGCAGGCTCTGCTCGACTAGGGCATCGACGGTGGTGTCGGCGTGAGCGTCCTCGGTCACAAAGATTAGCAACTTCATCAGGCAAAGCCTCCAAAAAGAGATCCGCTCCCCTGCCCGCATTATACCAAATCTTGCTTGATCGATCTCACCTATGCCCATGCCACTCAGGGCGGTTGCAACGTCGCCTCCGGCGGGGGGTTGGGGGTGGCAAAGCCACCCCCGACAAATCTTTTTTTTGGTGGTTTTTGGCGGCGAAGCCGCCAAAAACCAACCAAAAAAGATCGTTCAGGGGTGGCTTTGCCACCCCTGAACCCCCGCCGGAGGCGACGTTGCAACCGCCCTGGCGACCGCCCTGGGTGAGATCGCCGCCTCCCAGATCTGCGTTATCATA
>CAISPW010000434.1 GCA_903887465.1 uncultured Oscillochloris sp. | reverse complement strand
TGAGGCCGCTTCAGCGGCCGTCGTCAACCTCGCCCGCCCGTTTACGGGCCGGGCGCTTGGGCTGGCAGGGTGACTGATGTGAAAATAGCCGATAGCCGATAGCCGATAGCCGGGCATCAGCGACCATGTTCATCGCGGCGGTGTGCGCCCCGCGCATGAACGTCTTCTGCGGTACTGCCTTGACTCCTTCTTCACAACTGGAAGAGGACTGCTTTATGCTGGAATCACGCTGGTTTGAACCTTGTCTAACGCGGGATTGCGGTCGCTCCCTGCCGCCATCGCCGCATCAGCCAGGGCCAGCAGCGTGTGGTTGGCCGCTACCGCCTCGCAGAGAGTCGCCTGCTGATCCGGGTTTGTCAGCCGTGCCGCCCGTTCCCGTAGCTGCTGCGCGGCCTGGATGATCAACGCCCCGGCGCGGGTGTCTTCCGCCAGAAGCAAACTTCGGTAGCAGGCGAGGATAATGCGGCTGGGTTCTTCCGGCCCGGCGAGGTGGGTCTGGGCATACGTGGCGAGGATGGTTTCGCTATGGGCGAGGGCGGTGGGCAGATCGCCCCGCGCCAGGGCGAGTTCAATCAGGCCCGCCAGAGGTTCAGGGACGAGGTGGACTTGGCTGACGGCTCGGCGGATGGCAACCGCCCGCTCGTAACACGCAGTCGCCTCGGTAATGTTGCCCAAGGCGGCGAGCGCGTGGCCCAGGTGGGTGAGGGCGTGAGAGCCAATGACTATGTCGCCCGATTGCTCGGTGATCGCCAGCGCCTCGCGGCAGGCAGCGACGGCCCCGTGCTGATCTCCAGTTAGATGCCGCAGTAGCCCTATGAACGTCAGTCCGATGCTGTTCCCCCAACGATAGTCGAGTGCCTGTCCGGTGGCGAGACCGTTGGCGAGGGTTGTCCGTGCTGCCGCATAATCGCCTAATCGCAACGACACCGCACCACTGAGGATGGTATTGATGACCTCGATCTGCCGGTCGCCGGTGAATTCGTAGACCCGCCCATGTGCGGCGAAGGCGGATTGTGCGGCGGTATCCTCTCCCCGGTACATACGGGCCAACCCCAGAGTGATCAGCACAGACTCTTCGCCTGTACGGTTGCCACTCGCCCGGAAAATGGCAAGTGCGACGGTGGAGTGTTCGAGTGCCTCGCTATAGTCCCCCTGCATATTTGCCACCAAAGACAAGCCGTAGCGGATATTACCCTCGCCGTAGCGATAGTCAATGGACTGGGCGAGACGCAAGCTCGCATGGTAGTGGGCGTGGGTCGACGCAAAATGCCCAAAGCTCCATGCGCCGAGCCCCATGTAGCGGTGCAGATCGGAGCGCAGCCGCCGCAGCGCCGGGCTGTCCTGGCAGGCCCGAATCAGCCGTGCGCCATGCGCGAACTGGGCTTGCGCCGCCTGTATCGCGCCCTGGCGGCGCAGCCCCTTGCCCCAAGCGAACTGCGCCTCGCCTTCCAATTCGGGGTTTCCCAGCGCATGGGCGAGTTCCGCCGCCGCCTGGGCCTCCGTCATCACGGTTGCATGGTCACCTTGGATGAAACACATCTCGGCATGAGCGATGAGCAACTGTACGAGGGTATGGCGGGCAAGGGGGGATGCGTCGTGATCGTCGGCTATGGCGCTACGCAGCCGCGTGATCGCCGCCGTGAAGGTGAAGGTGCCCACCGCATGGAGTTCGCCAATCCGCAACAGATCGAGCAACCCGTGGGTTGCGGCCCCCATCAGTGCCATGTCGTTGGTCTGACTGGCGTTGTGCCAGGCCAGATGGATGTCGGCAAGCTCGATGCGCAGCAATTCAACCACCGCCTGCCCGTTGGGGCCAACGATGGCGTCGGCGTGCTGGGCCACCAGGCCCAGGAAGTAGGCCCGGTGCCGGGCGCGACTGGCGGCCTGTTCGGCGGCGGGCAGGCAGGCGTGATACTCGGTGGCGAACTGGCGCACCAAGGGATGGAGCGCGTAGCGGTCAGGGCCAACCCGTTGGAGCAGGGCGTGATCGGACAGGGCGGCGAGACTCCGCCCAACCAGGCGGTCACGCATCGCGTTGCCCGGTGTCCCCCCCATCGCCACGGCGACCACCGCTGCTCGGCTGAAGCTCGCAGCGAAGAGCGCACCGTGGGCGAGGATCTGCTGTTGTTCATTCGGGAGGAGCCGCCAACTGCTCACAAAGAGGTTGCGGATGCTGCGGTGACGCTCCGGCAGGTCGCGCAGGTCACTTTCCAGTGCGTCCAGGTCGGCCCGCACGAGGGCCAGGATCGCGGCGGGATCCAGGTAATCAACCAAGCCTGCGGCCAGCATCAACGCCAGAGGCAGTCGGTCGAGCGCCTGACTGATCATCCTGATCGTGACAAGATCGGCATCTGTGGGAGTGAAGTCTGAGGCGACCCGCCGCGCCGCCTGCACAAAGAGGCGTATCGCCGGATCGTCCGCATCGGTACTCACCGCCGGTTCCAGCCCGCCGACTCGCAGAACCACCTCGTCGAGCAGGTGCAGCGGCATCCGCGAGGTGACGAGGAGCCGCAGGTTAGGTGCGGCGTCGCGCAATGTGCCAAGCAGAGGCGCATGGGCCAGCAACGGCTCAAAATTATCGAGGACCAGCAAGATCTCGCGGGCCTTGAGGTAGGCACTCAGCGTGGTGATCGTCACGCAGTATTCGGCGGTCATGGGGAGATGCAGACCCTCGGCGATAGCAGCGACCAGGTCGTCCGCATCGCTGACCGACACCAGTGACACGAAGAAAATCCCGTCGGTGAATGTGCCACGCTCGGCGGCAGCGGCGGCGAGGGCTAGGCGCGTCTTGCCACTTCCGCCGGGGCCGGTCAGGGTGAGCAGACGACCCACCGGCGAGGCCAACTGTGCGGCGAGGGCGGCGAGGGCCGCCGTTCGGCCCATGAGTGGCGTCTCGACGGTTGGCACCGCATAGGGCGGCGCAAACCACGTCGCAGGGGTACTGACACGCAATCTGGCGACGAGGTTCGTCGTCGTCGGATCCGGCGTGGTATCAAGCTCGCGGGCCAAAATACGTCGGCAGATCTCGTACTGGGCCAGGGCCGCGCTACGCTGTCCCGCCGAGACCAGCGCCACCATCAGGCGACGGTGGGCCTCCTCACACCAGGGCTCCAGTTCCAGCCAGTGACGCAGTTGGGCGCAGGCCGCGTCCCATTCTCCCCGTTGCTCGTGGTGAAGCACCAGCGTATCGAGCGCCCAGATCGTCTGCGCCCGCAGCCGGGCACGCCACACCGCTTGCCACTCATCGAACGGCGCACTTGCGCTGAATCCCGCCAGAAAATCGCCCCGATAGAGGGCAACTGCTTCGCGCAGCGCGGCGAGGCACGGGCCGCAGACCGTGAGCCGGCGGTGGCGATGCGTCCGGGCGACGGCGATCAAACGGATGAACTGCCGAACATCCAGGTTCAGGTCGAGCGCCGGGTTGAGCTGTACCGTCTGGCGGGTGGTTTGGGTGAAGGGGACGGGCAGGGCGGCAGGGATGAGCGCTTGATCGAGACGGTAGATCGCCTGGCGCAGGTTCAGCAGCCCCTTCGCCGTCGGCTCGTCGGGCCAGAGCAGTTCGCCGATTAACGTGCGCTCGTGGGGGCGGTCGGCCTCGACCGCGAGGTAGGCCAACAGTGCGCGTACCCCGTTTGAGTAGAACTCGGTCAGCGTGTGGCTGGAATGTTGGACGGGGAAGGTTCCCAGAAGGGCAAGATCAAGAGAAGGCATCATAGTACTATAGTCATAGAAGGGCATAGGACTAATGGTGGGTACCGATCAAGATCATCGTTCTGTCGCCACCGGCGGTTTCACTACGGTTTCACTACGGTTGGTCAGGATGATGGAGAGAGACTGGCTTTGTTTATTGTACCAGCAAGAACGAGCTATGTGAAGACGTCCCATCATTCCCTGGAAACTAACACACGTAGGAGAGTCCTAATGCGACCGAACCGTACCCGTATCCTTCCGTCCGCGCTCATGCTTTTCGCGTTGCTCGCCCTCAGTCTCACCCTGTTCGCTCGCCCGGTTATGGCGGTGAGCGAACCTAATGCCCTGAATTTTGATGGAATCGACGATTACGTCCTGGTCAATAACGGCTCCACCGATATTGCTAACTCGTCAACCATCTCGCTGAGCGGCTGGGTCAACGGTACCCGCAGCACCGTGGGCTGGCCAGGCTTCGAAGGGTTCTTCGGCTTCCGCAATAATGCTGATGCTGACTTCTACATTGCGCGCACCGGTACTAGCACGGTGGAGGCGCGCTTCATCAATAGCATCGGCACCTCCCATCAGATCGTGATAAACGGCGTCGTGATGACGGGTTGGCACTATTGGACGCTGACCTACGACGGGGCGACGCTGACCCTCTATCGCGACGGGCTGATCATT
>CAISPW010000433.1 GCA_903887465.1 uncultured Oscillochloris sp. | reverse complement strand
GGGGCGATGATGTCCGGCTCCCCCACCTCTGGCGCGACGGTGGGCGCGGCTGGCTCGGCCCCTGGGGCGCGGATGCTCAGGGCCCAGCCGGTTTTGGCGGTGAAGGCCGCCTCGGCGGCGGCGATCTCCTGGCGGCTGGCGTGGCCGACGCAGCGCAGCTCGACCCGCACGGCGTCGAAGTAGATCGCCGGGGCGCGTTCGGCGCTCAGGCCCGTCGGCAAGATCTCTAGGGCGATGGTGGCCAGTTGGCCCTGATGCGACTGCGGCCAGACCGTCACCGGCACGCGGATCTCTTCAGCGATCAGGCGGAGGGCCTCGGCGTCGCGGGCGGCCGCCACCAGCGGGAAGAAATAGCGCAGGGTGACCGCGCCGCTGTCGGGGTCGATGCTGCGCTGGTAGAGGTCGGGCGCGCTGCCCAGATAACGGTCGATGGTCGCCTGGATGCCGGCGGTGTCGGGGCGGGGGCCGCTGCGACGGTTTGGGCCGGCGGCCTGGGCGCGGCGCACCTCGGTGGGGGCGGGCAGACGCCAGAGGCCGGGGGCGTGGGGCAGGGCGATAAAGTGTGGGCTGCCGACCTCGAGCGCCGCCTCCAGCAATTCTTCATCCGGGGTGCTGGCAGATTCGCCGTACCAGGCGCGGGCCAGCTCGCGCACGCTGAGGGTCTGCACGCCGCTGCCGTCGCGCAGGGCCGTCCAGAGGCGCTCCAGTCCGTCGGCGTCAATCGGCGCACCGGCACCAACTGGCTCGGCCAGGATTGGCGCGGGGGCGGGCGGGGCGACCACGCGGCGGCCGCCGCGTGACGAGGGCTCAATCGTGAGATCCTGGCCGTCGCGGGGGACAAGCACCTCGGCCATGCCGCGCAGCTTGGCCGCGAGCGCCGCGCGGGCCTCGGGGTCGCCGTGAACAAGGGCGACCGTGCGAGGCTGAACGGCGCGCACCATGGCGGCGAGTTCATCGCCGTCGGCGTGGGCGCTCAGGCTGTAGCGGCCAACATCGCAGAGCACCGGCAATGTGCGCTCGCCGAAGGTCATGCGGCGGGCCTCGGGCGGGGCATCGGCCAGGTCGAGCAGGCGGCGACCGGGAGCCTCATCGTCGATGTAGCCGCTGAAAAAGATTGCCGAGTCGGCGCGACTGGCCAGGCGCTCGGCGTACCAGACGGAGGGGCCGCCGGTGAGCATACCCGACGAGGCGATGATCGCGCAGGGCGGGCCGGTGATCACGCGCTCGCGCTGCTGCGGGCTATCGACGGGCTGGATGCTGCTGCTGAAGAAGGGCTTGCCGCCGTTGCGCACGTGGCGGGCCAGGGAGGGGGTGAGGGCGTCGGGGATGGCGGCGTAGGCCGCGCAGACCGCGCGCACCAGGCCATCCACGGCGATCGGGAAGGCCGGGATAACCGCATCGCGCTGGGCGGCGCGCAGGATGAGGATGACCTCTTGGGCGCGGCCGAGGGCGAAGGCCGGGATGAGGCAGTGGCCACCACGGGCGATCACCGCCGCCACCGCCTCCGCCAGCTTGCGCTCCTCGACGGCGCGGTTGGGGTGCAGCCGCGCACCGTAGGTACTCTCCAGCACCAGCAGGTCGGGTCGGGCGGGCGCAGGCACGGCGGCGCCGAGGATGGTGCGCTGCGGGGTGGCGCTGACATCGCCGGAGATCACCAGCCGCCCGTCGCTCGCCTCAAAGCCGATGCTGACTGCGCCAGCGATATGCCCGGCGCGCTGGGTGTACACGGCGACCCCCGGCAGCTCGGGCAGGGTCTGGACGCCCATCTGGAGCGGGCGCATGCGGCGCAGGGTCTCGGCCACCAGCGCCTCGTCGTAGAGCGGCAGTTCCAACTCATCGGCGGCGCGGCGAGCCATAACCCGCACGGCGTCACCGAGCATAACCTCCATCAGACGAATAGTGGCCGGGCTGGCGTAGATCGGCGTGGCTGGGTAGCGGTCGGCTACCAGAGGCAGCGCGCCGATGTGGTCGGCGTGAGCGTGGGTGATCAGGATGGCGTCGAGTGAGACCCCGGCGAGGGCGGCGAGATCGGGTAGGCGGTCTTTACCGTCCATACGCACGCCGGCATCCACCAGAACGCGGCGTCCGCCGACCTCGACGAGTTGGCAGGTGGCCCCAACTCCGCTGGCCCCGCCGAGAAATTGGATGTACATAGGCAGTTCCTTATTGGGAGTCAATTGGCGTCACAATGCGGGACACTAAAACTTTGGTATAGTGAAGTGATGCCGCTCGTTTCTCCGCTTATGATACCAGCCAATAGGAGTTGCCATGATCAGCCTTCCCGACGGCCCGCTGGTGAGCGCCGCGTGGCTCGCCGCACACCTGGACGACCCACGGGTGCGGGTGGTAGACATACGCGGCAAGGTGTTGCCGCCCACCGAGCCCAAGCCGCACTACTTCGCCCGCCCCGAGGACTACGCCGCCGGGCACATCCCCGGTGCGGCCTATATTGACTGGACGCGCGATATTGTTGATCTGGACGACCCGGTGCCGGCGCAGGTGGCCCCGCCCGCGAAGATTGCGGCGCTCTTTGGCGGGCTGGGCATCGGCGATGACACGATTGTGGTGGCCTACGACGACTGGTTCTCGATGTACGCGGGGCGGCTGCTCTGGGTGCTGCGCTACTACGGCCACGAGGGCGCACGCATCCTGAACGGCGGGCTGCTCGCGTGGCAATCCGAGGGCCGACCCGTGAACGCCGAGGTGCCGAGCTTCGTGTCAGCCAGCTTCACGCCCCGGCCCCAGCCAAACCTACGGCGCACGGCAGATCAGATCCTGGCCGGGATTGGCTCGGACAGGTTGCTAATTGACGCCCGCAGCGACAAGGAATATCGCGGTGAGGAGTCGCGGGCGGTGCGCGGCGGCCACATCCCCGGCGCGGTCAACGTCTTCTACCAGGGGCTGGTAAGCGGGCCGAACCAGACCTACGCCTTGCCCGAGGATCTGCGCGAGCGCTTCGCGGCGGCCGGGATCGACCTCGGCGGCCTGGAGGGGCGCGATCTGGTGGCCTACTGCAACGGCGGAGTCTCGGCCACGCCGGCCGCCCTGGCCCTGGAGATCGCCACCGGCAGGCGCGTGGCCCTCTACGACGGATCGTGGAACGAGTGGGGGAACGACGCGGGCAAGCCGCTGGAGCAATAATTGCAGATTGCAGGTTGCAGGACGATACAGAGCAATCCTCGTGGAGCCGTGAAGAGGAGTCAAGGCTTTAGCCGGCTAAAGCCTTGACTCCCCTTCACAACCGAGATGGGACTGCTATAGCATCATGCGATGTTAAAAAGGCATGAGATGAATTTCGACATTCGGACGGCAATACCCAATCTACAATCTGCAATCTACAATTCCATTCTCACCCCATAATCGCGGCCAGGGCGGCGTCGGTATCGCTCAGGTCAGGCAGGGCCGCGTCGGGGCCGTAGGCCGCCAGTTCGGCCAGCGAGTACGGCCCAGTGGCCACGGCCACCGTGCGCGCGCCGTTGGCCTTGCCGCAGGCGATATCGTTGGGCGTGTCGCCGACGATGACGATTTGCGGGCCGACGAAGCTCCGCCCGTAGCGCCGGGCCGCGCGCCCGGCCGCGATTGGCACCAGGGCCGCGCGATCATAGTGGTCGTCGCCGTAGGCTCCGGCCTCTAGGTCGAGCAGGTACAGCAGGCCGGTACACTCCAGCTTCATGCGCGCCGCCGCCGCGATATTGCCGGTGAGCGGGGCCTGGCGTGCCGTGGCCCCCAGTGCATCCAGCAGCACGGCCACGCCGGGGAAAACCTGCGAGCGGGCGACCAGGGCCGCGCGCTGAAGCTCTAGCCCGGCGCAGTAGGCGTCCATAAACTCGTGGAGCCGCTCGGCCACCCCGTCACCGCTTAGGCTGGGGAAGCTCTCGCGGATAATCAGCCAGTCGGTCTTCCCGGCGTACGCGGTGCGCTCCATCGGCGCAGATGGGCCGACCACCTGCCGCATCGCCGCGTGCATCGCCTTGGCCGCGATCCCGTCCGTCGTTAGCAGGGTCCCGTCTACATCCCAGAGTATCAGCCGATCCATCGTCACATCCCCATGGTCTGCGCCGTGCTCAGCTCAACGAGGTGCGGCACCACCCGCAGCAACTCGTCGAGGTCGATCGGCTTGGCCAGAAATACATCGAAGCCCGCCCGCACGGTGCGCGCGCGATCCGCCTCACCCAGCCCGCTCACCGCGATTGCCGGGCTGCGCCCCATCCCCGGTAGCCCGCGCAGGGCGGCCAGAACCTGCGGCCCATCCTGATCCGGCAGGCGCATGTCGATCACGAAGATCTGGAATCGCTCGGCCTGGGCCAGCGCCAGCGCCTCGGCACCATCCTCGGCCACCCGCACATGGTAGCCCTGGCTCTCTAGAACACGGCTGATCACCTGCTGCATGAGTAGGTTGTCGTCAACGAGTAAGATCTGCATGGTGTGTCTCCGTCAGCCGCCACTTCCCGGTCGCAGATCCAGCGGGATCACCGCCCGCCCGCCGCTGCGCCGACCGTAGGCCGAGATGTTGTGGGTGTAGCCGTCGTCGCCCCTCCGATTGGCGGTCACGGATACACCCCGCGAGTCTGGTTGGCGTCGGCGACGCGCTGGACGGCCAGCAGATAGGCGGCGGTGCGCAGGGTCAGCCTGCGCTCGGTGGCCATCTGCCAGACCTGGTTAAACGCGCCGACGATGATCCGCTCTAGCTTTTCGTTGATGTCATATTCATCCCAGAAGAACTCCTGAAGTCCCTGCACCCACTCGAAGTAGCTGACAATCACACCGCCAGCGTTGGCCAAGATATCGGGCACGATCATCACGCCGCGCTCGGCGAGGATCCTATCGGCGTCGGGCGTGGTGGGGCCATTGGCGCCCTCGACGATCACGCTGGCGCGGATGCGGTCGGCATTCTGCTCGGTGATCTGATTCTCGATTGCGGCGGGGATCAGCACATCGCAGTCCAGTTCGAGCAGGGCCGTGCCGCTGATCCGCTCGACACCGGGGTCGTTGTAGCCCTCCAGCATGCGGAATGAGTGTCGGTCGGTGAAGGTACGCATGGCGGGGATGTCGAGGCCAGCGGGGCGGTAGTAGCCGCCGGTGGCGTCGGAGACACCGACCACCGTGCAGCCGATCTGGTCGAGCAGGAAGGCCGCCGTGCTGCCCACATTGCCGAAGCCCTGGACGACCACCCGCAGCCCGTCGATGCGGCGGCCAAGGCGGCGGGCCACCTCGCGCACCATTAGCATGACGCCGCGCCCGGTGGCTTCAACCCGGCCAAGGGAGCCGCCGATATTGATCGGCTTGCCGGTGATCACAGCGGGCACCGTGTAGCCCCGGTGCATCGAGATCGTGTCCATGATCCAGGCCATCATCTGGGCGTTCGTGCCCATATCGGGCGCGGGGATATCGCGCTCGGGGCCGAGCAGGATGGAGATCTCGGTGGCGAAGCGCCGGGTGAGGCGCTCAAGCTCGCCGAGGGAGAGTTGCTTGGGATCGACGATCACGCCGCCCTTGGCCCCGCCGTAGGGGATATTCACCAGGGCGCACTTCCAGGTCATCCACATGGCCAGGGCGCGCACCTCGTCGATATCCACGCTGGGGTGATAGCGGATGCCGCCCTTCACCGGGCCGCGACCGAGGTTATGCTGCACGCGGTAGCCAGTAAACATGCGCGTGCCGCCGCCGTCCATCTTCACCGGGAAGTTCACCGTCAGCTCGCGCTGGGGCACGCGCAGCACGGCGCGGAGGCTGTCCGGCAGGCCGAGGATGTCGGCGGCCATGTCAAACTGCTGCTGTGCGATGCGAAAGGGGTTGTTGCGGTCAGACATCATCGTCTTGTTCTCGCGGTGAATAGCCGAGAGCCGAGCATCTATCGGCTCTCGGCTATTACTACCGTTGTCGTCTTCCCGGCGGGAAGGCTCGGATGGGCGAAGCCCCTCCGAAAGAAAAGAAAAGGATTTTTTCGGGGGTCTGCGGCCCCCAAACCCCCGCCAGGAATGGCGATGTTGGCAACTCCAACGGTAGTACTATCGGCTATCGGCTATCAAAGCAGGCTCTTGCGCATGTAGTGCCAGGTGCCCTGGCCGAAGAAGAGCCAGGCGAGGGGCGAGCGGCGGATGCGGGCGTCTGTGAACCCGAGGCTCTGGTAGAGGCTGCGCGCGCAGGTGTTGCGGGCGCTGACATAGAGGCCGAGGAAGCGCTTGCGGCGGGCGCGGGCATCCTCCTCGGCGCGGGCGATCAGGCTGTGGGCGACGCCGCTGTGCCGGTACGCCTCAAGGACGGCCACATCGGCCAGAAAGCCCTCGTGATGATCGATGTGGTGGTTGAGCAGCGAGAGCGCGAAGAGCGAGCGGGCGGCACCCCAGACGCCGAGTATCTCCTGAAAGGCCAACTCAGCAGAGTCGGCATCGTCGCAGACCATCTCCCAGGTGCGCAGGGTGGTGGTGCCGATCATCTGGCCATCCCGCTCGGCCACGAGCATGCCGCGCATCGCGACCGCGCCCTGGCGTCGCCACGCGGCGGCGATGGCCTGGGTGCCGCGCTCGATACCGCCACGGCCAAACGCGCCGCCGAAGGTATCGGCGAAGGCCCGGCTGTGCAGATCAATAATCGCAGCGATATCGCCCAGACGCGCCGGGCGGATCAGCATCGCGCTGGCGGGGGCCGCATCCGCACATGGCGGTATGATCTCTGGCTGGCGTTGAAGCGCGTGTGTGATCATGCTCCCGCACCCGGCGCTAGCGCGTGGTCAACTCAGCGACGCGACGGTCCAGGCGGGCGGAGATATCGCGGTACATATTGCCGCGCATCTGCTCGGCACTGAGCTGTCGGCGCAGGGTGATCACGTACACGGCGACACCGGACAGCAAGGTCAGCAGCAGC
Organism: uncultured Oscillochloris sp.; assembly: GCA_903887465.1. Taxonomy (GTDB): domain Bacteria; phylum Chloroflexota; class Chloroflexia; order Chloroflexales; family Chloroflexaceae; genus Oscillochloris. Next base: position 6,427 of record CAISPW010000433.1, on the reverse strand, counting down.
AGGTTCAGCTTCATTATCGGTAGATCTCCTCAGAGGGGTCTCGTCCCGCCAACTATTTTAGCGCAGGGTGGCGGAGCAGCGCAAGGGGCGTAGGGTGGATCCGCACGGCGCGGCTACGCCCTTACGGCGGCGACATCCCTACGGCCTACTTCGCTGGCGCCAGGCATTATACAGGGCGATGCTGCCGGCCACCGAGGCGTTGAGCGAGGCGATCTGGCCGGCCATCGGCAGGCGCACCAGGAAATCGCAGCGCTCGCGCACCAGGCGGGCCAGGCCGGATCCCTCGGCACCGACCACCAGGGCCAGGGGCAGGTTCAGGTCGGCACCGTCGAGATCCTGGGCCTGCTCATCGTCTTCCAGGCCCACGACCCACACGCCCTGTTTCTGGAGGGTGGCGATTGTCTGGGAGAGGTTGCCCACCAGCACAATCTTCAGATGCTCGGTGGCCCCGCTGGAGGCGTTCACCACCGCCGGGGTGATCTCGGCGGCGCGGCGACCGGGCAGGGCCACGCCGTGGACGCCGACCACCTCGGCGGTGCGCAGCAGCGTGCCGATGTTCTGCGGATCCTGCAGGTGGTCGAGCAGCAACAGCAGAGGCGGCTCGCCGCGCTCGGCGGCCAGGGCCAGGCACTCGTCCAGTTCCACATAGGGATACGCGCCGGTTTCGAGCATCACGCCCTGGTGGTTGGCGTCGCGCAGTTGCTTATCGAGGATCTGGCGCTCGACGCGCTGGATGGGCATGCCAGCCAGTTCGGCCGACTTGACGATCTCGGCGATCACGCCCGTCTCTTGGACTCCGTTGGAGACCACAAGGCGCTGCATGCTACGCCGGCCCGCCCGGATGGTCTCGCGCACCGCGTTGCGGCCATATAAGAGCTCGCTCATATCGATCCTTCATACGTCTGTAGGGGCGGCTCGCGAGCCACCCCTACGCGAGCCGCCCCTACAGGATTTTCTCACAGCCCTAGCGCATCTTTGATCCGGCCCAGGAAGCCCTCATCGCGCTCGCCCTGAACCTCAGGATCGAAGGTGCGCGCGAGTTCCTGGAGCAGCTTGCGCTGGTGGTCGGTCAGTTTGGTCGGCACCATCACCCGGCAGACGATGATCTGGTCGCCGCGCCCGCTCTGGCGCAGAAAGGGCACGCCCTTGCCGCGCAGCTTGAACGTCTGCCCGGTCTGCGTGCCGGGCGGGATGCGCAGCCGCTCGGTGCCGTCGAGGGTAGACACCTCGATATCCTCGCCAAGCGTGGCCTGGGCCAGGTTGAGCCTCAGCTCCAGGATGATATCATTGCCGTCGCGCAGGAAGAGCGGATGCTGCTGCACATCGAGGGCGACGTAGAGGTTGCCGAAGGGGCCGCCCCTGGGGCCAGACTCGCCCTCGCCGCTCATGCGGATCTGCTGGTTGCTATCGACGCCAGCGGGCACCTTCACGATAATGCGGTGGCTCTGGCGCACCCGGCCCTCGCCACGACACTCGCGGCAGGGGATGGGGATGACCGAGCCGCTGCCCCCGCAGGAGTCGCAGGTGGTGACGGTGACCATATTAAACAGCGGGGCGCGCTGGCGCACCTCGCCACTGCCGCCGCACTTGGGGCAGCGCACCGGGTCGGTGCCGGGTTCGGCCCCGCTGCCCTTGCAGCTCGGGCAGCCCTCAAGGCGGCGAAACTCGATCTCCTTCTCGCAGCCGAAGACCGCCTCCTCAAACGTCAGGCGCAGATTATAGCGCAGGTCGGCGCCGCGCTGGGGGCCGCGCTGGGGGCCGCGCTGGCCGCCGCCGCCGCCCGCCCCGCCGAAGAAGGCGTCAAAGATCGTGCTGAAGGCGTCCCCGCCGCCAAAGGGGTCGTACCCACCGGCCCCGCCGCCGGGCGTGCTGTGGCCGAAGCGGTCGTACATCGCCCGCTTCTGCTCATCGGACAGCACCTCGTACGCCTCGTTGATCTCTTTGAACTTGGCCTCGGCGCTGCCCTCTTTATTCACGTCGGGGTGGAACTGGCGAGCCAAACGCCGGTACGCCTTCTTAATCTCATCGGGAGAGGCTCCTCGGCTCACCCCGAGTACCTCGTAGTAGTCACGCTTCGCGCCTGTTGTCATACGGCTTCCTCTTGTCGCCTACCGCTGGGGCGGCTGCGCCGCCAAGATATCTCTTGTGAGGGCTGGGCGGCTTCGCCGTCCAGCCCTCACAAAGAGCGAGTTCGGGGCGCAGCCCTAACGGGCACAGGCTACTCCGCCCTATACTCGCCGTCCACCACACCGTCGGGCTGGCTGTTGGCGGCGCTGTAGATAGCCTCGCTCGCATGCTGCATGGCCACCGAGAGTTCGGCGGTGCGGTTGCGGATCTCCTCGACATCCTCGCCAGAGAGGGCACCGCGCAGGGCGGCGATCCGGTTCTCGACGGCGGCGCGGGTCGGGCCGTCCAGCTTATCGCCGGTCTCGCGCAGCGCCTTCTCCGCCGCGTAGATCATGCTATCGGCGGTGTTACGCACCTCGATCTGCTCGCGGCGCTGCTTATCCTCTTCGGCGTGCAGCTCGGCGTCCTTCACCATCTGCGCGACCTCAGCCTCGCTGAGGCCCGACGAGGCGGTGATGGTGATGCGCTGCTCCTTTTCGGTGGCCTTATCGGTGGCCGTCACATTCACAATACCGTTAGCGTCGATGTCGAACGTCACATCGATCTGGGGCATGCCACGGGGCATAAACGGGATGCCGGAAAGCTCAAACTTGCCCAGGCTTTTATTGTAGCGTACCTCCGCCCGCTCACCCTGGAGGACGTGGATCTCCACGCTGCTCTGGTTGTCGCTGGCGGTGGAGAAGACCTGGCCCTTGCGGGTGGGGATGGTGGTGTTGCGCTCGATCAGCGGGGTCATCACGCCGCCCAAGGTCTCGATGCCCAAGGTCAGGGGGGTGACATCGAGCAGCAGCACGTCCTTGACCTCGCCGCCGAGGACACCGGCCTGCACGGCGGCGCCCACCGCCACCACCTCATCGGGGTTGACGGTGCGGTTCGGCTCCTTGCCGAAGAACTTGCGCACGGCCTCCTGCACGGCGGGCATGCGGGTCTGTCCGCCCACCAGGATGACCTCATCGATCTGGCTGGGCTTCACATCGGCGTCCTTGAGCGCCTGGCGCACCGGCCCCATGCTGCGCTCGATCAAATCGCCGGTAATCTGATCCAGCTTCGCCCGCGAGAGAATGTAGCTCATATGCCTCGGGCCGCTGGCGTCAGCGGTGATGAAGGGCAGGTTGAGTTCCGTCTGCATCACCGTAGAGAGTTCCATCTTGGCCTTTTCGGCGGCCTCCTTGAGCCGCTGGAGGGCCATGCGGTCGGAGCGCAGGTCGATGCCATACTCCTTCTGGAACTCGACGCCGAGCCACTCGATGATGCGCTGGTCAAAGTCATCGCCGCCAAGGTGCGTATCACCGCTGGTAGACTTCACCTCAACCACGCCCTCACTCAGCTCCAGCACCGATACGTCGAAGGTGCCGCCGCCGAGGTCGTAGACCACCACCAGCTCGTCCTTACCCTTCTTATCGAGGCCATAGGCCAGGGCACTGGCGGTCGGCTCGTTGACGATGCGCAACACCTCCAGGCCCGCGATCTTCCCGGCGTCCTTGGTGGCCTGGCGCTGGCTGTCGTTAAAGTAGGCAGGCACCGTGATCACCGCCTGCGTGACCGGCTCGCCCAGGTATGCCTCGGCGTCGGCCTTGAGCTTCTGGAGGATCATCGCCGAAACCTCGGGCGGGGCGTAATCGCGGTCGCCCATCATCACCCGCACATCGCCGTTAGCCGCACCCACAAGCTTATAGGGCACCAGCTCGCGGTCGCGCTGCACGGTGGCGTCGGCGAACTTACGGCCAATAAAGCGCTTCACGGAGAAAATCGTATTTTCGGGGTTGGTGACGGCCTGGCGGCGGGCAACCTGGCCGACCATGCGCTCACCGGACTTCGTCATCGCCACGACCGACGGCGTCAGCCGAGCACCCTCGGCGTTAGGGATGACCACCGCCTCGCCGCCTTCCACCACTGCAACAACGGAATTGGTTGTCCCAAGATCGATACCAATAACTTTAGGCATACGTATTCTGTATTCTTCCGTTGGGGCGAAGCATTCGATGTGGGCACGAAGCGCCCACATCGAATGCTTCGCCCCTACTAGCCGCGTCCCACCTTCACCATTGCCGGGCGGAGCACGCGCTCGCGGAGCCGGTAGCCACGCTGGAGTTCCGCGATCACCTTACCGTCCTGGCCCTCGGCGTCCTCATAGAGTACCGCCTCGTGGATGTTCGGGTCAAAATCCTGGCCGAGGGTTTCAATCGTCTTGACGCCCTCGCTCTCCAGCAGGGTGCGCAGCTTCTGGGCGATCATCTGGGTGCCGCCCCACCAGGGCGTCTCCGCGATCTCGGCGGGGATATTGGCGATGGCGCGGTCGAAGTCATCTACGACGGGGAGGATCTTCAGCAGCAGGCCAGCGCCGGCGCTACGGATCAACTCGCCCCGCTCGATGTCGGCACGGCGCTTAAAGTTCTTATAGTCGGCGGTGGCGCGCAGCCACTGATCCTTATACTCGGCGGCCTGGGCCTCAGCCTGAGACAGGCGGGCCTCGAGATCCGCCATGAGGGCGGCGGTCGTCTCAGCTACATCCTCCACCACCTCGGCGGTGGGCTGGCCATTCATCTCGGGCTCGGTGGTCATCTGCTCCTCGCTCATGGTGTTCCTCGCGGCATACATACCGATGGAGCGGCGGAGCCGCTCCAGGGTGTCTCCAATGACAACATGGGGTCTATCTACTGACCGCCTTCAACGTGTGGTCGGGTTTCGCCGGCGTAGAGATCGCCGAGCAGGTTGCTCATCAGCGACGAGATATAGCGCACCGTCGAGATCGAACGTGGGTAAGCCATGCGGGTGGGGCCGATCACGCCGAGGACGCCGGTGACGGTACCGCCGACCCCGTAGCGGGCCAGGACGACGCTATACTCACGCATCTCGTCCTCGCTATGCTCGCCGCCGATGATCACCTGGACGCCCTCGCTGGCCAAAGCCTGCGGGATAAGCTGGCCGAACCCGCGCCCGCTCTTGAGGATCTCCAAGGCGCGGCGCAGGCGCTCGACGGCGCGCTCGGCGTCGTCGCGGGTCAGCGAGGGGATAAACTCCGGCTGGCTGAGCATCTCTAGCAAGCCATCGGAGTGGATCTGCTCGCGGGCCTGCTCCTCAAACGTCTGCATGGCGTGGATCACCATATCGATCACACCGCGCTCAAAGTCGCCGAAGAGCGGGGCGAGTTGCTGGGCATCGTGGGCGATCACATCCTCAACCTGGCTGATCGTCAGGTCGGCGAGATGGTCGCTGATCCGACCGGCGCTGCGGCGCAGATCCTCGGCGCTGCGGGCCGTATCGGGCGAGAACGTCTGCTGCTTGACGATTCCGCCGTGGAAGACCAGCACCGCGAGTACCATCGTCTCGTGGATACCGATCAGCTCCAGGTTCTTAAAGCGCAGGTGTTCAGCGCGGGGCGGCGTAACCAGGGAGGCGTTCTGGGCCGTGCGGGCGAGTACCGCCCCGGCGAGCTGGATCCACTGATCAAGCTCGCCGCGCACCTGATAAAACTGGTGGCGGATCATGCGCTGCTCGGCCAGCGAGAGCGAGGTGCGCTCCATCAGGTTCTCGACAAAGAAGCGGTAGCCTGCGTCAGTCGGCACGCGCCCGGCCGAAGTATGCAGGTGCGTCAGGTAGCCAAGGTCCTCAAGGGTAGCCAGCTCGTTGCGCACGGTGGCCGAGGAGAATCCCAGGCCATACTTGCGCACCAGCATCTCCGAGGCGACCGGCGTAGCCGTCTCGACGAACTCCTGGATCACAATTTTGAGGATGAACAGTCGCCGCTCGGTGAGGGTCGCCGCCATGGCAGCACGTCCTGACGAGCTTCGCGACGGTTGGCCCGCCGCCCCGGCGTCGCACGCCAGAACTGCGGCCCCAGGTCAACCCGCTGCGCTCATTGGTCGCTTTAGCACTCACAGTACGAGAGTGCTAAGGATCAAGGCTAAATGATTGGCGTGCAACCAGTGCACGCCGGTCGCTATGATACCATGACTCCCGCCGCTTGTCACGGGCGGAAGCGCCAGCGCGCAGGACATGAGCAAAGTCGCCTCTAGCGGGGGTTTGGGGATGGCTTCGCCACCCCCGAAAGATCTTTTTTTGGGGATGTTTGGCGGCGAAGCCGCCAAACATCCCCAAAAAGCGCGGGCTGGGGCGCAACCCCAGCGACGTTGCAACCGCCCTGGCGTCGGCGGGGGCCGCGCATTCCCAGTTGCCAAACTGGCCCGCCTTAGGTATAGTGAGAGGCGCGAGGGGCTGTAGCTCAGTTGGAATAGAGCAGCGACCTTCTAAGTCGTTGGTCGTGCGTTCGAGTCGCACCAGCCCCGCCGTTCTTTCCGCC
>CAISPW010000432.1 GCA_903887465.1 uncultured Oscillochloris sp. | reverse complement strand
TGGCCGAAAGGCGGCAGGTCGGGGCAGAGGTGCGTGCGAATCCACGTGATCAGATACACCAGCTTGACATCTGGCTGGTCGCGGTGCTGCTCCGCGATCCGCTGCATCTGATCAAGCAGCGCCTGCTCCTGGCGGCGCAGATCATCGGCGTGGGCCGACTGCGGTGCGCCCGCTTCACTGGCAGCGGTGACGGCCTCCACCTCCGCGATCTCCGCCGCCTCCGCCTCGGCGTCCGTCCAGAGACCGCGCTCATCATCGGCATCGGGCGCGTGGGTAAACGTGATCGCGGCATCATCCGCCGCAGCGGTCGCCGCATCCTGCTTCGCCCAATAACGGGCGACCGTCGCCCGATGCACCTTCAGACTGCGGGCAAATGCCTCGATAGACGAGAGCAGGCGCTGCTGAAGCCCCACCGTCAGCAGACCGGCGGCGGCCTGGGTGCGGCGTGGCGCATCGGCGAAGCGCTGATCACGCAGGGTGCAGTATTGATCGAGAAGCTGCGACAGCACCAACTCCGGCGTATCGGCGGGCAGATTGTCCAATGTAATCCGCACCACCTGACGCAACGGAAAACCACCCTGCACCGCCCGAATATCCTCCTTCAGCCGCCGCACCATCACCGCGTCGAGGGCTTTCTTCCCGCGCACCTTCACGCCACGGGTAAAGCGGATCGGGTCAAGCAACTCCAGCAACGTCGAGAAACTGTTGGAGTGGCCGTTGTGCGGGGTCGCAGAGAGAAACAGGCGATGCTCAAAGCGACCGGCCACGTCGCGGATAGCCTTCGTAAAGCCCGACTCGATGCCATAGCGACCACCAGAGGATGGGGCTGCATGGTGCGCCTCATCCAGCACCAGCAGGCTCCCAGGCGAGAACGAACCCAGCCACGCCCGCAGCGGATCGGCGTAGGTCGGATCGCCCAGCAGGTGATGAGAGACCAGGAAGCGGCTATGCGTGCGCCAGGGATTAACGCCGAAGCCGCGCTCACGGCGCATGCGCGTCAGGTAGGCGCGATCCAGCACCACAAACAGCAACCCGAAGCGATCCTCAAGCTCAGACTGCCACTGCTCCAGCACCGAGGGCGGCGCGGCCACCACAATCGTCCGCACCTTCTTGCGCAGCAGCAACTCGCGCATAATCAGCCCCGCCTCAATCGTCTTCCCCAGGCCGGTATCATCAGCAATAAACAGATTGACTCGAGGCAAGAGCAGCGCCTTGCGCAGCGGCTCCATCTGATAGGCGTCAATCTTAATTCCGGCCCGAAAGGGAGACTGGAAGAGGGTGGGATCGGTCGCGGTGACACAATTCCAGCGCAGGGTACGCAGAAAAGCCGCAAAGCGAGATGGCGGATCGAACCCCCGTGTCGCCAGGTTATCCCAGCCCTCCGTGTGCAGAATCTGCCGATCCAGCTCACAGTTCCACAGAACATCCAACGTCTGGCCCTGGGCATCGTCATCGGCACACGCGAGGCGCACGCGGCAAGTCTGGCCGGGAACCGTCGGCGGAACGACCTGATCAACCAGCCAGGTACGCGCCCGCACATGGACAAGCTGACCCACCTCTGGGGCGTGCAACGGCAGATCGGAAGCGGTCACAAGGGCGCTCCTGGGTACGATGTGGCAAACACCGTAGCGCAAACGCGGCGCGGGCCGAACCAGTCGCACCTTGCGTAGGATGCACAGGGGTGCTACGATGGCGTGGCACAGCAGAAATAAATATCGTGTACCAGAACCCACTCATAGCGTGGCGGCAGCGAGTGGGTTTTGTGTATGCTGAGGATGAGTATAGCACAGCAATCGGCATCTGGAGCGATGCGGAGATCGCCATTTTAGCGCATGTGAACAGGCACTCCTCTGTACTCCTGTGACATGCACGGAACATGCCTTCGTATCACAAGGTCTTCTCGTTCTCTCTGTCGTAACCATCGCATATCCATGCTATGCTGTACGCAC
>CAISPW010000431.1 GCA_903887465.1 uncultured Oscillochloris sp. | reverse complement strand
CTCAGACGAACGCACGATGGTGAACATGCAATCCCAAACGCCTATGGCAATGGGATCGGGGGTGTGGTAGTCCACCCCGTAGGGATTGCCCCTGCGAACTGAGTACCTTGCGATAAAACGCTAGGAAAAAGTGTACTATAATCTCCCGGTGCTGCCGCAGGCAGCCTGATTTGTGCGAGGCAGGCTTTAGAGAGGGCAAAGACCTCCCTGGCCCTCCCTCCTGAAATTTTTTCGTCATCACTGGAGACCGACATGCCCCCTGTTGCCCCCCAGCCGGTGCAGCTGACCTGCCCCGCATGCGGCACGCCCTTCCGCGCCGGCGTCTATACACTGGTCGATGTATCCCAGCAGCCCGAGCTGAAGCAGGCGCTGCTCAGCGGCCAGTTGAACGTCGCCGTCTGCCCAAATTGCCAGACCGCCAGCATGCTCGGCACGCCGCTGATCTATCACGACGGTGCCAAGCAGCTCTGTCTGGTCTACTTCCCGCAGGAGCTGAACGCCCCGCCCAGCGAGCAGGAGCGATTTGTCGGTGAGGCCGCCAGCTTTATCATGAAGTCGCTGCCGCCGAACGCGCCGCGCGCCTACATGTTGAACCCGCGCCGCTTCATGACCCTGCCCTCGCTGCTGGACGTAGTCCTGGAGGCCGACGGGGTCTCGCGCGAGATGCTCGATGCCCAGCGCCGCCGGGTTGAGTTGATCAGCCAGTTGGCCGGTGCCGTCGCCGATGGGGTGGGATTTGAGGATGTCCTCGCCGCCAACCGCGCCGATCTGACCCCCGAGTTCTTCGCCACCCTCGATGCGTTCATCGGCTCGACCCCGCCGAACCAGGCCGATTCGCGGGCAATCTTGGAGCAGGTGCGCGACCAACTGGCCGAAGAGTTCGACGGCGCGGACTCCAGCGACGAGGAGGATGCCGAGCTCGCCGCCGCCCTCGACCGTCTGGCCGCCGCGCCTGACGCGGAGCTTGAGGAGACGGTGGCCGAGCTGCGGGCCTTCATTGACTATGGCTTCTTCCAGGCATGGACGGGCCGGATCGAGCAGCATGACGCCGTAGGCCAGGTCACCGAAGCCGAGGCTCTGTCCACCCGCCGCGCCCGCATCCTCGACATTGTTGAGGAGCTTGACCGTCAAGCCCAGGAGATGTTTGAGGCTGGCAGCAACCTGCTGCACGAGATACTCACGGCCAATGACCCGCTGGCCGCCCTGCATGCCCACGCCGCCGAGGTCGGCGAGGCATTCCTCATGGTGCTCTCCGCCAACATCGGAGCCGCCCAGCGCGCCGGACAGGAAGATATCGCCATCCAGCTCGACGCCCTCGGCGAGGCAGCCGTCAACATCATCCAGGATCGCCTCTCGCCCGAGGAGCGCCTCATCAACGAACTGATGCTGGTCGAGACGCCCCAGGAGGCCACCAAGCTGCTGCGCAAGAACGTGGCCAAGATCACGCCCGATTTCGTCAAGCAGCTCAACATCCTGGCCGAGCAGGAGGAGAAGCGCAGCAACAAGCCCGCCAGCGAGCGCCTGCGCCAACTGGCCCGCGAGTCGGGGGCGATGCTGTTTTAAGGTAAGACAAGGTTTCAGGTGCCAGGTTTCAGGTTTACCGTTCGTAGTGCGGGCTTCCAGCCTGCCGACGCGCATCTGGCGGGCTGGAAGCCCGCACTACGAACATCGCAAACTGTAAAGTATCTACGAACCTTGTCTAAAAGGTAAAAGGTAAAAGTTTTACCTTTTACCTTTTACGTTCTATGAGGCTTCTTTTCCTCCAGATCCTCGCGATCCTTGCGAGGCTTGGCATGCGCCGAAGATCACCTGTCAAAAGGGTGCTGGTGATCAAGCCCGATGCCCTGGGCGACCTGCTGCTGGCCACGCCGGCCCTGCGCAGGCTGCGCGCCGGTCTGCCAGAGGCCCGGATCACCGGCGTGGTCGGCCCTTGGTCGCGGGTGATCTGGGCCGGGAACCCTGATCTGGACGACCTGCTCGACATGCCCTTCCCCGGCTTCAGCCGCGCCAGCGGCCCGCGCCCGCACCTGCTGCGCCCTTACTGGGTGTTGTTGCGCTATGCCGTCTTGCTGCGCCACCATCAGTACGACGCCGCCCTGCTCCTGCGCGACGACCACTGGTGGGGCGCGGCCCTGGCCGCCCTGGCCGGCATCCCCCGCCGCGTTGGCCACGCCCACCCGCTCTGCGCGCCCTTCCTCACCGACGCCCTGCCCTATGATCCCGCCGATCACGTGAGCGGCCAGAGCCTTGCGGTCGTCGAGAGATTTCTTGATCATAAGCAGATCCACCGCTTTGCGGTGGATCTGCTTATGATCAAATCCCCCCTCCGCTTTGCGCCTAGCCCAGCGGCGCAGGACTGGGCCGAGGCGTGGGTCAAGACAAACCTATCCCTCGGCGAGCGCTTCGTGATCATCCACCCCGGCGCGAGCGGGCCGACCAAGGCGTGGCCGCCCGAGCGCTGGGCCGCCCTGGGTGACGCCCTGGCCGAGCGCGGCCTGCGGGTTGTGTTCACCGGCGGGCCGACTGAGGCGGCCCTGGCTGCCTCGGTGGCCGCGCAGATGGGCCGCCCCGCCCTGAGCGTGGCCGGGGCCACCGGCGTGGGCGAGTTGGCCGCCCTGCTCGGTCGCGCCGCGCTGGCAGCGGGCGGGGACACCGGGCCGCTGCACATCGCCGTCAGCCAGGGCACTCCGAGCATCCATCTCTTTGGGCCGAGCGACCCCGACCGCTTCGGGCCGTGGGGCGACCCGGCACGCCACATCGTGCTGCGCGCCGGACTGTCATGCAGCCCGTGCAGTAGCTTCGATTTCTGCCCACGCCAAACCGCGCCCGTCGAGTGTATGGATCGCATCCAGCTCGGTCATCTGCTGCGGGCGGCGGATACGCTGCTCAGGGTGACATGTTCTCGCCTTTAAGGCATGCCACCCCGTCACCCCGTCACGAGCCGCCGCATGGCATCGCTGGCCTGGCGATACTCATCCCCGACGGCGCGCAGCAGTCGCGCCGTCTCGTCGTCGGCTAGGCCCGCGCGGGTGCGCTGCTCAAGCTGTTGGCAGCGCTCGGCCAGGCGGTGTAACCCCAGCGATAGGCCGCCCCCCTTGAGCCGGTGGGTCAGCTTGCCCAGCGTATCCAGGTCGCCCGGCCAAGCCCTGCGCATTGCGGCGATGTCGCGCTCGGCCTGCTCGCGGAAGATCGCCGCCAGGCTCGCCACCTCTTCGTCGCTGCCGATACTCTCGCGTAGGGCCGCGATGGTCTGTAGATCGATCAGGGGCAAATCCGGCGTGGCTGTGCTGATCATCG
>CAISPW010000430.1 GCA_903887465.1 uncultured Oscillochloris sp. | reverse complement strand
GTGGCAAAAATTGGTAGACGCTGGGATTCACACTCTGGCTGGCAATCGCCCCGCCAGCATCCGTATGGCCGCCAGAGTCGCCTTAAGTAATGAGGGACTGAACATCGCCCGCTCACGCCCACTGCGCCTAGCCAGCGGCGCGAGCGAGCGAATCTGCACATTGATTGCCGATCTCCTGGCCGATCATCGCCCGCTCGCCAGGTTTGTGTAGTTAAGCGGGTCTTTCTTTGCGGCTTTGCGTGAGACTCGGGAATGTCTGTTGTTGGCTATTCTCACACGAGGGAACTCTATGCAAAAAGTCGAAGAGATCGCCGCCTTGCCTTCTACAGTGGCCATAGCGCCCAGAGGGAAGATCCGCATGAATATGAGTACAATCGTCCTTATCCTTCTTGCCACCGCCCTTGGCATAGGTGGGCAATTTATGCTCAAGTACGGCATGGGCCAGATGGGTCCGCTGAGTCTGAGCACAGGCAGCATCTTCCAGATCATCTGGCAGATTGCTACTGCGCCCTATGTGATCGGCGGCCTGCTGATCTATGGTGTTGGCACGTTCTTCTGGCTGATCACCCTTTCGCGGATCGAACTGAGCGTGGCCTACCCGTTCGTCAGCCTAAACCAAGTGCTGATCCTGCTGATCGCGTGGCTCGTCCTGCGCGAGCAGATCAGTCCGATGCGCGCCGCTGGCGTGATCATCATCTGCATCGGTATGCTGCTCGTCGCCCGATCTTGATACGAAGGCAAAGTTTAGACTCGGGCAAGACATACTGATGCCCTGCACCTGAAACCTAGTACCTAAATCCTTGTCCAACGCCCCCAACATGTGGCGCGCACCTTCGTGCGCCTCAGAAGAGAACACCCGATGGAACATCTAAATCGCTACATGAACCAGGTTGTCTCTACATTACAAATCCTCCCGCAGCAACCTCTCGACGCCATCGCCAAGACACTCTGGGAGATCTACCGGCGCGACGGGACCATCTTCGTCTGCGGGAATGGCGGCAGCGCGGCCACTGCCTCGCATTTCGCCTGCGATCTTGCGAAGTGGACGATCCACCCGCGCGCACGTCGCGTGCGCGCACTGGCCCTTACCGATAACATCCCGATTATGACCGCATGGTCGAACGACCAGAGCTACGCCAGCGTCTTCGTCGAGCAGATGATCAGCCACTACCGCCCCGGCGACATGATCGTCGCCATCTCGGGCAGTGGTAACTCACCCAATATCCTTGAGGCGGTAGACTGGGCTAACCAAGTTGGGGCGATCACCGTAGGTATCACGGGCTTCGACGGTGGTCGGCTCTACCAGATCGCCCAGGTGCCGATGCGGGTTGAGAACTACTGTATGCCACAGGTCGAGGACGCCCACAGCATGATCTGTCACGCCCTCGCGGTGAACCTCGGCCAGCAGATCGAGGAGTCCCTCAGCGAGCTAACCGTTGAGGCATCTGCGCCACAGCTTGTATTGCTGGAGCGGATGGTGGGAGGACACGACTGATGATCCCGATCTCCCGCCCGCTAATTGGACTGGAAGAAGAAGCGGCCGTGCTGGCTGTGCTGCGCTCGGGCATGATCGCCCAGGGGCCACAGGTCGAGCGCTTCGAGGCGGCCTTCGCCGCCCTCTGCGGAGTGCCTTACGCCGTAGCCGTCAGTTCGGGCACCACTGCCCTGCATCTGGCCTTGCTCGCCCACGGCATTGGCCCTGGCGATGAGGTAATCACGACACCATTCACCTTCATCGCTACCGCTAACAGCATACTCATGGCCGGGGCTAGGCCGGTCTTTGTCGATATTGACCCCGCCAGCTTTAACATTGACCCAGATCTGATTGCAGCGGCGATCACACCGCGCACGAAGGCAATCATTCCAGTACATCTGTACGGCCAGATTGCGGCGATGGACGAGATCATGGAGATCGCCGATCACCACGGGTTAGTGGTTATTGAGGACGCCGCCCAAGCCATCGGTGCCCGCTTCCACGGTCGCCCGGCGGGCAGCGTGGGCACCGGCTGCTTCTCACTCTACGCCACCAAGAATATCACCAGCGGCGAGGGCGGCATGATCACCACGGCTGACCCTGTGGTAGCCGATCATCTGCGCCTGCTGCGCAGCCACGGTAGCCGCATGCGCTACTATCACGAACTGCTGGGCTATAACTTCCGTATGACCGATCTCCAGGCTGCGATTGGCCTAGTTCAATTGGGCAAACTGGCCGCCTTTACTGAGCGGCGTCTGTATCATGCCGCCTTCTTTGATCGCCATATCAGCCATCCGGAGGTGACGAAGCCGCAGGTACAGCCCGGGCTGCGCCACGTGTTCCATCAGTACACCCTACGCATCCACGCCGACCGTGCTGAGGCCGCCCGCCAACTCGCTGTTGCAGGTGTCGGCACGGCCATCTTCTACCCGCTGCCCATCCCGCATCAGCCATACTACCGCGAGATCGGCTACACCGACCACCTGCCCGTTGCTGATCAGATGAGCACCGAGGTGCTGGCCCTACCGGTGTACCCCGGCCTGAGCGACGCAGACCTGAGCCAGATCGTTGACGCTGTCAATGGACTGCGCCTTGGCTGAAGGGGAGAATTTCAGGCACGAAAGGAACCCCCAGATGATCGACATTGTTGGCGGTGGAATCCTTGGCCTCACCCTAGCCCACGAGTTGCTCAAGCGCGGCGAGTACGTGCGAGTCTGGGAGCGTGCAGATAGCCTCGGTGGCCTGATGGGTCGCACCCGGCTGCCCGAGCTAGGCGATGTAAGCTACGACCGCTACTACCACACGATCCTCAGCAGCGACCGCACCATCATGGGCTTGCTCGACGAAGTTGGCCTGCGATCCAGGTTGCACACGATAGCCACAAAGATGGGCTTCTACCACAACGGGCGATCCTACCCGATGTCGACACCCCTAGAGTTCTTGCGCTTCCCGCCACTTGGCATGATCGACCGTCTGCGTCTGGCCTATACCATCCTGGCTTGCCGCCAGATCAAAGACTGGCGCGCCCTTGAGCAGATCCCGGTCGAGAAATGGCTCGCTGGGCTAAGCGGCCCGCGCACACTGCAGCATATCTGGGCTCCCCTGCTGCGTGCCAAGTTCGACGGCGATGTCAGTCAGGTGCCCGCTACCTATATTTGGTCGCGCCTGGTACGCACCACCGACACCCGCACCAAGGGTGGTAGCCAAGAGCGGATGTGCTATCTGCCTGGTGGCTACCAGGAACTGATCGATGCGCTCGCCGCCACAATACGCGCCCGCGACGGTGTGATCACAACCGGCGCAACCGTGGATCAGCTTCTGATCACTGGCGATCAGGTGGTTGGGCTCGTCGTAGATGGTCAGCAGATCGAGAGCAACCACGTGATCCTGACGACCCAGACGCCGATCTCGCGCCGACTGCTCCCGCCCGAAGCCCGCACCGTCTCTGCGCGCTGGAGCCAACTGGAGGGGTTTCTGGGCATTGTCTGTATGCTGCTGGTGCTGCGCCGCTCGCTCACACCCTACTACACCCTAAACATCACTGATGAGCGCATCCCCTTCACCGGCGTCATCGAAACGACAAATCTGATCGACCCGGCCCATGTGGGCGGCTACCATCTGGTCTATCTACCAAAATATGTAGCCCCCGGCAGCCCCTACGCCAACATGTCCGACGACGCGCTGTGCGCCGCCTTCCTACGCTACCTACGCCAGATGTTCCCCGATCTGCGCGACGATGAGATCGCCGCTGTGCGAATCAGTCGCGAGCGCTATGTCGAGCCGCTGCACCCAGTTGGGGCTACCGACATGATCCCAGAACTCACCAGCGAGGTCGCTGGACTCTATCTCGCCAACACCGGCCAGATCTACCCGCAGTTGACTAATGGTGAATCTGTCTGTGCCTTCGCCTGTCAAGTGGCCGACGAGATCTCGCGCCTGGTCGGTGTCTCGCGTAGCCCGGCGGCGCTTGTTGCGGCCTAAGGTCACTACGCTTCAACCTATCGTGTATCGGTCTTGCCCCCTCACCCCCAGCCCCTCTCCCACCAGGGGAGAGGGGAGATTCTGCACCAGAAAGCTGTCCGGCTCCCCTCCCCCCGCGTCATATCTTTACCCACATCTTTTTTTACCGCATTACAATGCGATAAACGGAGCAATGGGTCAAACCTGAGAAGAGCGACTGGGGCGTCTCCGCCGGTGGAAAATGTGCCAATTGGTGTTCATTGTAGCGACGAAATCGCCACAATGAACACTAAAACAGGTAGATTTTGAGAGTTTTTGACTCTGAAACCCCTCACCACCTCGCACCCGCATCACAGAGCAAAAGATGTGGGTAAAGATATGCCCCCCGCGTGGGGGAGGGGCTGGGGGTGAGGGCTGACCGGCGGCAATTGGGAGATACGTCACGCAGTGGCGTATCTGCGCTACTGCATTTTCAGAATAAGCAGGTACCCCTATGCGCAGCCACATTATTGATACCGTCGCCACATCACCAGCCCACGCAGAGACACGCGCGCGCAACTCATGGACGGCGGTACTTACCAGTATCGCCCTAGGCGATGCCGTAAGCGTGGCGGCCAGCTTTGCCCTTGCGTACACCCTACGCTTCTGGCTTGGTTGGGAGATCTTCCGCGAAGGGTATGTTCACCCTGAGTTCTATGCCATCCTCACCGGGGTACTCGTCTGCTGCTGGGTTGGCATCTTTGCGCTCTATGGCCTCTACAACCCGCATAACCTATTTGGCGGTACCCAGGAATATATAGTACACTTTTTCCTAGCGTTTTATCGCAAGGTACTCAGTTCGCAGGGGCAATCCCTACGGGGTGGACTACCACACCCCCGATCCCATTGCCATAGGCGTTTGGGATTGCATGTTCACCATCGTGCGTTCGTCTGAG
>CAISPW010000429.1 GCA_903887465.1 uncultured Oscillochloris sp. | reverse complement strand
CTCAGACGAACGCACGATGGTGAACATGCAATCCCAAACGCCTATGGCAATGGGATCGGGGGTGTGGTAGTCCACCCCGTAGGGATTGCCCCTGCGAACTGAGTACCTTGCGATAAAACGCTAGGAAAAAGTGTACTATATGGATCGCACCGCTAGGGAGCTTTGGGGGCGGCTTCGGTTGCCGGTTGCCGGTTGCCGATTGCCACGTTGGGGATCTTCAGGTAGCGCACCTGGCTGGGCGTGATCGGGCGCAGGCCGATCTGCTCGGCGCGGCGACGGATCAACTCAAGCGACTGGGCGTGGGCCTGGCGCACCTGGAGCTGCGAGCGCTCGCGGATCAGCAGCGTCTTCTCTTCCTCAAGGTGCGAGATCGCGTAGCCCTTGGTGGCCACCACGCCGGTCTGCGCGAGGACGATCAGGCTCATGAGCGCCAGGATGAAGACTAGCCCGAGCAGGTAGCGACTGCCATCGAGCCGCAGGTAGTGCGGAATTCTGATTCGACGTGCGCGGGCCTGGCTAATCGACGAGATGCGCTGTGCGTTGACGGCCATGTTTTGCTCCGTGTGTGGTCGGCCATGACGGCCTGCTCCTACAGTTTCTCGGCGACCCGTAGCTTGGCGCTGCGGGATCTGGGGTTGGCGGCCAGTTCAGCCGCACTGGCCTCGGTTGGCTTCTTGGTGATGATCCGCAGGCGGGCGGGCCGTTCGTTTGCGCTGCCGCCGTAGCCCGACTCGGCCCGGAAGAAGAGCTTCACGATGCGATCCTCCAGCGAATGAAAGCTAATCACGGCTAGGCGTCCGCCGCTGCGCAGTAGGTCGAGCGCCTGAGGGAGCGTGGCCTCCAGTTGCTCAAGTTCAGCGTTGACCGCGATGCGCAGCGCCTGGAAGGTGCGCGTGGCCGGGTGAATGCGGTCATGTTTGCCGCGCCCAATTGCCCTGGCCACCAGGGCGGCCAGTTCGGCCGTGCGGGTGAACGGTGCCTGCCGCCGCCGCTCGACGATCATGCGGGCGATCCGCCGCGAGCCACGCTCCTCGCCGTAGCGGAAGATGATATCCGCGAGGGCGACCTCATCGAGTCCGTTTACGAGGTCGGCCGCCGTCAGCCCGCAGGTCGGGTCAAGCCGCATATCTAGCGGGCCATCGTTACTGAAGGCGAAGCCGCGCTCGGCGCGGTCGAGCTGATGTGACGAGACCCCCAGATCGAGCAAAATTCCATCGATAGCCGTGACACCCGCGCGGCGGGCCACAGCGGACATCTCGGCAAAACGCCCGTGGTGCAGCGTGTAGCACTCAGGCGGCAGCGCTGCCGCCGCAAGGCGGGCCTGCGCCGCCGCGAGGGCCGCCGGGTCGGCGTCGATGCCGATCAGGAACCCGCCGGGCTGCGCGGCGCGCAGCAAGGCCAGGGCGTGGCCTGCGCCGCCGAGCGTTCCATCCAGATACACCCCGCCGGGCTGCGGCTGCATGGCCGCCTGCACTTCATTGGGCAGAACAGAGGTATGCTTAAATTGCAGGTTTACGGTTGCGGATTGCAGATAATCTTCCTTCACCAATGTACTCCCAATCTGCAATCACCAATCACCAAGCTCAAATTCCCAGGGCCGCCAGTTGCTCGGCGACCCCCACCCCGCTGATGTCAAGCTGCTCCAAGACGGCGCGCCAGCGATCCGCTGACCAGAGCTCGAAGTAGGTGTCCATGCCGACGATCACCACCTGCTCGGTGAGGCTGGCGTACTCGCGCAGATTCTGTGGAACAAGGATGCGCCCCTGGCGGTCAACCTCGACCTCCGCAGCATTGGAGAAGAGGATGTGCCGTAGGCTGCGGGCCTCGGGGCTACTAAGCGAGAGGTTGCTCACCTTTTGGGCGAGCTGCTGCCAGACCTGACGGGGGAATGCCTGCAAGCACAGGTCGAAACCGCGCGTGAAGACCATGCCCTCGCTCAGTTCCTCGCGGAAGCGCGCGGGGATAGCCACGCGGCCCTTATCATCCATGCTGTGTTCGAACTCGCCAAGGAACACGTGCGCTCCGTAGTGTTAAGTCATTCGGCGTAGAAAATACGTTCGTATTCCCCACTTGGCCCCACTTTTCCCCACCATTCGGCCTATTATATACCACTCAACACGCAATTTCAAGCCATTAGGGGCGATCTTACGCACATGGCGATGTTTTGGGCTAGGTAGTACTCTTTACACTCGCAAGATCTGGTACAATCGTTCGAGATCAATCTAACGTGAAAATAGCCGCTAGCCGATAGCCGATAGCCGAGAGCCGGGCATCAGCGGCCATGTTCATCTGGTGTTGTGCGGCGGAGCCGCATGGACATCTAAGGAGGAACCGATGGACGACACCGCAAGTGAGAGACTGACCCACCTGGATGACCAGGGGCGGGCGCAGATGGTGGATGTGGGAGCGAAGGTGGAGACGCAGCGCGAGGCAATCGCGCGGGGGCGGGTGACGATGCGGCCCGAGACGCTTCAGTTGATCGTCGCGGGGGCAACGCCGAAGGGCGACGTACTGGCGGTGGCGCGGGTGGCCGGGATTATGGCGGCCAAGCGCACGCCTGAGCTGATCCCGCTCTGCCATACCCTGCTGCTGACCCATGTGAGCGTGCAGATCGCGCCGTCTGCGGCTGGGGATGGCCTGGAGATCGAGGCGACGGCCCGCACGTGCGGGCAGACCGGGGTGGAAATGGAGGCGCTGATGGCGGTGAGCGTGACCGCCCTGACGATCTATGATATGTGCAAGGCGGTGGATCGTGGCATGCGTATCGGCGAGATCCGCCTGGCTGAGAAGCGCGGCGGGCGCAGCGGGGATGTCATCCTCGCGTAGGACGATGGCCCTACGCGAGGATGAGCGTACAGATGGCGGGTATTTTTTTAGATGTCCATGCGCTTCGCCCACAACACCCGCTGAACATGGCGGCTGGTGTCCGACTATTACTACCGTTGTCGTCTTCCCGGCGGGGAGGCGCGGAGGGGCGAAGCCCCTCCGAAAGAAAAGGATTTTTTTCGGGGGCCTGCGGCCCCCAAACCCCCGTGCGGACACCCCGCAATTTCACGCATCCTGGGCGAGCGCGGCGCGCAGCCGCGTCACTTCGGCCAGAATCTCCTCGGCGCGGTACATATGGCGGAGAACCGTCTCTTCAAGGACGCCGCGCCAGCGCCGCAGGTCGTTGATCCGGCGGGCCAACTGAGGACTCGCCTCGCGCTCTAGCTCCGCATCCAGCGTGCGGATCTGCTGCTCTAACTCAGAGAGTGTCCACGCGACATCGGCGAGCGCGGCGTTCGCGCTTTTATACTGGCTTAGCTGGTTGTGGTACTGCTGGTGTAGCTGCGTGCGGCCATCACCGGGTTGCATTTCTATGTGCTCCATGCCTCACCCCCTGCCGTGCCTGGGCCAGATGGCTCGCCATCAGCATAGCATATGTTGGCCGTCTGTAAGGGTTGACGCCGAACATTAGTTCGGCTATACTAGTAACTGCCCCACACAAACTCCCTTTTTTAAGATCTGTGAGCTGGAACCCGACATATCGATCTCCTGAAGGTTGAAGGACGCTGCGACGATGAGTACGCTGTTTCTGATGTGGTACGACGATAACCCGAAGCTAACGGTGGCGATGAAGATTGAGGATGCGATCGGGGCTTACCGCAACCGATTCAGCGGCACCGCGCCGACGCTGGTGCTGGTGAACGAGGAGGATGTCACCGAGGTGGCGGGCGTCCAGGTGCGCGGCGTGACTACGGTGCGGCGCAACACTGTGTGGGTGGGCTTGGAGGGCGGTTTGGATCGCGGGGGCGGTTTGGATCGCGGGGGCGATTTGGATCGCGGGGGCGGTTTGGATCGCGGGGGCGGTTTGGATCGCGGGGGCGATTTGGATCGCGGGGGCGATTTGGATCGCGGGGGCGGTTTGGATCGCGGGGGCGGTTTGGATCGCGG
>CAISPW010000428.1 GCA_903887465.1 uncultured Oscillochloris sp. | reverse complement strand
CTCAGACGAACGCACGATGGTGAACATGCAATCCCAAACGCCTATGGCAATGGGATCGGGGGTGTGGTAGTCCACCCCGTAGGGATTGCCCCTGCGAACTGAGTACCTTGCGATAAAACGCTAGGAAAAAGTGTACTATGATCCCGTGGCGACTGCCGCGCCCCTACTTCTGCGCAAACAGCCGGTTGAGCTGGCGGCTGACCGCCACCTCGCCCCCGCGCAACTGGAGAGCCACCCGACCGGCCCCGTCGTGGGCGGCGATGTCGGCGACCAGCCGCTGCGCGCTGGCCTCGTGTACCGCCAGGGTCAGGTAGATCGGCGTGTCGAAGGCCAGGGGCAGATACTGCTCGACGGAGGCCCAGCCCAGCGGCAGGCTTGCGGCGGCGTAGCTGTGCCGCACCCAGACGAGGCATGCCTGGAACAGGGCGTCGGCCACAAAGGGGTTGAAGTCGCCCGCCGGGAACTGGCCCTGGGCCTCGGCGTCGAGCCTCGGCAGGGTGCAGCGCAAGGTCAGGCCGGTGCTGTCGAGGTGGATGACCCGCTCGATGCTGCGCAGGCTCGGCCCGTGAAAGAGCGTGCCGTTGGCGTAGAGTGTCGCGCCCTCGCTGGCGTCGTGTTCATCTAGGTCGAGCCTGGCCAGCGTCGGCGGCGCAGACACCTCGCGGCCCAGTTCGACCGTGGCCCGGTAGTGGTAGCGCAGGCGGCCGTCGGCGGTGCTGCTGGAGATCAAGGCGTCGAGCCGCACGATCCCCTGCGGCGCATCCTTCGCCGTCTCCTTCAACTCCAACTGGTAGCGCTCGGCGAGGTGTTCATCAAAGACCACGCCCTTCAGCACCTGGAAGCTGTCGCAGCGGCGCAGACGGTAGCCGGGGTGGAGTTGCTGGCATGCCGTGATCATCCAGGATGCGGCAGCGGTCGCGGGTAAGACCGCGTGCGCGCCGATCTTGTGGTCGCACAGGAAGGGGTTCGCCGCCAGGCGGAGTTGACGTGAGCTGCGCTGGCTGCGTAGTTCGGCGTCGAGCGCGGCGGGCGCGGCGCGCATCGGGCTGCCCACCACTAGCTGCACGCCGGGGCAATCCGCTGCCAGGGCCGTTAATAGCACCTCGACCCCGCCCTCAACCGGGATGACCGCGATCTGGCGCTGGGCGAACATGGCCTTGAGCGCCGGTGTGACCATCCCGCCGTCCCACGGCCCCCAGTTGAGGGCGAGCACCCGGCAGGCCGGATATTCGCGCTGGATCTCGTAGGCGGCCTTGTTCAGGATCTCGTTGGCGATGGCGTAGTCGCTCTGGCCGAGGTTGCCGTAGAACCCCGCCGCCGACGAGAAGATCACCAGGTGGCGCAGCCCGCTGGGCGGGGCGACGGCCAGCAGGCTGCGCAGCCCGCCGATCTTTGGGCCGAGCACGGCGTCGAAGTCCGCGCCGGTCTTCTGCTCGATCCGCCGGTCGGCCAGCGCCCCCGCGCCGTGGATAACCCCGCTGATCGGGCCGACATCGCCCAGTGCGCCCCGTAGCCCGGCCTCGTCGGCCACATCCGCACAGATATAGCGGGCGCGCCCGCCCGCCTCCGTCACTGCGCGCAGGGTTGCGGCGATCTCCTGGCAGGCCCGGATGTCGCGCCACATTCGCTGGATGACGGCGGGCAGCGGGCGCTCGCCCCGCGCCGAGATCGCCGCCGCGATGCGCTGCTTGAGGGCCGCGTCATCGAGCTCCGGCCCGACCCAGTCCGGCGGCGGGACGAGCGGGGTGCGCCCCAGCAGCACGAAGCCGCAGCGGAAGCGGCGGGCCATGCCAATCACGCAGGCGGCGGTGATCCCGCGCGCCCCGCCGCTCACCAGGAAGACATCATCGGGGCCGACCATCACGCGACACCGAGGGGCAGATCGGCGGTCAGGGTCGCCCGCCCGCGCGGGCCGTGGCCCACCTCGGCCAAGCGCAGGTCGGGGTCGGCGCTCTCGGCGACGATCAGTTGGGCGGCCTGCACGGCGTCGATCTCCGGGCTGATGTCGATCGCGCGACAGAAGACACCGGCCCACTCCTGGCGCAGGCTCTTGATCAGACCAAACAGCCCGCCGCCGACCGGGCTGACCGGGCGGGCCATACTCGTGCCCAGCTCGCCGTCCATGCGCGTGACGGCCATAAACAGCGTGCGCCCGGAGCGTCCCGCCGTGGTCAGGCTCGGCCCAAGCTGCTTGGCGGCCAGGAAGACCAGGCGCACGATCTGCTGCTCGGCATCGCTGAGCAAGCCACCGGCCTGGGCCAGATCCGTAGGCTGCGGGTGCAGGTGGATGAAACCACCGACCGGGCCGTAGCTCTCGGCGATCATGCGCAGCGCCTGCTCCAGCTGACCTTCGCTCATGTCTTGCAGGGCCACCCGGCCCACCCCCGGCGGCAGCGCGGGCCTGGCTCCCACCAGCGTAGTCGGCAGGCGCAGCACCACCGGCTGCCAACCGCGCTGCGCCATGGCCCCGGCCAGCGCGGCGGCGGCGGGTGTGCCATCATCGGTGATCACACAGCTCCAGCCGTCCGGCACCGGAGATTCGCGCAGATCCGGCGCGGGCAGCCGCACCAGCGCGGCGGGCGCGGTGGGGACGGCCCAGTCCGTAGAGACGCCCCGCCGGGGCGTCTCTCCCAGCGGCACCGGCGCGGGTGACACTGCCACCGGCCCAGCCGCGCCCTGGAGGTGGGCGACCACCTGGGCCAGCGTGCGCAGTTCGGCCAGTTCCTCGGGGGCCAGGCGCGGCAGGGTGAAGCGGGTCTGCATCGTCCCCAGAATATCCACCCGCTTGATCGAGTCAATCCCCAGATCAGACTCCATATCCATACCCAGCTCCAGCGTCTCACGCGGGTAGCCGGTCTTCTCGCTCACCACCGTCAGCAGCCCCTCGGTCAGCCGGGCCAGCTGGGCCGGGTCGGCGGCAGGCACCGGAGAGACGCCCCGCCGGGGCGTCTCTCCCACCGGCGCGGCCACTGGCGCGGGCGCGGCAACCCCCTGGAGGTGGGCGACCACCTGGGCCAGCGTGCGCAGTTCAGCCAGTTCCTCGGGGGCCAGGCGCGGCAGGGTGAAGCGGGTCTGCATGGTGCCGAGGATATCGACGCGCTTGATCGAGTCAATCCCCAGGTCGGACTCCATATCCATGCCCAGCTCCAGCGTCTCACGCGGGTAGCCGGTCTTCTCGCTCACCACCGTCAGCAGCCCCTCGGTCAGCCGGGCCAGTTGGGCCGGGTCGGCGGCAGGCACCGGAAAAACGTCCCGCCGGGGCGGCTCTCCCACCGGCACCGGCGGGGCGATCACCGGCGCGGGTGCGGCGAAGATTGGCACCGGCGGGGCGATCACCGGCGCGGGTGCGGCGAAGATTGGCACCGGCGGAGCGATCACCGGCGCGGGTGCGGCGAAGATTGGCACCGGCGGAGCGATCACCGGCGCGGGTGCGGCGAAGATTGGCACCGGCGGGGCGATCACCGGCGCGGGTGCGGCAGAGACGCCTCGGCGGGGCGTCTCTACCATCGGCGCAGGCACGGACAGCCCGAGCGAAACCTGCTGCTGGATCAACTGGAGCAGCCCGGCGGCGTAGTCGCCCTGCTGGGCCAGAAACTGCTGATGGATGCGCAGGGTCTCGGACTGGATCTGATGCAGCGCCGCCAGCCCGCCCTCGTGGTGCGCCGCCGCCGACTGCGGCAACTGGAGCAGCAGCCCCACATACTCGTGCTGATAGCTGAGGAACTGCTGGTGGATCTGCAAGATCTCGCGCTGGTGCGTCTGGAGTTGCGCCATCAGATCGGCCGGCGACGCCGGGGCGGGCGCGTGGGCCGGCGGCGCGGCGGGCGGATCAAGTAGGATGCCGTTGCGCCGCTCCTGGGCCGGCGGCGCGTTCTCGGGGAGTATCATCATTATCTGGCCTTCCTCGCTGATCATCGGCTTGCTCGACATGGGCGCGCGCGTGATCGCATCCGCATAGCTGGCCCGCGTCTTCTCACTCACATAATTGCTGCCATTCAGTTGCACCGTCGGCCCGCGACGTTTGCGGGCGGGGGCCACCGTTGCCGCGCGCTGATAGGGATCAATCCCGCGCATCGGCAGGCCCACAACCCGCAGTTGCACCGCCGCCTCGCGCAACTGGCGGTCGCAATCGAGCTGTCGGCTAGGGTTCAGGGCCACCGCGATATGCGGTCGGTCGCCCAGGATGCGCGTGACCAGATTGGTCAGCACGCTGCGCGGGCCGACCTCGACAAAGATCGCGCCGCCGGCGGCGTAGATCTGCTCGATCTGGTCGAGAAAGCGCACCGGCTGGAGCATCTGGTCGGCCAGCAGCGCCTGCATCGTTCGCGGGTCGGCGGGATAGGGCTGGGCGGTGGCATTGGCATACACCGGCACACTCGGCGGGATGAAGGCGCAAGCGTGGACGGCGCGGCTGAACGGCGCGTGGGCGTGACCCACCAGCGGGGTGTGAAAGGCCGCCGAGACCGGCAGCGGGGTGGCGCTATGTCCGGCGGCCTTCAGCAAATGGCGAACCTGACTGATCGCCGCCGTCGGCCCAGCCAGCACCACCTGGTCGCGTGCGTTTAGGTTCGCCACGGTGACACCCGAAACCTGAGTGATGATCGCCTGCACGGATGCCAACTCCGCAGAGACGGCCAGCATCGCGCCAGCGTCGAACGCCGGGCCGGTCGGGGGGGCCATCGCCCGCCCGCGTGCGTGGGTCAGGGCCAGGTAGTCATCGTCGCCGACGGCACCGGCGGCCCAGAGGGCGGTCAGTTCACCGAAGCTATGACCGGCCACCATAGCGGGCCGGAAGCCAGCGTCGCGCAGCAGGCCAAACATCCCGGCGCTCAGGACGCCAATGGCGGGCTGGGCATACTCGGTGCGCTGGAGGCGCTCGGCCTGGGTGGCCTGCTCGGCGGGCGTGAAGGCCGGGGGCGGAAACAACACCTCAGAGAGCGGCACGTCCGTGGCGTGGGCATCGGCCCGCCCGAGCAGATCGCGCAGCGGCGGGAAGTTCAGGGCCAGCTCGCGGCCCATCTCCAGATACTGCGAGCCCTGGCCGGGGAAGAGCGCCACCACCCGCCCGGCAGTATCGATCCCCTGGCGCTGGTAGAAGATTCCCTTGGGGTGCTGGAGGCGCTCGGCGGCGGGCTGGCCGTCGAGCATGGCGACGGCGCGCAGCAGTTGCGTGCGGGCCTCGGCCGGGCCGTCGGCCACAAAGCCGAGCCGGGCCAGATCCGCTGGCAGTTCCATCGTCTGCGTTGCCTCAGCCAGCTCGGCAAACACCTGGGATGCCTGCGGCCCGGCCAGGATCTCGGCCAACTCGGCGCAGCGCTCGCGCAGCGCGGCGGAAATGGGCGCGGCCAGGATCAGCTCCTGGGCGGTTTGGTGGATACGGTAGGGCCGACGGTGATCGTCGGCGTGCTCCTCAAGCACCACGTGAAAGTTGGTGCCACCGAAGCCGAAGGCGCTCACCGCCGCACGGCGCGGCGCGGCACCCGGCGCGCGCAGCCAAGGGCGCGGGCGCGTGTTCACATACAGCGGCGATCCCTCCAGGCCAAACTTCGGGTTGGGCGCGCCCACATTGATCGTCGGCGGCAGCACCCGGTGGTGCAGCGCCAGGGCCGCCTTGATCAGCCCGGCCGCCCCGGCCGCCGCCTTGGTATGGCCGATCTGCGACTTCACGCTGCCCA
The DNA here is from genome assembly GCA_903887465.1 of uncultured Oscillochloris sp. GTDB lineage: Bacteria > Chloroflexota > Chloroflexia > Chloroflexales > Chloroflexaceae > Oscillochloris. Next base: position 4,792 of record CAISPW010000428.1, on the reverse strand, counting down.
GGGCGATATGCGCCTGGCGCGGGTTGCCCTCGCCAAATACCTCGCGTAGCGTCTGCACCTCGCAGAGATCGCCCGCCACCGTGCCGGTACCGTGGGCCTCGATCATGCCGATGCTCGCCGCCGGGACCCCGGCGCTGGCGTAGGCCCGGCGCAGCGCGCGGGCCTGGCCCTCCGAGCGCGGCGCGTAGATGCTCTTGTAGCGCCCGTCGCTCGACGAGCCGATGCCACGGATCACCGCGTAGACCCGGTCGCCGTCACGCTCGGCGTCGGCCAGGCGCTTGAGCACCAGCATGCCCAGCCCCTCGCCCACCATCATCCCGTCCGACTCCGCATCGAACGGGCGCGGCGACTCCTGCCGCGAGAAGGCCGGCGTCTTGCTGAAGCACATGTACATAAAAGGCGAGTTGTCGGTGTCCACCCCGCCGGTCAGCATCATGTCGCAGCGGTGTTCGGTCAGCTCGCTGAGGGCCATCTGGAGCGCACTGAGCGACGACGCGCAGGCCGCATCGGTCACGCAGTTGATCCCGCCTAGGTCGAAGCGGTTGGCGATCCGCCCGGCGATCACGTTGCCGAGCATGCCCGGAAACGAGTTCTCTTCCCAGCGGATGTAGGCCAGCTTAATCGTGGCGACCGCCTCGGCGATGCGCTCCTCGTCCAGCCCGCAGCTGCGCATAGCCTGCTCCCAGACCGGGTACTGCAGGCGGGCGATCAGCGGCGTCATCAGCTTCTGCCCGCCGCAAACTCCCAGCACCACGCCGGTGCGCTCGAAGTCGTGGCCGCGCTCGGCACCGTAGCCGGCATCCTCAAACGCCTGGCGGGCGGCCACCAGGGCCAGCAGTTGAGAGACATCCGTGACCTCCAGGATGTTCGGGGGCAGGCCGAACTCCAGCGGGTCAAAGTCGATGTCGGGCAGGAACCCGCCGCGCTTGCAGTAGGTCTTGTCGGGGGCGGCCGGGTCCGGGTCGTAGTAGTCGGCGATATTCCAGCGCGAGGCGGGGACATCGGTGATGCTGCTGCGCTCGCGGACGATATTATCCCAGTAGGCTGCCAGGTTCTGGGCCTGGGCGAAAAAGGAGGCCATGCCGATGATCGCGACTGGCTCCATAATTATGGATCGGTTGGGGGTGGGCTGCATACGCTGTCCTCAAGAGCCGAAAGGGCATGTGCCTGTACCCCTGACGGCGTCCGCATCGCCAGGGCCGGGAACGGCAGGCGATCCTATTATACGCGCTCCTGGCAGATCCTCGGCGCGGCCCTGGGAGATCGTGGCAGGGCTGATGCAACGTCGCTGGGACTGCGCCCCAGACCGCGCTTTTTGTAGCGGTTTGGTGGCTTCGCGGCCAAACAGCTACAAAAAAAGATCGTTCGGGGGTGGCAAAGCCACCCCCAAACCCCCGCCAGAGGCGAGGTTGCACCAGATTCGTGGTGCGATCACGTCGCGTCGATCACGGTGGCCCCGAGGATACGCAGGAGGTCGGCGACGGCCACGCCGACCATCACCCCGCGCTGCCCGGCGTTGACGTAGATGCGCGCAAATACCTCAGCGGAGCGATCTAGGTAGCTCGGCCAGCGCTTGGCAGCCAGCGCCAGCGCCCCGATGCCGCCGACTTTCAGCCCACTGAACCGCTCGGCATCGGCACGCGGCATCAACTCCAGGCGCTTCTGGCCGACGGCGACCGCCGCCCGCTTGAGGTCGAGCTGGCGGTCGGCGGCGAGCATAATCAGCAGCGGACGGCCATGGCTGGCCCCGGCCACCACCAGGGTTTTGAAGACCTGGGCCGGTGCCATGCCGATGCGCAGGGCGACCTCCGACGCATCGGGCGGATCGTCCGGGTCGTAGTCGTAGGCCAGCACATCATAGGGTGCCCGGTGGCTCTCCAGCAGGCGCATCGAGTTGAGCTTGGTGAGCATATAAATTCCTCTACACCTGCTCCAGCGCCTGCCGCAGGTCGGCGATGATATCTTCGGGGTGTTCCACGCCCACCGAGATACGCACCATGGCCGGGGTGATGCCCAGCTCGATCCGCTCCTCAGGGTCGACGTCGGAGTGGGTCATGCTCGCCGGGTGTTCGGCCAGCGACTCGGTGCCGCCCAGGCTTACCGCCAGCTTGATCAGCCGCAGGGCGTTAAGCAGCCTGAACGCCTCGGCCTCGCCACCCACCACTTCGAAGGAGATCATCGCGCCGGGGGCGCTGCACTGGCGATGGTAGATCGTGTACTGCGGGTCGTCCTTGCTCAGGTGGCCGAGGTAGTGGACGCGATCTACCTTCGGGTGTGTGGCCAGAAAATTTGCCACATAGCGGGCGTTTTTCATCTGGCAGGTCATGCGCAGCTTGAGCGTCTCCAGGCTGCGCATGAGCAAGAAGGCGGTGTGCGGGCCGGACATGGTACCGAGGATAGTGCGGAAGCCCTTGACCTGCAGGATCAGGTCGGCGGAACCAAGGCAGACCCCGGCGATCACATCGCTGTGGCCGCCGATATACTTGGTGGCCGAGTAGAGTACCAGGTCGGCACCGTGCTTCAGCGGCTGCTGCCAGAGCGGGCCGAGGAAGGTGTTATCGACGGCCAGGACGACCCGCCGCCCGCCGCCGTGGGCGCGGGCCAGACGGGCGCAGGCCGCGATGTCCACCAGGGCATTGGTGGGGTTCGCCGGGGTCTCGACAAAGATCATCGCCAGGCGATCGGCGGCCCCGGAGCGGCGGATGATCGTCGTGATCTCCTCCTCGCTCGCACCGGCGGGGAAGCCCAGCACACGCACGCCGAACTGGGGCATGATCTGCTTGAGCAGGTAGTCGGTGCCGCCATAGACCGGCTCGCTGTGCAGCACCATATCGCCGGGGCGCAGAAAGGTGAGCAGCGTGGTGCTGATCGCGGCCATGCCGCTGGCGAACACCGCTGCGGCGTCGGCCTCATCCCAGATCGTCAGCCGGTCCTCAAGGATCTCCAGGTCGGGGTTGTTCAGGCGGCTGTAGATCAGGCCCATCTCCTCGTTCGGCCCCTGCTTGCGCAGCCCGTAGGCCAGCTCGAAGAACGCCTTGCCCTCCTCAGCACTGGCAAAGACAAAGGTGGAGGTCTGGAAGACCGGGCACTTGACGGCACCCTGCGACAGGTCGGGGCGGTAGCCGTAGCCCATCATCAGGCTCTCGGGGTGCAGCGGCTGACCCTCCAGGTAGCCCTCTGGCTTACGTGTACTCATACCTGCATCCTCCATACAAATAACGAAAGTACGACCGCGCAGCCCTCACTCCTCGCGTGACCGCTCTGCGGAGATACGACGACGCGAGGGCGCCATGCCAGCGCATCCTCGCGTCCTCACCAAAAGAAAAGATATAGCTAAAGGGCCAGACACCGCTAAACGGTATCTGGCCCTTTGTAGTGGGGTGCCTGATGGGTCTCGAACCCACAACCTCCTGAGTCACAGTCAGGCGCTCTAACCATTGAGCTACAAGCACCACGAACGCTGCTGAGTATAGCACGGGCCGATGCGCGATGTCAAATGAGACTCGGAGACCGTCAGGGTGTGTGCAATATCGCCTCTGGCTCCAGAACCTTCGACCATGTCTTACCCTTGCCAGAGCCATCGGTAGGCTCTACAATACGCTGCACAGCTAGAAAATATAGCTACATGACAGCGTATGGCTTTGCACAACACGTGGGCGACACACAACCGATGGGCGGCGCTCGCACTCGCAGCCCTGGCTCTGCTTGGATCTGGATGCACGCCGCGCCAGGAGGCCGAGGCTTCGCGGCAACTAGCGTTTACCCGCACGGTTGATCTTAGCCAAGTGGTGCGTGAGGATGTGCCCTACCTGCCCGGCGAGCCGCGCACGCGGATCGCGCGTGGCGGCGATGGGGTGATCCGACAGGTTCAGATCGGATCCCGCTCCGGCACCCTGCTGCGGGTTGTGGCCGCGCCCGACGATACCCCGACGACGATTGACGATCTCTCGCCACGCGACCTCGTGCTTCCCGCCGTGGTGATCGATCTGCGCGACCAGGTGCAAGATCATACCGGCTACCGGATCAGCGCGGGCGAACTAGAGGACTGGGAGCGCCGCAATGGCAGCATCCCCAAGGGCGCTCTGGTGCTGCTGGTGACGGGGTGGGATGTGCGCTGGGGCGATCCGGCCACCTACCTCGATCTCGATAGCGCGGGCCACGCGCAGTCTCCGTCCGTCGGCGCTGAGGCCGCGCTGCTGCTGGATCGGCGCGGGGTGATTGGCCTGGGTATCGATGCGCCCGATACCGCCTACACGCCCGCCAAGGGCTACCGGCTCCTGCTAGAGAACCTGACCAGTCTGGAGCAACTGCCGCCGACCGGGGCGACTGTGGTGGTGGGCGCGCTGAAGATCCAGGCCGCCCAGATCAGCCCGGCGCGGGTGATCGCGCTGATACCGTGACGGCATGGTTCAGAATCGGCCATTCCAGCTTGACCGTTGTATAGCAATCCTCTTGGGGTTGTTGCGTGGAGTCGAGGCTTTAGCCGGATAAGGCCGGCTAAAGCCTTGACTCCTTCTTCACAACTGGAATAGGACTGCTATAGCGCGGGCTTCCAGCCTGCGATGGAACTCCTGACCGCCTGGAAGGCGATGCTACGATCACTGCAAACTGTCAAGCTGGGTTGAAACATGCCTAAGCATTGAAGACCTTATTGCAATACCGCAAAACTTGCCCTATGCGGTACGCCCGGCGAGGTCTACGCCGGCGGCTGACGCGGCCTGTCTGAGGCCGCTTCAGCGGCCGTCGTAGAACCTCGCCCGCCCGTTTGTTTACGGGCCGGGCGCTTGGGATG
>CAISPW010000427.1 GCA_903887465.1 uncultured Oscillochloris sp. | reverse complement strand
GCCGCCAAAAACCAACCAAAAGCGCGGTCTGGGGCGCAGCCCCAGCGACGTTGCATCAACCCTGCCCCGCATATGCGCCTCCTCATGTGGCAATTCCATCCTATGGTACTATGGCGAGACTGCAAGAGTCATCCCTATACGTATAAGAACTGGTGTGATGATCGATGCCCGCCCTGATCTTCGACTGTGATGGGGTTCTCGCCGAGACGGAGCGTGACGGGCATCTGCCGGCCTTCAACCAGACATTTGCCGAGTTCGGCCTGCCCGTCTGCTGGTCGTCGGATGCCTACGCCGCGCAGCTCCGGTTCAGCGGCGGGAAGGAGCGCATCGCCAGCCTGTTGAGCGCAGCGTTTGTGCGCGCGACCGGGATCTCCGACGACCCCGCCGCCCAAGCGGAGCTGGTGGCCGACTGGCATCGGCGCAAGACGGCGATCTTCGCCGAGCGCGTGGCCGCCGGGTTGGTGGCCGGGCGGCCAGGGGTGCGCAGGCTCATCGACGAGGCGCTGGCGGCAGGCTGGCCGCTCGCGGTCGCCTCGGCCTCGGCGGAGTCGGCGGTACACGCCGTGCTGACATACGTCGTCGGCCCGGCGCGGGCGGCGCGCATCGTGGTGCTGGCAGGCGACGTTGTGGCCGCGAAGAAGCCGGCCCCGGACATCTACCGGCTGGCGCTGGAGCGGATCGGCGCGACACCCGCTGACGCCCTGGCAATCGAGGACTCGCGCCAGGGTCTGCTGGCCGCCGTGGGTGCCGGGATCCGCTGTCTGATCACGCCCAGCAGCTACACCCGCGCCGAACGATTCGATGAGGCCGCGCTTGTGGTCTCAAGCCTGGGCGACCCCGGCGATCCGCTGGAGGTACACGCCAACCGCAGCCGTGCGACGCCGGGGGCCTTCCTCACGCTGCGCGACCTCGCGGCTTGCCTAGATTCGTGAGGCGCGGCGGCGCGCCCCGCACAACAGCCGTATGCAAAGCGCCCAAGTTGAAGCTTATCTGATCCGAAAACGTCGAAAGGACCCCCGATGCGCCTGATCGTCGCTCATCTCATCCTGATCTCCGTACTCCTGCTTGGCGCGGCCCCCGCACAGGCGCAGGAGCCCATCCAGCAACTGCGGGCTTTCTGGGTTGATAATCTTCACCCAGGCTTCGCGAATCAATCCCAGGTTGACGAGCTCGTCAACAATGTGGTGCGGGCGGGTGCCAACACGATTATCGCGCAGGTGCGTCGCCACGGCGACGCCTGGTATAACAACAGCATCGAGCCAAGGTCGGCCGACCCGAGTCTGGCCCCCGCCGCCGAGTTCGACCCGCTGGGCTACCTGATCGCGCAGGCCCACGCGCGAGGGCTGCGCGTCCACGCCTGGATGGTGGTGTCCGTGGCTTGCCGCCCAACTGACCGGCTCTGGGGCGATCCCGCCCACGTCTGCACGACGCATGGGCCAGAGATTCAGGGTGCCGAGCGCTGGACCACGGCCACCTTCAGTGGCGAGCAGGTCGGCGACCTCGACTTTGGTCATCCCTCCGCCGTCACCTATATGGAGCAGGTGGTGGGCCATCTGCTTCAGGCGTACCCCAGCCTCGATGGCGTACACTGGGACTTTATCCGCCTCTCCGGCGCGAGCTACGGCTACAATCAGGTAAGCCTTGATCGCTTCAACCAGGCGGTCGGACGGTCCCTCGACAGTCGGCCGCGCCCGGACGACCCGGCCTGGAGCCAGTGGCGGCGCGACCGCGTGACCGAGCTGGTTCGCCGGCTCTACATTCGCGCTAAGGCGATCAAGCCGACGATCCAGGTGAGCGCGGCGGCGATCACCTGGGGCGGCCTGGGCAGCAACGGCAACTGGGCCTCCTCGTCTGCCTACAAGCAGGTCTTCCAGGACTGGCCGGCATGGCTCGACGAGGGCATCCTCGATTTCGCAGTGCCGATGCACTACTTCGAGGAGGGCGTGCCACGGTCGCGGGCATGGTACGACGGCTGGCTCGCCTTTGACCGTGACCATGTCGGGCGTCGGGCGATTGTGTCGGGGATGGGGTCGTGGCTCAACACCCGCGAGCAGAACATGGGCCAGATCCAGCGCGCCCTGACGCCCGATGGCGCGGGCCGCGCCCTCGCCGGGGTGGCCTTCTACTCGTATGCCATCCCGTTCGCCGGGAGCAACAACGAGTCGCGGCGGGCCTTCATGGATCAGCTACAGGCCACCGTCTTTGCCCAGCCCGCCCGCGCCCCCGACTGGCCGTGGATCGCGACGCCCACGGGCGGCCACCTCCAGGGCATCGCCACGGTAGACGACCAGATCGTGCCGGAGGCGAAGGTGAGCCTGATCCGCGACGGCGTGTGGCTGCGCGACATCTACGCCTCGGTCGATGGCTGGTTCGGTGCCGTTGAGTTGCCCCCAGGCACCTACATCATCGCGATCACCCGCGCCGACGGCAAGCAGAACTGGCGCTCCACGACGATCAACCCTGGTCTGGTGACGAGCCTGTAGCAGCGCGGCGGCGAAGTCGCCCCCATCAGCAGATGTCCACACACATTCCCGCGTTTCTCCATCAAGCCTCCATAATCTGCTGCTACCATAAAGGAGTAGACAACAGACCCGGAGCGTCCGGGAGACCAGCACGGGAGTACACCCCTATGAACCGCACCCTTAGCCTCATCGCCGCCGGGATCGCCGGCGCGCTCATTGCCCTGCTCGCCTTAAACTTCGCCACCGGCGCCTTTGCCCAAGGGCCGGGCGGCCAGCCCGCCCAGGCCACCCCCGGCACCGGCCCGATGATGGGCCGTGGCCAGATGGGCCGTGGCCAGATGATGGGCGGCCAGATGATGGGCGGCCAGGACGAGTCCCTCGTCGGGATGGCTGCGGCCCAGCTGCACCTCACCCAGGCCCAGTTGGTCGCACAGCTCGGCACGGACGGCACCATCGCCGCCGCCCTCACCGCTGGCGGCGTGGATCCGACCGCCTTCATCGACAGCTTCGTCGCCTCGCGGGCCACCCGGCTTGACGCGGCGGTGGCGGCTGGCACCTTGACCCGCGCCGACGCCGATGCCCGCCTAGTGACGGCCCGTGCGATGTCCACCGCCCGCATCAACCAGCCCTTCACCGTGCTCGGCCCCGGCGGCCAGGGCCCCAACGCCGGCCAGGGCAGCGGCACCGGCTTTGTGGACGCCAACGGCGACGGCATCTGCGACACGATGCCCGCTGGCGGCGGCCAGGGCCACATGGGCGGCGGCCAGGGTGGGATGGGCGGCGGGCGCGGCCCGCGCCGGTAGCGCCACGTTCATCGCGGCGGGCGGCAACCCGAACTCTGCGGCACGATCACAACCCTGCCCCCTCTCCCGCTGTGCGGGGGAGGGGGCAGGGTTGTGAAGGCCAGATTGCCGCGATCACCAGGTACTCCCCAGGCGCGGCGCTACCCGCCGATCAGCTGGAGCGCCACCTCCGCCACATGCTCGGCGGTAACCCCGAACTTCTTGAACAGCTCGGGTGCCGGGCCAGACGCGCCGAAGTGGTCGATCCCGACCACCGCCCCGTGCGTGCCCACGTAGCGATCCCAACCAATCGTCACCCCGGCCTCCACCGCAACCCGCGCCGTCAGCGCGGGCGGCAGCACGCTATCGCGGTAGCTCTTGTCCTGGGCCTCAAACAACTCCCAAGAGGGCAAGCTCACCACCTGGGCGGCCACGCCGCGCGCGGCGAGAATGTCGGCAGCCTCCAGGGCCAGGCTCAACTCGGAGCCGGTGCCGATCAGCACCGCCTGCGGGTTCTCGACCGCCCGCAGCACATAACCGCCGCGCAGGGCACCCTCGGCCGGCGCCAGCACGGTGCGATCCAGGGTCGGCACGTTCTGCCGCGTGAAGATCAGCGCCGTTGGCCCATCGCGCCGCTCCAGAGCCATGCGCCAGCCCACCGCCGTCTCATTCGCGTCCCCGGCGCGGAACACCACCAGGTTGGGGATGACCCGCAGCGACGCCAGATGCTCCACCGGCTGGTGGGTCGGCCCGTCCTCGCCCACCCCGATGCTGTCGTGGGTGAACACATACACCACCTGAAGCTTCATCAGCGCGGCCAGGCGGATCGCCGGGCGCAGGTAGTCGCAGAACACGAAGAAGGTGCCGCCGTAGGGGATCACCCCGCCGTGCAGGGCCATGCCGTTGAGCGCTGCGCCCATGGCATGCTCGCGCACGCCGTAGTGGACATTGCGCCCGCCAAAGTCGTCCGGTGTGATCGAGGCGAAACTCTTCAGGTAGGTCTGATCCGAGGAGTGCAGGTCAGCCGAGCCGCCCAGCAACTGCGGGATGGACGCCGCAATCGCGTTCAGCACATCGCCCGAGGCCATGCGCGTCCCCTTCGCCTTGGGGTCGGTCGGGAAGACCGGCAGCGCCGCTGGCCAATCCTCCGGCAGCGCCTTGGCCAGCATCCGATCCCACAGGACGCCCAGATCAGGGTAGGACTCCTTATAGCGCGCTAGGGTGGCCTCCCACTCGCGCTGCCGCACCCCGCCCACCTCGACCGCCAGCTGCATGTGCGTGTACACCTCGTCGGGGACGAAGAAGTCCGGCGAGGTCGGCCAGCCCAAGGTCTCCTTGGTCTTCACCACATTGGCCGCGCCGAGCGGCTCACCGTGCGACGTATGGCTGTCCTGCTTCGGGCTGCCGTAGCCAATGTGCGTGTGGCAGATGATCATCGTCGGACGCCCGGCCTCATCCTTCGCTGCGGCCAGCGCCTGGGCCACATCAGCGATGTTGTGGCCGTCGACATCAAGCACATGCCAGCCGTAGGAGTTGAAGCGCTCGGCGATATTCTCCGAGAAAGAGAGGCTGGTCGGCCCGACCAGCGAGATATTGTTGCTGTCGTAGAGGATGACCAGCTTGCCCAGCTTAAGGTGGCCCGCCAGGCTCGCCGCCTCGTGCGAGATGCCCTCCATCAGGTCACCGTCGCCGCACAGCACGTAGGTGTGGTGGTCCACCACTTGCATGCCGGGGCGGTTGAACGTCGTGGCCAGCCAGCGCTCGGCGAGGGCCATGCCTACCGCCGTGGCCACGCCTTGCCCGAGCGGCCCGGTCGTCATTTCAACCCCAGGCGTGTCGTGGTACTCGGGGTGCCCCGGCGTTTTGCTGCCGACCTGGCGGAACTGCTTCAGGTCGTCGAGCGTCACGTCGTAGCCGGTCAGATGCAGCAGCGCGTAGATCAGCATCGATCCGTGGCCCGCCGAGAGGACGAAGCGGTCGCGGTTGGGCCAGTGAGGATCGGTCGGGTTGTGACTCATAAACCGCGACCAGAGTACATAGGCAGCGTCGGCCATGCCCAGGGGGAGCCCAGGGTGCCCGCTGTTCGCCTTCTGAACTCCGTCAATCGCCAGAATACGGATCGCGTTGGCGCAGAGTCGGTCAAGCTCTGCCGACGCGACGGGCCTCGCTGTGGTCTCGCTCATGCGTATCTCCTCGCTCATCATTGGGTGCGCCCGGATGATTATACCACCGCCTGTTTTTATCGTTCTTATGCCAAATTCGTATAAGACGGGGCGAGAGATGCCCGTCGATTGGGAAGCCTGCCGGCGTCATGCGCGGTCGCGGGATGCCGCAGCGTAGCGGTTGGGCCGCCTCCTGATAGTGGTGTGGGGGATGCCGCATCACCCAGACGTTATGTTTTTTGTGAGGTTTGGGCGGCGAATCTGCCTAAACCTGATAAAAAGCGCATCCGAGGCTCCGCCCCAGGGATACCACGACCGCCCTGCGAGTCGCCGATCATCGGTTGCGGGTTGCCAATTCATCGTGTATAATATACACGAAAAAAGGTAATTATGCCCGTGCGCCGCTCGCTCAATTATCAATTCTCAACTATTCACACTCAATACTCAACACTCAGAGGAACCCTATGCCCAACCTACGGCCCGACACCGACCGCGCCATCGACGATCTCATGCGCGACCTCGATAACGCCCGCATCAAAAGCTACCCGCTGCTCCTGAGCGTACGCCGCATCGCCGCCCCAGGTGCCACGCCACACGCCAGCCTCGATGCACTCGCCGCCGAGGAGGGCTACACCGGCCTGGGGGCGAACTGGATAGAGGTGCCGAGGCGCATCGCGGCCAAGATCCTCACCCACCTGATCGCGAGCGATCTGGCCTACCCAACCGAGGTAGCCTTACCGGCGGCGGCCGAGGAGTTAGCCAATCGCTTCCTGGCGCTCTTTGCGCCGGGGGCGCGCTACTTCACCAACGGCACGTGCAGTGGGCCGTTTGCCGTCTACGATATCGCCGGGGAGGCGGTGCTGGGCTGGCGCTCGATCAGCGCCGCGCCCTTCGATAACGGGGTGATCGGCCTCGCCGCCGACCGCGTGGGCATGCTCTGGGCCGAGGACGCGCCCTAACGGCTCACCTTTGTGATCCGGCGAACTGTCCGCTGGGCGCAAATCTCACACGCATCTGCGCAGCAGATAGTAGCCGCTGTCGCCGTGGCGGGCATACTCGGCCACATGGTAGCCGACGGCGAAGGCGGCGCTGGCCAGATCACGCAACTGATGACGCCAGGCGCGGGCGCGCGCAAAGCTCGTGTCGCGCAGCGCGTCGATGTCGGCGGGGATGCGCAGCGCCAGATGCGCGCCCGCGATGGCCGTCGCCACGCCCTCGGGGTCGGGGTTCAGCAGGGCCGCGTCAGCCAGGATCGCCGCGACCGAGGGCGGCTGGTCGGCACCGGCCAGCCGCGCAGCGACCCGCGCCGAATTGAGCCACCACTCGACCTGGAAGCGGTCAGAGGGCAGGCCATCGGCGGGCACCGGGTCGGGGCCATAAATATTAGGCTTGTAGGTGTGGCAGATCGCGCCGAGCTTGCGGATGTTGAGGCTGGCGTTGCGGCTGATCAGCGGGTCAAACGTCCAGGTCATCAGGTCGATGCCCTGGGCGATCACCGCCGTGCGCTGGGCGAGCTTGAGCCGCTCGCCGATGCGGGCGTCGCGGTAGGCGGGCATGACGGCGGCCATATGCGAGCAGTGCTTGAGGCGACCGTCGGCGGTGCGGCCAAGGAAGCCAAACACAAACCCCACCAGCGGGGCACCGGGCGCAGCGCGGTCGAAGGCACCCAGCACCACGCCGCCGCTGGCGTGGATCGTGGTCAGCATATTCAGCGGCACAACCCCAGATCCCCATGCCACGCGCTGGATTTCCTCACAGGCCACATACTCGGCATACCCCGCGACCGGGCGGATCTCGATAGTCATGTTCTCCATGGGACTCCGCTGCACACTGCCGTATGAAAATAGTCGCTGGTGCCCGGCTATCGGCGATTACGACCGTTGTAGCCAAGCGCCCGGCCCGTACACGGGCGGGCTAGGTCTGCGACGACCGCTGAAGCGGCCTCAGACAGGCCGCTTCAGCGACCGTCGTAGACCTAGCCGAGCCCCAGGGCGGGGGTGTCTCGGGGGCCTGCGGCCCCCAAACCCCCGCCAGGAATGGCGCTGTTGGCAACTCCAACGGTCGTATGATCGGCTATCGGCTATCGGCTATCGGCTATTTTCACGTTAGCACCACCATATCGTCGCGGTGAACAACCTCAGGGCCGTAGTCATAGCCAAGGATCTCGGCGATCTGGCTGGAGCGCAGACCGCAGATCAGCCTGACATCATCAGCGGAGTACTGAGTGAGTCCACGGGCGATCTCGTGGCCGTCCTGGCTGTAGATCCGCACCGTCTGGGCGCGGTCGAAGGCACCCGCCACCTCGACGATCCCGGCGGGGAGCAGGCTTTTGCCCTTGCGGATGAGCGCGGCGGCGGCCCCGGCATCGACCACCAACTGGCTGTGGCGGGCGGTCTCGGCCAGCAGCCAGCGCTTGCGCGACTCGAGGTGGCTGACGGCGCTGGGGAAGCGGGTGCCGATCCGCTCGCCGCGTGCGATGCGCAGGATAACATCGGGCGCGGCACCGCTGGCGATCACCACGCTAGTGCCGGAGCGGGTGGCGAGGTCGGCGGCCTGGATCTTGGTACGCATGCCACCGGTGCCGCGCGCGGAGCCGACTCCGCCCGCCATCTCCCAGATCCGGTCGTCAATAACCGGCACCTCGCTGAGCAGCTGGGCCTGCGGGTCGCCGCGCGGGTCGGCGCTATAGAGGCCATCGATATCGGTGAGGATGAGCAGCAGGTCGGCGTCGATCAGGCCGGCCACCAGCGCCGAAAGGTTGTCGTTATCGCCGACGCGGATCTCGGCGGTAACGAGGGCGTCGTTCTCGTTGATAATCGGCACGATCCCGCGCTCGATGCAGAGGGTGAGGGTGTTGCGGGCGTTGAGGTAGCGCCGTCGGTCGCGCAGGTCGTCGCGAGTGAGCAGCGCCTGGGCCACCTGGAGGCCATAGATCTCAAAGAACTGCTCATAGAGATGCATGAGCCGACTCTGGCCGACGGCGGCGTACATCTGCTTGAGCGGCACGCTGGCCCGCACGCGCTGCGGGGGCGCGGTGCCAAGGCGCTCTTTACCGGCGGCGATTGCCCCCGACGAGACGAGCGCCACCTGGATGCCGTCAGCGCGTAGACCCGCCACCTGGCGCGCCAAATCCACCATGTAAGGCCGGTTAAGCCGGTCGGTACCGGCGGTGAGGACGCTGGTGCCTAGCTTGATCACCAGGCGGCGGGGGGGGGAAAGGTTCATGAGGTTATCGGCTACTGGCTCTGTTCAACTGAGTCCCCGCTCCAGGTTTGCCAGTGCCTCCGCAGGGGTCTGGGTCGTGACGATGGCGGACCCTCGCTCACACTGCTCGCGGTCGAGCGAGACCAGAATAGTACACTTTTTCCTAGCGTTTTATCGCAAGGTACTCAGTTCGCAGGGGCAATCCCTACGGGGTGGACTACCACACCCCCGATCCCATTGCCATAGGCGTTTGGGATTGCATGTTCACCATCGTGCGTTCGTCTGAG
>CAISPW010000426.1 GCA_903887465.1 uncultured Oscillochloris sp. | reverse complement strand
TGCATCAGGGCACGAGTGCCATCGAACGTGCCGGGATTAACCTCCACGATCTGGGGGCCAGTGACTTCTTCAGCGCTGTGGGCCTGGAGCGACCGCAAATAACTCGGGAAGTTCTCACAGGATAGGTGAACCATCCCCAATTGGCACATTTTCCACCGGCGGAGACGCCCCAGTCGCTCTTCTCAGGTTTGACCCATTGCTCCGTTTATCGCATTGTAATGCGGTAAAAAAAGATGTGGGTAAAGATATGCGCAAGCGGGGGGGAACCAATGCATTGTTCCCCCCCGCTTGCGGGGGGGCTAGGGGGGGTGATTCAAACTACAACGGTAGTACTATCGGCTATCGGCTATTTTTACCTCAGTTCTGCGTGTAACTCGTGTGCTATAATCACCTGCAGGCGGCGCGCTAGTGCGCCGCCAATTATTATGGTGGGCGATGGCGGGGATGACTATGGCGAAGCGACGTATCCTGCGGATTGACAGCGACGACGACAAGAAGATCCTCAAGGCGCACTGCCGCCCGGTGAAACTGCCCGACCGCAACATCAAGCAACTGGTGGCCGACATGTTCGAGACGATGCGCGAGGCCAACGGGGTCGGCTTGGCTGCCCCGCAGATCGGCCTGCCCATCCAGCTCTGCATCGTCGAGGTGCCCGCCGAGATCGAGGAGCAGGAGGACGGCACCGAGGTTGAGGTCGCCCCGGCCGAGCCGTATGTGCTGATCAACCCGCGAATCGTGAAGGCCAGCGGCGACGAGGTGCTGCGCGACGAGGGCTGCCTGAGCCTGCCCGGCTGGTACGGCCAGGTGCCGCGCCACAGCTGGGTGACGGTCGAGTTCCAGGAGCTGAATGGCAAGCTGCGCCGCCTGCGCCGGGCCGATGGCCTGCTGGGCTGGGCCATCCAGCACGAGATTGACCACCTGCAGGGCGTACTCTTCACCGAGCGCATCCGCGACCTGAGTACGCTGCGCGACACCGCCAACGAGCCCGAAGAGACGTTAGCCGCCTAGCGCCGCCGCATTGTCGCCGCAGGCGGGGGGGTAGCTGCACCACTCCCGAGATCTTTTTGGTGGTATGGGGCGCGAATCCGCCCCATACCACCAAAAAGCTAGGTCCGGGGCACCGCCCCAGGGACGTATGCGCCGCATCTGGCCCGACACGCTTATCCTGCTGCTGCTCTGCGCCGCCGCGCCCCTCTGGCTCGCCCTGGCCTACGCAGGCCACCGCAGCGCCGCCTTCACCGCCGACGCCTTGCCCGTGATGCTGCCCGCTGCGGGTTTCCACGACCGTGAGCCCCTGGCGGATCGCCCCGGACTCTTCCGCTGGACCGACGGCTCCGCCCGGCTCCAGCCGCCCAACCCCGGTGGCCCGCTCTACGTGCGCCTGCGCCTCTCCAGTGGCCTCGACCGCGCTACGCCCATGGTGCTGCGCGCCGACGGCAGCGCGTCGCCCTTCTTCGTGCTGCCCGGCATGCACACCTACAGCCTGTTGCTGCCCGCCCAGCCCGGCGAGCGGGTACAGATCCGCATCGAGTCGCCCACCCAGACGATCAGCAAGCGGGCGCTCGGCGTGGTCTTCCACACCCTCTACCTGGCCGGTGACGGCCCCGCGCCGCCGCAACTGCTCGCGGCCATGCTGCTGGCCACCCTGGGCTTCTATCCGCTGCTGCGGCGGGCGGGGCTGATCCGCCTGGCGGCGCTGGCGGGCACCCTGGCCCTCCAGGCGGCGGCGGCGGCCGGACAGCGCGCCGGCATGTGGGAGTATGGCCTGCTCGGCCCGATCCTCGCCGCCGGGGGCGCGGCGGCCCTGGCCGCCCTGGCCATCGAGCGAATCTGGCCGGTGATGGCCTTCATCCCCCGCCCCGCTCCCTCTGAGGGCGTGGGCGTGAGGGCCGGGCGCACCGCCCTAAAACCCCCGGCTGCCCTGGCGGCGCTGCTCATCCTCGCCCTGGCCATGTGCTTGCCCTGGCTGGGCGCGCCCGATCCGGTGGGCGACCTGAAGCTCTCGGCGCGGCGCATGGGCTTTATGTACGAGCGCGGCGGCTTCAGCCAGGCGTTCACCTACGGCGGCGATTATATGCCCCTCCGGCTCTATATCCTGCGCGGCCTCGCGTATCTGGTGCCGCCGCTCGGCGGAACCTTCTACGACCCGGTGCCCACCGTGACCCGCGCGCTGATCAAGCTGCCCAGTATTATTGCTCTGCTAGGGACGGTGGCGCTGCTCTACCGGTGGGGACTGCGCCACGCCGGGCCGCGCCGGGCGGCGCTGGTGGCCGGACTCTACGCGCTGATCCCGCCGGTGTGGATGAACGTGGCATGGTGGGGCCAGGTCGATGTGCTGCTGGCCCTGCCGATGGTCGCTGCGGTGGCGCTGCTCGACGCGGGGCGCGGGCGCTGGAGCTGGCTCTGCTGGGCCGCCGGGATGCTGCTGAAGCCGCAGGCGATCATCCTGGCCCCGCTGCTGTATGTGCTGACCCTGCGCCGCCACGGGCCGCGTGGGCTGGTGGAGGGCGGTGCCCTGGCGTCCGGGCTGATCGGCCTGGCCTACGCGCCCCTCGTGCTGATCGGCCAGGGGCCGGGCCTCTACCAGGCCGTGGCTGGCTCGGTGGGGCGCTTCCCCCAAGTGACGAACCGGGCCTACAATCTGTGGTGGCTGGTGGCCGAAGATATGCCGATCTCGGACATGGTGCAGGTGGCCGGACTGAGCTACCGCAGCATCGGCTTCGCCCTGGTGGCCCTGGCGGCTGGCCTAGCCTGCCTGGCCGCCCTGCGCCGCCCCGACGGCCCCTCGCGCGCCGCCGCCGCCGCCGCTCTGGCCATGGCCTTCTTCGCCCTGCCCACCCAGATCCACGAGCGCTACGCCTTCTTCGCCCTGCCCTTTCTACTCCTTTGCGCCGCCGCCGACCGGCGTGCATTTCTGCCCTTCGGCCTGCTCACGCTCACCGCCACGCTCAATATCGTCGGTGCCATCGGCGGATTCATTCCCGCTGTACACGCCCTGATCGCGCGCTCCGCCATCTCCACCGCCGTGGCATGGGTGAACATGGCCATCCTTGTCGGGCTGCTGGGATTTATGTGGGCGAAGCGGGAAGAGTGTTGAGTGTCGCCAATGCCATTAGATCCGCCACAAGGAGATAGCCTGCTTGAGCGGGGCATCGCAGCCCTGCGGGTCGGCGAGCGCGCCCGCGCCCGCGCGTTGCTGGTCGCCGCCGTGCGGGCCGACCCGCGCAGCGCCCAGGCATGGATCTGGCTGGCCGGTGCCCTCGACGATAGATCCCAGCAGCGCGAGTGCCTGGAGCGTGCCTTGGCGCTCGACCCCGAGAGCGCGGCGGCGCGGCGCGGGCTGGAGGCGCTGCGCGCGGGGGATCGGAAACCGGGAACCGGGAGCCAGGAACCGAGAACCGAGAACCGAGAACCGAGAACCGGCAGCAGTTCAGGCACGCACCACTCACCACACTCCTCCTCGGTGCCCTGGGCGGGATAGGCGCGGCACTCGCATGGGCAGCCTGGCACCGGCTAGGCAACGAAGCCGAGCCGGGGGCGATCCTGGCGCTCGTGCTGCTGGCCGGGCCGCCCCTGGGCTGGGTCGCGCTCATCCTCGCGGGCGTGCTGTTGCGCATATCCGGGCGCTGGCTGGGCGGGCGGGGCGGAGCCGGGGCAGTGCGGGCCGGGCTGGCCTGGGCGGCGGCCCCACAGGCCGTTGGGTTGCTGATCTGGGCCGGTCAACTGGCGCTGATCCCGACGGCCAGCTTCGGCGGGGGCGCGGCACCGCCGGAGCACGTCCTGCCCGTCACAATCTGCTGGGGCGTCCACGGGCTGCTGGCCCTCGGCTCCGCATACTTGGCCGTCGCAGGGGTGGCAGCAGCCCACCAGATCGTGATCTGGCGCGCGGCCGTCGCCTGGCTCCTGGCCGCCCTGCTCGTGCTGGGCACCCTAGCCGGCATCTTCGCCAGCGCGGCCCTGCTGATCGCGCTGCGCGGGGGGTGATGCTGAGGGCCTGCGGCCCTTAACGTGATGCGCCTGGGGTGCCGCCCCAGCGCACAACTCGGAGGAATCTTCATGTGGTCACAAGATCGCTACCTGGCGGCGTACCACTTCGCCGCGCGGGCGCACCAGGGCCAGATCTACCCCGGTACCGAACTGCCCTACAGCATACATCTGGCCTTCGTGAGCATGGAGGTGATCGCGGCCCTGCGCGATGAGCCGGGCCGCGACGGCGACCTGGCCGTGCAGTGCGCTCTGCTCCACGATGTGATCGAGGACACGCCGGTGGGCTACGCCGAGATCGCGGCGGCCTTCGGGACGCCCGTGGCCGACGGGGTGCTGGCGCTCACGAAAGACGAGTCCCTGCCTCACGCGGCGCAAATGGCCGATAGCCTGAGGCGTATCCGCCGCCAGCCGCCCGAGGTCTGGATGGTCAAGCTGGCGGATCGGATCTCCAACCTCCAGCCGCCGCCAGCCTACTGGACGGCGGAGAAGGTGGCGCGCTACCGCGACGAGGCCGCGCAGATCTACGCGGCCCTGGCCGAGGCCAGCCCATCCCTCGCGGCGCGGCTGCACGCGAAGATCGCAGGCTATCGGTAGGTGCCGACGAACGCTCACAACCGGAGAGACGACGATGTGCAATGAACCCGTTCGCCTGACCATGGCCCAGGCGGTTATCCGCTTTCTTGAGCAGCAATACGTGCAGCGCGATGGCGTCGAGCAGCCGTTCTTCGCTGGCTGCTTCGGCATCTTCGGCCACGGCAACATCGGTGGCGTGGCCCAGGCGCTCCAGCAGACGCCGACGTTCCGCTACTACCAGGCCCGCAACGAGCAGGCGATGGTTCACGCCGCCGCCGCCTACGCCAAGACCAAAAATCGGCTCCAGACTCTGGCCTGCACCTCGTCGATTGGGCCGGGGGCCACGAACATGATCACCGGGGCGGCCGCCGCTACCATCAACCGCCTGCCCGTCCTGCTGCTGCCGGGCGATATCTTCGCGCGGCGTAACGTCGCCCCGGTACTCCAGCAGCTTGAGTCGGCCCAGAGCCAGGATATCTCTGTCACCGACTGCTTCAAGCCGGTGAGCCGCTACTGGGATCGCATCAGCCGCCCCGAGCAACTGCTGATGTCGCTGCCCCAGGCCATGCGCGTGCTGACCAGCCCCGCCGAGACCGGCGCGGTTACGCTGGGGCTGCCG
This sequence comes from uncultured Oscillochloris sp., assembly GCA_903887465.1. Taxonomy (GTDB): domain Bacteria; phylum Chloroflexota; class Chloroflexia; order Chloroflexales; family Chloroflexaceae; genus Oscillochloris. The sequence goes on along the minus strand of CAISPW010000426.1, from coordinate 2,187 downwards.
CAGGATGTGCAGGCCGAGGCGTTCACCTACCCGGCGGCATTTTTTCGCCGCCGGGTGTGGCCGATCGCCCGCAACCGCCCGGATCGCGCTGCACTGGCGCAGGCGGCGGCCCTGATCCGGGCCAGCCAGCGCCCGCTGATCATTGCCGGCGGCGGCGTGATCTACGCCGAGGCTACCGAGGCCCTGCGCGCCTTCGTCGAGGCCACCGGCATCCCGGTTGGCGAGACCATGGCCGGCAAGGGTTGCCTGCGCTATGATCACCCGCTGAGCCTGGGCGCCGTCGGCGCGACCGGCACCCTGGCGGCGAACCGGATCGCCAGAGATGCTGACCTGGTCATCGGTGTCGGCACGCGCTACAGCGACTTCACCACCGCCTCAAAGACCGCCTTCCAGCACCCCGACGTGCGCTTTATCAACCTGAACGTGGCCGAGTTCGACGCCGCCAAGCACCATGGCTTGGCCCTGGTGGGTGATGCGCGGGCGACACTTGAGGAGCTGGGGGAAATCCTCGGCGGCTACCGAGTCGCAGACGACTACCGCGCCCTGGCGCAGCGGCTGCACGCCGAGTGGGACGCCGAAGTGCAGCGGATCTACGATATCCGGCTTACCCCGCTGGCCAGCCAGGGCGAGTTGATCGGCGCGGTCAACGAGCTAAGCGACCCCAGCGCGATCATGGTCTGCGCGGCCGGCAGCCTGCCCGGCGACTTGCACACCCTCTGGCGGGCGCGCAGCCCCAAGAACTACCACCTTGAGTACGGCTACAGCACGATGGGCTACGAGATCGCCGGCGGGCTCGGCGTCAAGATGGCCGCGCCGGAGCGCGATGTCTATGTGCTGGTCGGCGACGGGTCGTACCTGATGATGCACACCGAGATCGTCACGTCGATCCAGGAAGGCATCAAGCTGATCATCGTGCTGCTCGACAACGACGGCTACAAGAGCATCGGGTCGCTGAGCCGCTCGATGGGCCAGGCGGGCTTCGGCACGCGCTACGTCTACCCCGAGCAGGGGCGCTGGCCGACCGATGCGGACGGGGCGAACGTGCGGGCGCTGCCGATTGACCTCGCGGCGAATGCGCGTTCCCTGGGCGCGTATGTGATCGCGTGCGAGGGCTACGACGACTTCAGCCGGGCGCTCAGGGACGCTCGGATCACGGATCGCACCACGGTGGTCTACATCCGCAACGACCGGCTGCACGGCGTCGGCGGGTACGAGGGCTGGTGGGATGTGCCGGTGGCCGAGGTAAGCGAGAGCGCCAGCGTGCGCGAGAAGCGCGCCGAGTGGGAGCAGATGCGCGCCAAAGAGCGCGATTATCTGTAGGGAGCGCGCCCGGCCCGGCAAGGTTCACGACGGCCGCTGCAGTGGCCTCAGACAGGCCGCTGCAGCGGCCGTGTACGGGCATCAACCTGCGCTATTCTCCGCCGGCGACCAGGGCAGCCTAACGATGAAGCGGCTCCCCTGCCCGACCGTACTCTCCAGACTGACGCTGCCGCCATGCATATTTGTCAGCCGACGAACTAGGGTGAGCCCCAGCCCGATCCCCTCATATGATCGGGAGAGTCGCCCATCGACCTGGGTGAAGGGTTGAAACAGCCGCTCCATGTTTTCTGGAGCAATCCCGATGCCTGTGTCCCAGACCGTGAGCATGATCTGATCCTGGCTCTCATCAATGGCCACCTCCAGGCCCACCATTCCGCCTGATGGAGTAAACTTCAGCGCATTGTCGAGCAGGTTAGTCAGAATCTGGATCAGGCGGCGCTTGTCGCCACGCAGTCGCTCCACCTCGCCTACGACGGCATGGATGAGTTGGATATCTTTCGCCTGCGCGCGGGCCTGGACGAGCTGCAGGGCGGTGCGACAGAGGATGTCCACATCGAGCGACTGCACATCGAGCGATGCTTTGCCGGCATCAATATAGGTCAGATCAAGGATATCGGAGAGGATGGCCAGCAGATTCCGTGCGCTCTGGATGACCCAGCCAAGGGCTTGGCGCTGCCGCGCAACGATTGGCCCATAGAGTTCCTCTTCCATAGCCTCGGTGATACTCAATAGTACACTTTTTCCTAGCGTTTTATCGCAAGGTACTCAGTTCGCAGGGGCAATCCCTACGGGGTGGACTACCACACCCCCGATCCCATTGCCATAGGCGTTTGGGATTGCATGTTCACCATCGTGCGTTCGTCTGAG
>CAISPW010000425.1 GCA_903887465.1 uncultured Oscillochloris sp. | reverse complement strand
GGGGGGGAACCAATGCGTTGTTCCCCCCCGCTCGCGGGGGGGCTAGGGGGGGTAGAACTGTAAAGTCGCTACGAACCATGTCTTACGACAATACGCTGTGCATCCCACGCGAAAGGCTGGCATCGCGTGCCTCATACCATCCTTGTTCCGCTCTCACGTCGCCGACAGGCCCAGGTTGCCCGTGCGCTCGCGCTGGCGCTGCTGCCGCTCCTGCTCGGGCTCGGGGTCGGTCACGTCGTCGCGAGCCTCCCGGCGGATTCGTCCGCGCTCACCCGCACCGGAACCGTGCGCTGGGTGCGGCGGCGCACGTGGCACCAGCCACCTTGCGCCGCGCGGGTCTGGTCCATCGCCCGCCAGTTGCTGCGGCCCGCGCTGGCGCAGGCCAGCCTGCTCGCGCTCCTGCTGGGGGCCAATCGGGCCGCCCCGCCGCTGTTTCTGCTCGTCAATCTGCCCCTGCTGCGCGCGTGGCTCACCCTCAGCGCCCTGGTCTGGCCGCGCTGGGGCCAGCACCCGCACGGCCGCTGGCTCCTCCAGACCGGCACCGACCTCCAGCTTGCCCTGCTGCTCGCCCTCCGCGTCGGCCTGCTGCGGAACCACCTCCTGACCTGCAGTATGCTCTGGCCGCCGCCGTCGCCCTGCCTCGTTCGCCCAAGCCCAGCGCCACCGGGCGCATCCTCGCCGATGGCACCTACGAGGTGATCATTGGCGACCTGAGTGCCATCCGCCGCAAACCCATCGACGAGTTCGACCGGCGGATGTTTCTGCTCGGCCTGCGCGACATCGATCTGGTGGAACCCCCCGCCAAGCGCCCGTTCCTCTGCCAGACCTAGCGGGCGACCTGGTTCGGCACCCTCCAGGAGCTGCTCAGCCGCTGGGAGGATTACCGCGAGGCGGGCGCAGGCCGAAAATACCCCGTGTGATATGCTATAATTTTCGTATATTCGTACATCGGGGCGCCCGCCCCATCGGGAGATCGGCCGTGCTGGAAGAGTCTACGACCCTCTTCGACTTTCCTACGATGACCGCACGCCAGATCTATGACGGCGATACCTCTGACCGGGTGCTGCTTGTCTTGCCTCTGAGCGATACGGTGGTCTTCCCGCATATGCTGGCCCCGGTCTTCATCACCGACCCGACCGCCAGCCGCGCTATCGATCTGGCCCTCGCCGATGACCGCATCGTCTTCGCGATTCTCCAGCGCGAGCTTGACTTCGACGCCCCGCGCCTCAGCGATCTCTACAGCATCGGCGTTGAGTCTACCATCCAGCGGGTGCGCAAGATGCCCGACGGGAGTACTTCGGTAGTGATTGCGGGCCGCCGACGCATGCGTATTGTCGGGCCGGCGGATGAGTCCCCCGATGCGCCCCTCTTGCGCGTTCGCGTCGCCCCCCTCCATATCGAAGAGGCCCGCACAATTGCTGTCGAGGCGATGATGCGCGCGGTCCTCTCGCTTTATGAGAAGGTCGTGAAGCTCTCGCGCACGCTCCCCGATGACGCCTATGTCACGGCGATGAATGTCAATACGCCCGGCGGACTCGCCGACCTGATTGCCTCGACCTTGCCGATCCGCAGCACTAATCGCCAGCAAATCCTAGAGACGATTGACCCCGAAGAACGCCTGCACCGGGTCATCGCCCTGCTCACCCAGGAGTTAGACCTGCTGGAGCTGGAGAATCGCATCCAGAGCCAGGTGCAGAAGGAGGTCGACCGCAGCCAGCGCGATCTGTTCCTGCGCGAGCAGTTGAAGATCATCCAGCGTGAACTGGGCCAGGACGACCCAGCCCACCGTGAGATGGGCGACCTGCGCGCGCGCCTCGCTGCTGCGGGCCTCACCGAGCGTGCCCGCGCCCGCGCTGACGATGAGCTCACGCGCCTGGAGTTGATGCCGCCCATGGCCCCCGAGTACGCCGTACTCCGCTCATACCTCGATTGGATCGCGAGCTTGCCTTGGGCATCCCTGAGCGATGACAACACCGACCTGCGCGCCGCCGCGAAGATCCTCGCGCAGAACCACTTTGGCCTAACGAAGGTCAAGGAGCGCATCCTTGAGTTTATCGCCGTGCGCCAACTCGTCGGCCCTGGCCAGAAGTCGCCGATCATCTGCTTCGTCGGCCCGCCTGGAGTTGGCAAAACCAGCCTCGGCCAGAGCATTGCCGAGGTACTCGGTCGCCGCTTTGTGCGCCTCGCCCTCGGCGGGGTCCACGATGAGGCGGAGATCCGTGGCCATCGGCGTACCTATATCGGCGCGATGCCCGGCCGGATCATCCAGCGCATGAAGGAGGCCGCCACCCTCAACCCGGTGTTTATGCTCGATGAGGTCGATAAACTCGGTGCCGATTTTCGTGGCGACCCCTCCTCGGCTTTGCTGGAGGTGCTTGACCCCGAGCAGAACCACGCCTTCAGCGACCACTACCTCGATATGCCCTTCGACCTCAGCCGGACGCTGTTTATCGCCACGGCCAACCTCGCCGAGGATATCCCCGATCCGCTGCTTGACCGCATGGAGGTGATCGAGTTGCCCGGCTACACTGAGGAGGAGAAGTTGCAGATCGCCCGCCGCTTCCTCATCCCCAAGCAGCGCACGGCGAACGGGCTTGCGCTAAACGGCCTGCGCTTTCCCGACCCGGCCATCCGGGCGATCATCCGTGGCTACACCTACGAGGCGGGCGTGCGCAACCTCGAGCGCGAGATCGGCGCGATCTGCCGCAAGGTGGCCCGCCGCGTTGCTGAGGGCCGATCCTACCTACGGCTGATCACCCCGCACGCCGTCGAGCGTATGCTCGGCCCGCCACGCTTTGAGATCAGCGTCGCCGAGGAACATGATCAGGTCGGCGTTGCCACCGGTATGGTCTACACCGGCAACGGCGGCGATACGATGCCGATTGAGGTCTCGCTGATGGATGGCAAAGGCGGGATGACCCTCACCGGCCAGCTTGGCGATATTATGCAGGAGTCGGCCCAGGCCGCGCTCTCCTACATCCGCTCCCACGCCGCCGACCTCGGCATTGACGGCGGGCGCTTTGAGAAGATTGACATTCACCTGCACGTGCCCGAGGGCGCGACCCCGAAGGAGGGGCCGTCGGCCGGGATCACCATCGCCACCGCCCTGGTCTCAGCTCTCACCGGGCGCACCGTGCGCCGCGATGTAGCCATGACCGGCGAGATGACCCTGCGCGGGCGGGTGCTGCCGATCGGCGGGGTGAAGGAGAAGGTCCTCGGGGCTTACCGCTCCGGGGTGAGCATGGTAATCCTGCCCAAAAAGAACCAGCGGGATCTCGTCGAGATCCCGCTGGCGGTGCGCCAGAAGCTGGTTTTCGCCTTCGTCGGCCAGATCGAGGAGGTCCTCGACCTCGTCCTCGGCCCGCCGCCCCCGAAGGCGAAACCCCGGCGGAGCGTGCCGAAGGCGGAGAAGCCGTAGGGGCGCGTCGTGACGCGCCCGCTCCGTGCCGCTCGCGATGTTACGGCACCGCTGTCAGAAACTCCACCGCCACCCAGCCCTCTTTGCCATCGGGGGCGCGAACCTTGCGCCACGTCCGACCGGCCACCGTGGTATCCGCGCCGATCTGCTCAACCCGTGTGCCGTCGGGCAGCGTGGCGATAGGCTGACCGATTGTGGATGGGTCGGGTCGCAGAAAGAGTCCCTGGATATCCGTCCCCGTGATATTGAACGCCCTCGGGGCCGGGGGCTTGGTGGGCACGGCGGCGATGGCCGACTGGGCGATTGGCGTCAGGGCGTTGCCCACGCCGCCGAGGCTGGTCGGAGCCTTCTGCTCGTCGACGCCGAGCCCGGCGCTGCGCTGGTCGCTGCGGCTGTAGGCGAGCAGGGCGATGAGCAGGATGATCAGCAGGGCGGCGATGCTGGCGATATAGCGCCAGCCGCCGACCTGGAGCCAGAGCTGAAACTCCTGCGGCGATGTGGGCAACCCACCCCGCCCGCGCCGCCCCCCGCGCGAGCCCGCCGCCCGCTCGCTCCGCCAACCTGGGTTTACCGGCTCGCGCTGGCTCCACTCATCGCCGCCCGGGTTCAGCCGCTCGGTGCGCCGCGCCTCGCTGCGCCCGCCCTCGTCGCCCGTCGGTCGTGTCGTCCCGCCCCGCTGCGGCCGCTCGTTTCCCTCGCTCATGCACATCCCCTTCTCGTCAGCACGCTCCGGCGCATGATAGCACAGCGCACGCTGTGCTACAATGCGATACACCGTAGGGAATAGGGAAGAGGAAGCCTGGCTGCCTGGGGCCACAAGGAGCGTACCCGCCACATCCGCATCGTATCGGTGCCTGGGATGTGCTGGCCCGCCCACCAGCCGACTGAAGCCGCCAGGCTGGGCACCCTGTAGATTGCCTCAACCGATCTCGCCGATGATCGGCAGCGTAAGCACCTGCACGCCGAGCGCTTTTATCTTCCCTCCATACCCGAATCATTGCATCTGACGACCGCCCAATTTGCATAATTGGACGATCGTGGTTCGCGCTACCCTTGAGGTGAAAATAGCCCTGGGGTGCAGATGTCTCGTCCGCCCCGGCCCGAAGACGGGCGGGCCGCCGCGCTCCACATCTTCTGTAGTGTGGCATAGAAACAATATGGACAGCCCAATACGTGACGCAACGATGGATGTGCTGGTGCAGGCATTGCTTGATGGAGATCGAACTCTGTCGATCAGCGAAATCAAACATCTGCTTGCGAGCGGGGTGGCGATTGAGCAGATCCTTAACGCGGGGGTGGAAGTGGCGATGGCGCAACTCGATGCCAAATGCACCATCGAGCAATTCAATTTGTTGGAGATCATGCTTTGCGGGCGGGCAGTTATGGGGGTTATGAAGGAGCTCTATCCGCCAGATATGCCGGTACTTCAGGCGAAGGCCGCCGTTGTGGTCGGAACCCTGGAGGGCGATGTCCACGATCTGGGCAAAAATATCCTCAAAATGGTCTTGATCGCATCAAGCTACCATGTTATCGACTGCGGCAAGAACTGTCCGGTGGATCGGCTGGTTGATATGGCCGAGCGTGAGCAACCGCTGGCGGTCGGGGTCAGCGGCTTGCTTACGACCGTGATGCCCCAGGTGCGCCGGGTTCGGCAACTGCTGGCGGCGCGCGGGCTGGCGCATATTAAGGTCGTGGCCGGGGGGGCCGCGTTGAAGCAGGCGACTGCGGAGAACCTGAATGTTGATTTTGTCGCCCAGACTGCGTTTGATGGCCTCCATTATCTCGATCAGATTGCCGGAGGTGGTGCTTGAACAGTCTGGGACGGATCACTGCCACCTTGGGGTTTCAAACGCCAGACCGTGTGCCGGTGATGGCGCAGGTCTTTGGTCACGCCGCAGTCCTGGCAGGAGTCAAGCTGGGTGACTATGTCAGGGATGGTGCATTGTTGGCGCGCTGCCAGATCCACGCCCTGGAGTACTATGGCTACGATGCGGTATTCGCCCTGATGGATGTCGGCGTCGAGACGGAGGCAATTGGTTCGACCCTGACCTATCGGGACCACCAGTATCCGTTTGTCCGATCATATGTGTTGGCCGACGGTGCCGATCTCTGTGATCTGGATGTGCCTGACCCCTGGCGGGCCGGGCGCATGCCGGAACTTCTCAAAGCGGCGACGATCATACGCCAAGAAGTAGGGCGTGATGTCCTTGTGGTGGGTTGTGTGATGGGCCCGATGACCTTGGCCACCCAGATGCTGGGCATCGAGCCCGCCCTCTACCTCGCGATTGATCAACCTGAGCGGTTTGCCGAGATGTTGGATTTTGCGACGGAGGTTGCCATTCGTTTCGGGCTGGCGCAGATGGACGCTGGCGCACATCTGCCGATTGTGTTTGACCCTTCATCATCGCCGGAAGTCATTCCGCCCGCATTCTACCGGGAGTTTGTGCTGCCGCGCCTCACGCGGGTCTTTGCGGCGTTCAAGCAGGCCGGGTCGGCGGTGAACTGGCTGCATACGGCGGGCATGACGGCACCGATTCTATCCCTCTACCCGCGAGCCGGTGTCGAGTTGGCCAATATTGATTTCTGTGTTGATCCGCACCATGCCATGCAGATACTCCCGCACACATGTCTCGACGGTAATATCAAGCCGCTCGCATTTGTTGACGCCACGCCAGCCGAAATCGCCGCCGAGTCGTTCCAACTCTTGAAGCTATTCGCCAGTCGGGGCGGTTTTATTCTTTCGTCGGGTTGCGAGATCCCGCCTGAGTCGAAACCAGAAAACATCGCCGCGATGGTTCTGGCCACGCGCCAGTAGAGGTTGAACCATGTCAACGTTGACTATTCACACAGATAGTGGGATACAGTCGTTCGCCTTTGTGCTAGGCCAATCCCTGAGCCGGATCTTAGACGCTGTGGGTGTGCCGGTACGGGCCGGCTGTAGGGGCGTGGGCGCGTGTGGGCTATGTCTGGTGCGAATCGTCGCCGGAGATGTCGGAGCGTCACACCCAAACGAGGGCATATTCCTAGATGACGATCATCTGGCACAGGGGATTCGCCTCGCATGCCAGGTGGTGCCGGAAGACGATCTGGAGATTGTGATTTTGTCGCCCGCGCCGAAATCAACCTGGAGACGCCTGATCGCGGAACGCGGGCAGCGGACCAAGCGCTCGATCCCATATCCATTGAACATCCTGCCGCCAAACATTACCACGCCCTACGGTGTGGCCATTGATCTCGGCACAACCCACATCAGCCTGTCGCTGTACAACCTTTCCGACGGAACATGGGTCACTGGACGCCACGGGCGAAATCCGCAGGCGAGTGTTGGCGCAGATGTCGTGACGCGGCTCATGGCCGCCATTGAGTCTCCCGCGCAGGCGCAGGCGCTGAGCCAGCGCGTCATTGATGCCATCTGCGAAGCCCTGTGGGATCTGGTCATCCGGGATGGGATCAACCTTCAGCACGTGGTGCGCCTCACGCTCGTGGGCAACACCGCGATGCTGGCGCTCCTAGCGGGGCGAAATTTCGACCTGCTCCTGCAGCCCAGCCATTGGATGCGTGCGATTGACTGTGCGCCGCGAGATACGGCCGCGTGGATAACCGCATGGGGCATTCATCCCCAGGCGCAAATTGATGTGGCCCCGGTACTGGCTGGCTTTGTGGGCTCCGATCTGCTGGCGGGGGTGATTGCGACCAAGCTAACCGAAGGTCAGGGCCGCAGCCTGTTGGTTGATTTTGGTACGAATTCTGAAATCGCGTTATGGGATGGCACCGTTCTGTGGACGACCTCGGCGGCGGGTGGCCCGGCCTTTGAGGGTAGTGGCATCCGCTGCGGGATGCCGGCAGAGGCCGGGGCGATTTATCAGATCACCATGCATGCCGATATCTTGGAGTGCGCCGTGATCGGTGGCGGCCAGCCGTATGGCATCTGTGGCTCGGGGTTGGTGGATCTGATCGCCTGTCTCATGCGATCAGGCAAGCTCATGGCAACCGGCAAATTCACAGCAACGGTACCCAGCCAGGGCTTCACGCTGGTGCATGGCGAGCAACGGATCCGCGTGCCAAAGACAGATATTGATGTCTTTCAGCGAGCCAAGGCCGCCATCGGGGTGGGTATCCAGGTGCTGCTCGACCAGGCCGGTCTTCGTGCGGGCGATCTGCAGCGTATTTGCGTCGGCGGCGCATTTGGGCGCTCGCTGAACATTCGTAACGCGCAAGAGGTTGGCCTCTTGCCCAATGTTCCATTTGCGCGGGTGGAACTGTGCGGAAACATGGCCTTGGCCGGATGTGAGGAGGCGCTGCTATCCCCCTTGATTCTCGAGTCTATGCAGCGGATTGGCGATCAGGCCAGAATTATTAATCTCTCACAGTATTCTGATTTTGACATCCTCTTTTTAGAGAACCTCTATCTTCAGCCGGTGTGACGGCTCCCAGGGCGAACGCTGCGGGGCGTTACGGGCTATTTTCGTAAGATGGTGAGAGCGATGAACACGACATGGGATAGCGAGCGATACGCCCAGATTATCACCTTAGCTCAATACCTCACGGGCCTGACGGCCCAACAAAATGTATGGATTGAAGTCGGAAAATCACTGATGAACTTTTTTGATGTTGACGTATGTGCCTTTGGTGAGTACGGCATTGACGGTGAGATTCTGGTGCGGCATTGGATCTCGACGGATGTGTACGTTGCCAACGGCCCTCCGCAGGAGGTTCTATCGCCCCCGCTAGGTCGTGTTGGATTGGACGACATTGAAACAGATATTCACGAACTGATTGCAGAGACCCTAGAAAGCGGCTTTCTGACCACACAACTCTTTCTTACCCCGATGCCGCTCTCACTCGCGTTCCTGCCCATCACCCATGAGAACCAGGTGATTGCGGTCATGCTGATCGGACATCACCGGCATGAATTGATCCCCAACGAGCTGCTCAACGTCTATCTGGCGGTGGCCGGTCTGGTTGGCACCACGGCCACTCGCTTGGCCTCGGAACAGGAACTGCGGCAACATCGCCAACATCTCGCAGAGCTTGTCGAAGAGCGTACCCTGGCATTAACCAGTGTCAATCAGCAGCTTCAGCAAGAGATCATCGAGCGCATGCGTACCGAGGCGATCCTGGCGGCGCGGTTGCGGCTGATCGCCTTTGCGCGCACGAGTACGCTCCAGGATCTCCTGCGCGCAACCCTCGATGAGGCCGAGGCGCTCACCGGCAGTCAGATCGGCTTCTTCCATTTTCTGCTACCAGATCAGAAGACGCTATTGCTTCAGAGTTGGTCTACCAATACGGTGCAGCACATGTGTAAGGCGGAGGCGAATCGCCAGCACTACACCGTGGATCAGGCCGGAATCTGGGCGGAGTGCGTTCGCATGCGGAGCGCCATCATCCATAACGACTATGCCGCAATCCCTCATCATAGAGATCTGCCGCTGGGGCATGCGCAACTGCTGCGCGAAGCCGTGGTGCCAGTGCTGCGCGGCAGCCAGATTGTTGCGATTCTTGGCGTAGGGAACAAGCTGGTGGATTACACCGCCGAAGATGTCAAGACTATCGCCGCACTCGCCGACTTCGCCTGGGATATTGTTGAGAGCAAGCGTGTCGAAGAAGCATTGCACCAGCAGGCCACCACAGATGAGCTTACCGGGGTCACAAACCGACGACATTTTCTGGCGCTGGCCTCCCATGAACTAAATCGTATGGCACGGCTGCAACACCCGCTCTCGATTGCGCTGATTGATCTCGATCATTTTAAGCAGATCAATGACACCTATGGTCATGTCGGGGGTGATCGGGCGCTCAAGATTTTTACCCAAATCTGCCAGCAGCATATTCGCGCCATCGATCTGCTCGCACGGTTTGGCGGCGATGAGTTTATCTTGCTCTTGCCGATAACCACGGTCGAACAAGCGCGTGATGTGTTGGAGCGCGTCCGTGTGGCACTGACCATCCAGGCGGTGGAACTCACCAACGGGCCGGTCTCCATGACGATTAGCGTTGGCATTGCCGCATGCCATGCCGGCGAGTCCCAGTCGCTGGAGACATTGCTCGAACGTGCGGATCATGCGCTGTATCGCGCCAAAGAGGCCGGGCGCAATCGCATCGGCGTTGACCACACGCCCCCGGCTCACTGACATGGTGCCGGATGGCGGACGTCGCGCCGTGAAATAGCGAAGCAGCACGTGCGCTGTGCTACAATGCGCCAGCGCAGGGGGAGGCCATGTCTTATGCAAAATCCGCAGGTACCCGGTCGCCCGGCGACTGAAGTCGCGGGCGCGATTCTGTGCAGGCCGCCTGCGCCACCAAGAGTCGAGGGCTTTAGCCCCACGGCGATGCGGAGCCAGAATGGCGCGCAATGTTTGATGGAGGTGGCATGGAATTTCAGCTCAGCTCGCCCCTGGATATGCACGTACACCTGCGCGCGGGGGCGATGCTCGAACTGGTGACGCCGCTGAGCGCCCGCGATTTTGCCGGTGCGGTGGTGATGCCCAACCTGGTGCCGCCCGTCGATAGCCTGGCTCGCCTGGAGGCGTATGGCACTGCGGTGCGGGCCGCCGCCGTCGGCTACGCCTTCGCACCCTACCTCACCCTCTTCTTCCGGCCTTACGATGCGGCAACGCTCGCCGCAGCTCGCCCGCAGATCATCGGGGTGAAGCTCTACCCCGAGGGGGTGACGACCAATAGCGACAGCGGTGTGCGCGACCTGGAGGCGGTCGAGCCGACCCTGGCGGCGATGGAGCTCCTGGGCATCCCGCTCCTGGTTCACGGCGAAAGCCATGGCTTTGTCCTCGACCGCGAGGCCGAGTTCCTGCCAGTCTATGATCGGCTGGCCCGCCGATTCCCCAAGCTCACGATTGTGATGGAGCATATCACCACGGCGGCGGCGGTGAGCCTGCTCGATGATCACCCCAACCTCTATGCCACGGTTACGCTGCACCATCTGCTGATTACGCTGGATGATATCGCAGGTGGCCTGCTTCAGCCGCACCTCTTCTGCAAGCCCATCGCCAAGCGCCCGGAGGATCGTGCGGCCCTGCTGTCCGCCGCCCTGCGTCCTCACCCCAAGCTGATGTTCGGCAGCGACTCGGCCCCCCACCCGCTGGATCGCAAGGAGTCCGCAGGCTGCGCCGCAGGTGTCTTCACCGCGCCGGTGATCCTGCCGCTGCTCGTCGAGCTGTTCGAGGCGCACGACGCCCTACCCAATCTTCAGCCGTTCATCTCCGATAACGCCCGCCGGATCTATGGTATTACTCCGCCCGCAACGCAGATCACCCTCGCCCGCGAGCCATGGGCCGTCCCAGCTCGCTACGGCGATGTGGTGCCCTTCTGCGCCGGGCGCACCCTGCCTTGGCAGGTAGCTACGAGGTCGAATTGATTAATCGGGAGGCTGTGGACGCCGTCGCCGCCGCACGCTTCGGCGAGCGCTTTGTCCGCCCACTCTACGAGAGCTACTGCTTCGCTCGTGTTCCCCATACGATTGAGGCGATGCTCACCGGCGCGGTGACGCCTGGCTTGCCTCCCGCCGCTCTCGCTGGTCTGCCCGACCGCTGCGAGACGGTGGTCTTGATCTTTCTTGACGCCTTTGGCTGGCGATTCTTCGCCCCACGGGCCGAGCGCTATCCCTTCCTGCGCCGCTTTTTGGAGTCTGGCGTGGTGTCGCCGCTCACGACCATGTTCCCCTCCACGACCGCCGCGCACGTGACCACGCTGAATACCGGGCTTTCCCCGGCCACCAGCGGGGTGTTCGAGTGGTTCTACTATGAGCCGCAGGTAGACGCGATCATCGCGCCGCTGCTCTTCTCATACGCTGGCGACCGTGGCCGCGAGACGCTGGCCTCCGCTGGGGTCAACCCGACAGATCTCTTCCCACGGAGTCCGCTCTACCAGCGTCTGGCCGACTCTAAGGTGCGGACGACGATCTTCCAGCACCGCGATTACGCGAACTCCTCGTACTCGCGCACGGTCTTCGCCGGTACTGATGTCGTCTCGTTCCGCACGATGCCCGAGGCTCTGACGGCCCTGGCCCAGCGCCTGAAATCCCGCTCGGGCTCGGCGTACTACTATCTCTACTTTGACATGATCGATGCGATTGCCCACACCCACGGCCCCGATAGCCCCTATGTGGAAGCCGAGATCGATCTGGCCCTGACGGCCCTCGACCGCCTGCTCCACCCGGCCCTCCAGGCGCATCACAGCGAGATCGCCCTGCTCCTGATCGCCGACCACGGCCAGATCACCGTGGACCCGAAGACGACGATCTATCTGAACCGTCTGCTGCCCGAACTCGCGTCGGCCACGCGCACCAGCGCCGCAGGCAAGCCCCTGATCCCGGCAGGGTCGCGGCGCGATATGTTCCTCTACATCCGCGACGAGCGCCTCGACGAGATCCACGCCAGCCTCGCCCAACTCCTCATCGGGCGGGCCGAGGTTCACCGCACCACCGACCTGGTCGCCGCCGGGATGTTCGGCAGCGAGCCAGGGCCAGCATTTCTGGGACGGGTCGGCAACTTGGTGGTGCTGCCCTACGCGGGCGAGTCAGTCTGGTGGGACTTCCGCGAGCGCGGGAAGTTCGATACGATCTACCGGGGGTTGCACGGCGGACTCAGCCGAGATGAGGCTGAGACTCAGCTGGCCGCCCTGTATTACGGTGGGTGATGAACCAGCGATCATGGCGTCCCCCGCAATGGGCCATCGCCCTCGGCTGCGCTATCCTGGCCGGGCTGGCCCTGACCTGGCCGCTGGCGATGCGCTTCGCCACGGATCTGCCGGGCGGCGCGCATAAGGACGGGCTGGAGGACGCCTACCAGAATGTGTGGAACCTCTGGTGGACGGCGCGGGCGCTGGCTGGCCTGACGAACCCGCTGATCACCGACCGCTTTTTCTTCCCCGAGGGGCCGAACCTCTTCTTCCACACGCTCTCGCCGGCCAACACGTTGCTGGCCGCGCCGGTGACGGCGCTGTGGGGGCCGGTCGCGGGCTTTAATACGGTGGCGCTGCTCTCATTCGCCCTCGGCGGCCTGGGCATGTGGGCGCTGGCCCGTGCGCGCCTGGGCCACGGCCCGGCCCTGCTGGCTGGCCTGGCCTTTGTGGCCAGCCCCTTCCATATGGCCGCCCTGATTAGCGACGGCCAGCTCCAGATCTTCGCGCTCCAGTGGCTGCCCTGGTACATCCTGTTCCTGCTGCGGGCGCTGCGCATGGGTGCGCGGCGTGATGCACTGCTCGCCGGGATTTTCCTGGCCCTCACCGCATGGACGGACTGGTACTACACGCTGTTCCTGCTGATCTTCACCGCCGGGGCGGTGGTGTGGGTGGCGTGGGCGGATCGGGGAAGGGCGCAGCAGTCCGCCGTCGATGGCATAGCAGACACGGGAAGGGCGCAGCAGTCCGCCGTCGATGGCATAGAGATGGGGCAAGCTGTATCGGTAGACACGGGAAGGGCGCAGCAGTCCGCCGTCGATGGCATAGAGATGGGGCAAGCTGTATCGGTAGACACGGGAAGGGCGCAGCAGTCCGCCGTCGATGGCATAGGGGTGAGGCAAGCTGTATCGGTAGACACGGGAAGGGCGCAGCAGTCCGCCGTCGATGGCATAGGGGTGAGCTATCTATCCCTGTGGCGGACTGCTGCGCCCCTACTCTGGGTCGGGGTGATATCGGCGCTGGGCGCGGCACCGCTGGTGGTGCCGATGCTGGTCGAGGCGTCGCGCTACTCCTACATGAACCTCTACCCGGCTGACGACCCGGCGCGGCTCTCGGCTGACCTGCTGGCTTACCTGGTGCCGCCGCGCGCCCACGCGCTCTGGGGCGGTGCCCCGTGGGCCTGGGGCGTCTCGTATGGGGTGAACCGGCGCTTCTACCTGGGGCTGGCGGTGTCGGCTCTGGCGCTGCTGGCCCTCGTGCGCCGCCCGGCTGCTCGTCCCTGGGGCCTGATGGCCCTGGCCTTCGGGGTGCTCTCCCTCGGCGCTGTGCTGCGGGTGAATGGCGTGAACACCGGCGTGCCCTTGCCCTACGCCCTGCTGGCGAACTTGCCGGTGGTGCGCCTCACCCGCCAGCCCGACCGCTTTGATGTCCTGGTGACGGTGGCCCTGGCCATGCTCGCCGCCCACGGCGCGGCGGTGATCCTGGGCTGGATCGGCGACCGCTACCGCCGCTGGCGGCCGGTGGCCCTCGCCGCCCTGGCCGCGCTGGTGCTGCTCGACTACCTGCCTGCGCCGATTGCCACCCGCGCCCCCGAGGTGCCGCCTTTCCTGGCCACGCTGCCCCACACCGACGACGGCGCGATCTTGGAGTTTCCCTTCCACACCGATGTGCCCTACCGTGACGCCGAGCGCATGCTTTTCCAGACGATCCACGGTCGCCCGATCAGCGGCGGCTACCACTCGCGGCTCTACCCGCAGCCTCAGCTTGGTCTGCCCGCCCTGCGTGACCTGCGGGCCGACGCCCTGGGCGACATTGCCGCCGAGCCGGGGGGCTGGTCGTCCGCCCTGCGCAGCATTGGCTACCGCTATGTTATCGGCTACAAGCAGCGCCCGCTCGGCCCGCTGAACCTCCAGCCCACGGAGGAAGCTCCCTTCAAGGTTCGGGTTCAGGCCGGGCTGGGGGTGGCTGGGCCAATCTACGAGGATGATTGGCTGATCGCTTACGAGGTGCCCCCGGTCGCCCCGGTGCCCGTCATCGAGATCCGCGATGGGTGGGGGCCGCTGGAGCGCCCGCCGGGTGCTGCGCCCTACCGCTGGCTGGGTGGGTCAGCCGAACTGGGGCTGTTTGTGCCCGAGGCCGGGACGTACTCGCTGGCCTTCAGCGCACAGCCCGCCGGTGGCCCGCGCCGCCTGCGCCTGGAACTGCCCGGCGGCCCCGCCGAGATCGCCCTGCCCGTCGGTCAGCGCCGTTACCGCATGTCGCTGCGCCTGCCCGCCGGGCGAACGCTCATCCGCCTGAGCAGCGTCGAGCCGCCCACCAGCGGGCAGGTGCTTGAGGGCAACGGCGATACCCGGCCGATCAGCGTGCGGGTGAGCGCGATTGCCCTCACAGTATTGCGGTAGCGCGGGTCGCGACCCGTGCTACCGTGTCACCGTAATTCCCCCCAGATCCTGCGCCGTCGTCCCATCCTCCAGCGCCAGCAGATCCCCCGCCGCGTTACGCACGGCCAGCGTCAGCCGGTAGTCGCCCGGCGGCAGGTCGGCGGCGCGGATGCTAAAGGGCGCATCGCTCACGTAGGTCGAGAACCAGGCGTCGGAGGGCATCCCGCTACAGATGCTCGCGGCCTCGGCGACCACGGCACCGGATGTGTCGCGGATCTGGAGCGCGGGCCGGTAGCCAGCGGGCTGCGGCCGCGCCGCACGCCAGTAGAGGGTGAGGAAGGCCATATCGCCCGGCCCAAGCTGGCTGCGGTCGAAGTCGTAGCCACGCAGGCTGAATCCGACCCGCCAGGCGGCAGTGCTGGCCCGCTGCGGCACCACCCCGCTGAGCAGACGGCGCAGCGGGAAGTCCGGCACCGGCGTCTGGTCGTAGGCGTCCGTGTAGGCGGCGGCGGCGAGGATACGCGGCGGCCCGACCACCGGCGTGCGGCTGAAGATCGTCAGCGTGCGCTCGCCGGACACCGTCACCGCGCCGTACTCCTGGTAGCCAGGTGGGATGTAGTAAGGCCGGGCGTACTCGGCGACGACGTAGTAATCGGGCTTGACGGCGCACATGAACTGGCCGCGCAGGTACCAGCCGCTGGTGAACAGCTCCTGGTTGCTATCCACCGTGCCGCGCAGTTCGCCGCGCTGGAAGAGGGTGGCCACAGCCTTCCAGCCATCCTGCTGCGGGAAGCCGAAGTAGCCGTCGTCGGCCAAGGTATTCGTGAGCGGGCGGGCGATCGCCGCCTGCGTTTCGGGGTAGCGCCGTTGGTACTCGGGGCGCTGGCGCAGGAAGAGCAGATAGGCGTAGGGCAGGGCGGCCAGCAGCAGGGCGGCTCCGGCGGCGGCCAGAGCGGCGCGCAGCCAGGGCACCCGCCGCAGGGAATCGTAGAGCCGGGCGACGGCCAGGCCCGCCAGCAGCGCGCCCGGCAAATACATGGTGTAGAAGTGAGTACGCGGGTCGGCAAAGAAGAAGGCCATCAGCATAAATGGTGCGCCGAACCAGATCACCAGGGCGCGCATACCGGCGGGCAGGCGCGGGGCCAGGGCCAGGGCGATGATCGGCGGGGCGATTGCGAGTACGGCCAAGCTGCGGTCAGCCCCGATGGAGAAGATCTGGGGGGCCAGGGCGGCGACCAGACCACCGACACCGAGTAGCGTGGCCAGGGCCAGGCCCAGCAATCGCGGGCGAAGGTAGATGATCAGCCAGCAAACAAAACCCCCGAGCAAGGCCAGTCCGGCCGAGACGACGGCAGCCGGGAAGCTGTAGAATCCGGCCAGTTCGGCGTAGCCGATCAGGCTGTTGTAGAGCGCCGGCCCGACCGTGCCCTGGCCGCTGCGCGTCTCCAGGTGGCCCAGGGTGCGGGCGAAGTGTTCGTGCAGCCCGAAGGGTAGGTAGAAGCTGAGGGTGAGCAGCAGGCCCAGGGCAACCGGCCCCGCCAGCTCGGCGGCCCACTGGCGGGATGTCCAGCCCCGGCGTCGGCCACCGGCGACCACGAGCCAGGCCAGGGCCGGCGCGGAGAGGGCACCGTCGTAGTGGGCGAGTACCGCCACGCCCATGCAGAACGCCGCGCCCAGCAGGTAGCGTCGGGGCTGCGCGACGCCCTCGTAGAAGCGCCAGCAGAGCCAGACGGCGCTGATCGAGAGCAGCATGATCACGCTCTGGTACTGCACGATCCGGCTGAAGGCGATCATAAAGCCGTCGATTGCCAGGGCGCAGGCGGCCACTAGCCCGGCCACGCCGCCCGCGCGCCCGCCGAGCAGTCGATTGGCCAGCACCCAGACCCCCAGGATCACCGCCAAACCAGCGATGGCGAAGGGCAGACGGGCGGCCCATTCGGTTACCACTCCGGTGATCACCAGCGGCCCGGCGGGGAGCAGCGCCTCTACCGGCCCCTTCATATGCACGAAGAGGATATCGGGCTGGCCGTAGCGAATGCCACGGGCCAGCATCAGCACATACGCCTCATCGCCCTGAAACTCGGCCGCGCCCAGCAGCGGCAGCCGCAGCCCGGCGGCGATCAGCAGCGCCGGGATGAGCCAGCGATGGGGAGCGGGGGGCAGGGGATGGGCAGGTTCTGTGCCGGTTTTCTGATGATCTCCCCGCCACCGACCACCTACCATACTCAGCAGACTCAGCCCGTCGGCGGCGAGGATCAGTTGCCACGACTCAAGCGGGCCGGGCAGGGCGTGCAGGGCCAGCACAAGCGGCGCGGCGACGCCGAGGGCACCCGCGACGGCCAGCAGCGTGCGCTCCAGCGGGTCGCGCTCGTCGGTGAAGATTGCCAGGGCCGCCAGGGCGCCGGGCGCGCCCAGGATGACCCATGCCGCTAGGCCGCGCCAGTCGGCGGGGAGCATCGGCGTCAGGGCGATGATGTGGGCGAGGCCGATAGCCGAGAGCCGATAGCCAATAGCCGAGAGCCGGTAGTCATCTTGCAGCGAGCCTGGGGCTGGTGGGAAGAACCTTCTCGCAACGAGAGTCACCCCCGCCAGGCCAGCCAGGGCGAGGGCGGCGACCGCGAGGGGCGGCCAGTTGGTGGGGAACATCCAGGCCAAGCTGGTCGGGTCGCCCCATGCCCAGATGCTCAACGCCGCCCCGAGACCGGCGAGCAAGGCGGCGCTGCGCCAGGGGCGGCCCGGTGTCCCGCCAGCGCCCAGCGCCCACGTGTCCAGCAGCCAGGCCGCCGCGCCAGCCAGGGCGACACCGAGAGTCAGCCAGAGGGCGCGCAGCAGCGCCGTACCAAGCGGCGGGCCGATACCGGGCAGCGGCTGCGCGACCAGTTCGCTGAGGGCGACGCCGAGGGCGCGCGGGTCGTCCCGACCGGGCTGGAAGGTCGGGCTGGTGAGCGTAAGTGGAGACTCGGATGCGCCGGGGGGTATCAACATGCGGTAGACCCGCCAGCCAGGCGCGGCGGCGAAGCGAGCTGGCGGGGCACCCGGCACGGCCAGAGCGACATCCCAGCGCGTGCCGGACGCAACCGGCGGCTCGTGGTAGAGCCGCAGCGCAAGCGCTGTTGCGCCCAGGTAGGCTCCCGGCAAATGCAGATCGACCGCCGCGCGGGTCCAGCGCAGGCTGCCGCCGGTGCCCTGCTCGGCGGGATATGCACCACTCAGGCCATAGGCATCGCCGGGGGCACCGATGGCCAGCCGCCAGGCCCGTGGCGTCAGCAGGATGCCCGCGAGTGCGACCGCCATAGCGACCAGGATCAGCAGGCAGAGCGCGGGGGCGATGATCGCCCGACGAGGCATAGTGTATCCTGGCGTGTACAGATTGCCGATTGCCGATTGCCGCCGCAGCGCAGCGCGGGCATCCTACCACACATTCCCTCCGTGCTATACTGCTGCGAATATCAGAGCAGGGCTGATGCAAAATTCCTGGGGCTGCGCCCCAGACCCTACTTTTGGTTGGTTTTTGGCAGCGAAGCCGCCAAAAACCAACCAAAAAAGATCGTTCGGAGGTGGCTTTGCCACCCCCAACCCCCGCCGGATGCGACGTTACAACCGCACTGAATATCAGAGGAAGTGAGCTATCATGAACGACCGACTCTCCCGCCTGCGGGCGGCGATGGGCGAGCGTGGGCTGTCGGCCCTGCTGGTGAGCGCTCCCGCCAACCGGCGCTACCTCAGCGGGTTTAGCGGGTCGAACGGCACCCTGCTGATCACCGCCGCTGCGGCCATACTCTTCACCGACGGGCGCTACATCATCCAGGCCGGGCGCGAGGCACCCGCCTTTAGCCTGCGCGAGATCGTCAGCCCCGACCGCCCGCTGGCCGTCCTGCTGGCCGAGACGGCGGGCGAGTTGGATCTGCGCATGGTGGGCTTCGAGGCCGCCCACGTGAGCGTGGCGGATCACTACGCGCTTGCCAAGGCTCTGTTCGACTCGCCGGTGGAGCTTGATCCGGTGGAGGGTATCGTGGAGGCGCTGCGCGAGGTGAAGGAATCCGGGGAACTGGCCACCCTGCGCAGCGCGATTGCGATCACCGACGCCGCGATCACGGCGGTGATCCCGCAGTTGCGCGCGGAGATGAGCGAGCGCCAAGCGGCGTGGATGCTGGAGGTGGCCATGCGCGAGGGCGGTGCCGACGCGCTCGCCTTCCCGATCATCGTGGCCGCTGGGCCGAACAGCGCCCTGCCCCACGCCTGCCCCGGCAACGACACCCTCGGCACGGGCAGGCCAATCGTGATCGACATGGGTGCCCGGCTCGATGGCTACCACGCCGACCTGACCCGCACCATCTGCATCGGCGAGCCAGACGCGAAGTTCTGGGAGATCTACGCGATTGTCCTTGAGGCCCAGCGCCGCGCCCTGGCCGGACTGCATCCGGGGCTGCGCTGCAACGCGGTCGATGCCCTGGCCCGTGAGCATATCGCCGCCGCCGGCTACAGCGAACAGTTCGGCCATGGCCTCGGCCACGGCGTGGGGCTCGACATCCACGAGGGGCCGTCGCTGCGGCGGGCGGCGGCGGGTCAGGAGCAGAGCGGCCCGCGCCTTCAGGCGGGGAATGTGATCAGTGTCGAGCCTGGGATCTATCTGGAGGGTTGGGGCGGGGTGCGGATCGAGGATCTGGCCCTGATCACGGCGGGCGGCTGCGAGGTACTCTCGACTGCGCGCAAGTGAGGACGCAGCAGCGTGGCGCTACTGCGTCCTTGCCCCTACACGGCTTTGGGGCGGATGACCAGTACGGGGACGGGCGCCGTCTGTACCACCTTCTGGGTGACGCTGCCGAAGACAAAGCGGCTGATCCCGCTGCGCCCGTGGGTGGCGATGGCGATCAGGTCGGCGTGCTGGGCCTCGGCGTAGTCGAGGATGGCCTCAGCCGCCGGCATCGCGCTCACCTCGGTATTGACGGTGTAGCCCTCGACGCGGAAGGTATCGGCCACGCCCTCCAGGTATGCCTCGGCCTCGTGCTCGAGGGTAAGCATGCTATCCGTAATGTCGCTGGCCATCAGGCCACTGTAGTCGACGCTGGTGGTGAACACTGGCGGCACAGCCCGCAGTAGCGTCACCTGGGTGGTGCCTTCGTTTGCGGCGAGGGCGTGGACGTGGGGTAGCACCTGCTCGGCCAGGGCCGAGCCATCGAGTGGGACGAGAATATGCCGATACACATGCGCCTCCTTATTTCTCCCAGCGAAGATCATCGTTGATCACCTGGCGCAGCTCGCCCTCGCGGCTGAGGAGGAGCCGGATCGCGCGCCGCTGGGAACACGCGAAGACCGGGCACTTTTCGACTTCGGTGACGCCGTTCACACACGGGACGTCCTCACGACACATATCAACCGATACGGCGAAGCGTGGCGAACCTGGCGGGCCGTCGAGTTGGCGCAGGCGCAGCCGCGCGTTGCGCAACTCGGGGGCCAGCTTGTTCAGATGTGCGCGCGCAACTCGCAACATCGGGTGTGGCGGGCGTTTGGGACGGGCCATGGATCTTCCCCTCTCTGCGTGCTACAGCATCTGCTAGTACTAATATAGCTATATTGAGCATAACAGGTAGCCATTTGCTGTGATGAATATCCTTCGCAACAGAGCGTTAAGATGCCTCTCCTGATTGCGTCTTCGGGCACAAAAAACTACAGGCCGTGGGGGCGAAGCATGTGGGCCTAGCGCAAAGCGGCAAGCCCACATGCCTCGCCTCTACAGACGCCCCTGGGCCTTCAATCGCAGGTAGGTGTTGACGACCGAGATGGTGAGCGTATCGGCGGGAACGTCGATCGGGATGACGCCGCTGCGGCTGAGGGTGTCGAGGATGGCCTGGCGCTCGTCGCGCAACTGCTCGGCCACGGCGCGGGTGTAGGCCGCCTGACCATCGGCGACCGGCCTGCCGATCGCCGCGCGCACGTTGGGGTCGCTGATCGTCACGCAGACGGGCAGGTGCTGACGTCCGAGGCGGGCCATGTGGGCGATCAGGGGCCGCGCCGCGTCGGGGGTAGCTAGGTCGGTGAAGAGGATCACCAGCGAGCGGCGGCGCACCTTGCGCTGGAGGTAGCCCAGGGCCAC
Organism: uncultured Oscillochloris sp.; assembly: GCA_903887465.1. Taxonomy (GTDB): domain Bacteria; phylum Chloroflexota; class Chloroflexia; order Chloroflexales; family Chloroflexaceae; genus Oscillochloris. The sequence goes on along the minus strand of CAISPW010000425.1, from coordinate 4,619 downwards.
GGCGTGATCCGCCTCGACAGGCTGGGCCTGCACGTTGTAGAGCGCCTCGATCATACGCTGGAACTGGGCGCGCCCGCGCTGCGGGGCCAGGAAGACCCCGACTTCGTCGGCGAAGGTGAGCATGCCCACGTGGTCGCCCTTGAGCGCGGCCACGTAGCTGAGCAGCAGGGCGGTGTTGATCACATAATCGAGCTTGGCGATCTCGCCCAGGGGCGGGGCCATCAGGCGACCGGTGTCGATCATACAGATCACATGCTGGCTGCGCTCGGTCTCGATCTCGGCGGCAATCGGCTTGCCCCGGCGGGCGGTGGCCTTCCAGTTGATCCGGCGGAACTCGTCGTCGGGCGTGTACTCGCGCAGCCGCGCAAACTCGCCGCCTTGGCCGTAGACCCGCGCCGGGCGCAGACCATGTTCGTAGAGCAGCCCCTTACGGGCCAAGAGATCGTAGCGGCGCAGCTCCAGCACGTTCGGGTAGACCCGCACCGCCGCCGCCGCCGGGTAGCGGGCCTGGCGCACGACCGTGCCTAGCAAGCTCTGGTAGCGCAGCACCACATCGCCGAAGCGGTAGTCTCCCCGGCGCAACGGGCGCAGGTGGTAGCGGGCCTCGAAGACCGCGTAGGCCGGCAGCCGCCCCGTGATGAACGGCGCGTCGCTGGGAAACTGGTCGGGGTACTCGTCGCGCATCGTGAGGTGCAGCGCCCGTGAGCTGAGGTTGGAGATCAGCACCGTCACCAAATTCTCGGCACCCAGCGAGAGTTTGCTGTCGTTGATCCGCTCGACCTCGATCTGCCCCGGACGTGGCGTGATCAGCAGGTCGCTGATCACTATCCCGGCGACCACCAGCAGGTAGGCCAGGGCCAGCCAGATCAGCGGGCGCGCCAGGGCCGCCCCGGCGACCAGCGGCGCGGCGAGCATGAGCAGCAGGAGGAGGCGTGGCGTTGGGAGCATGTGATGAAGGATGAAGGATGAAGGATGTAAGGATGAAGGATGAAGGATGAAGGATGAAGGATGAAGGATGAAGGATGAAGGATGAAGGATGAAGGATGAAGGATGAAGGATGAAGGATGAATGGAGTTATCGCAATACCGCCGAAGTAATGCTGGCCCTGGGTGACAGCGTTACTTATACTCTACTGCGACTTATCATATACTATAAGACAAGGTTTCAGGTGCCAGGTTTCAGCTTGACCGTTTGGCGATGAGGCGACGAGGCGATGACGCGCTCCTATCGCCTCACCGCCTCATCGTCTCGTCGCTGAACGGTCAAGCTGTTCTGAACCTTGTCTAAGTTCAAATGCGACCTTCATCCCTCATCCTTCATCCTTCATCCTTTCCCAGGAGATCAGCTTGAAAACGCATGAGATCGCCGGCCAGATCCGGGCCGAGGCGGCGCGGGTGCTGGTGGGCCAGGAAGCGGTATTCGACCTGCTGCTGGTGGCCCTGCTCAGCGGCGGGCACGTGCTGCTGGAGGGGCCGCCCGGCACCGCGAAGACGCTGATGGCCAAGACGCTGGCCCAGTTGACCCAGGCCGAGTTCCGGCGCGTGCAGTTCACGCCCGACCTGATGCCCTCCGATGTGATCGGCACGCAGGTCTTTGATCTGAGTACCGGGCAGTTTCATCTGCGCAGGGGGCCGATCTTCACCCAGGTGCTGCTGGGCGACGAGATTAACCGTGCCCCGGCCAAGACGCAGAGCGCGCTGCTGGAGGCGATGGAGGAGCGCCAAGTGACCATCGAGGGCGAGCGTATGCTCCTGCCCGATCCCTTTTTTGTGCTGGCCACGCAGAACCCGATTGAGTACGAGGGCACCTACCCGCTGCCCGAGGCCCAGCTTGACCGCTTCTTGTTTAAGCTGCTGATCGACTATGCGCCCCAGGATGTGGAGATCGAGGTGCTGCGGCGCTACCAGCGCGGCTTCGACGCGCGCCGCCTGGAAGATGTCGGCCTCCAGCCGGTGATCGGCCCGGCGGCCCTGGCCGCGTGCCGTGCGGAGATCGCTGGGGTGCAGGTGGAGGAGGGGATCTTGCGCTACATCACCAACATCGCTCAGGAGAGCCGCAAGAGCCCTGACCTAACCCTGGGAGCCTCGGCGCGGGCCAGCATCGCCCTGCTCCAGACCGCGCGGGCCTACGCGGCACTCCAGGGCCGAGCCTTCGTGGTGCCCGATGATGTGAAGCTGCTGGCCCGACCGGTCTACCGCCACCGGATTATGCTGCGGCCTGAGGCGGAGATCGAGGGTCTAACGGCGGACACCGCCATCGGGCGGATCTTGGGGCGACTGGAGGTACCGAGGTGAGATGTGGCTGGGTTCACGCCGAGGGGGGCGGTGAGGCCGCCGCAATCGCGGATCTGGTTAGGCCAAAGGCGCAACCAGACCAGCGATTGCGGCGGCCTTAGCTTAGGCGTCGGGGTTAAGCAGGAAGTTCATGGTGTCGGCGAGGATGGCGGCCTGCACGGGTTCCTCGACGATGGCAATCGTCCAGTCGCTCGCGTAGGGCACCGACTGGAGGTGGATCATCGGCAGGGCGCTGGCGATGACGATGGGGATACGCGCCGTTGCCTCGTCGGCGCGCAGCCGCTCGATTACCTGCTCTTCGGGTGTCTCCAGGCCGGGCAAGGCGATCACAAAGAGGTTTGGCATCTCGGGCGGGATGCTCTCGGGTGTGGCCATCGTCGTCGTGATGGAGTCGCCCCGCAGCAGCGCCGCCAGCCGCGCCCGGGTGTCTGCGTCGCTCGCCACCACCGTAACAGATGTAGGCATGCTATGCTATCCCCTTACTAGGCCGCTCTCTCCAGGCGCATTGTAGCATACCGCCGCCGGCCATGCCACTGAAGTATCATGCATCCCAGTGCGGTTGCAACGTCGCTAGGGCTGCGCCCCAGACCGCGCTTTTGGTTGGGTTTTGGCAGCTTTTGTTGCCAGCAACAACACCGTACACGGTGAGGGTGCGGGAGAACTTCCGCTCTCCCACAAAAAAATACTGATGGTGCTGCGGCGCGGTGTAGCCGCGCCGCAGCACCATCAGTGCAGCATATACCTGCTGGGCATAGATTTCAGCCGCTTTGCGGCCAAAATCCAGCGAAAAAAGATCGTTCAGGAGTAGTGCCGTCACCCCCAAACTCCCGCCGGAGGTGGCGCGGCACCCGCCCTGTTATGCATCCGACGAGGGCGCGCCCATCACGTTGAAGCCCCCGTCCACATACATAATCTCGCCGGTGACGGCGCTGGAGAGGTCGGAGCAGAGGTAGACGGCCGCGTTGCCCACATCTTCAATGGTGACATTGCGGCGCATGGGGGAGACCTCGGCGAAGGCCCGGTGGAGCGAGCGGAAGCCGGTGATGCCGCTGGCGGCCAGGGTGCGGATCGGGCCAGCGCTGATCGCGTTGATGCGGATGCCGCGCGGGCCGAGGTCGGCGGCCAGGTAGTACACGCTGGCCTCCAGGGCTGCCTTAGCCACGCCCATCACATTGTAGTTGGGCATCACCTTGCGGGCACCGTGGTAGGAGAGGGTGAGGATCGCGGCACCGGGGGCGAGGAGTTCGTCGGCTGCCTTCACCAGGGCGGTCAGCGAGTAGACGCTCACCTCCATGGCCAGCAGGAAGCCCGCGCGGGTGGTGCGCGTGTAGAGGCCGCTCAGTTCGTCCTTGTTCGCGTAGGCAACGGCGTGGACGAGGAAATCGATCTGGCCGAATGCCTCGCGCGTACGCCCCATCAGGGCGGCGATCTGCTCGTCGCTGTTCACGTCACAGGGCTCTACGAAGGTCGCACCAATGCTCGCGGCCAGCGGGCGCACCCGCCGCTCTAGTGTCTCGCCCACGTAGGTAAAGCCAACGTCGGCACCCTCGCGGTGCAGCGCCTGCGCGATGCCCCACGCGATCGAGTGATCATTGGCGACCCCGAGGATCAGCCCCTTCTTGCCTTCCATAAGGCCCATCGACGCTACTCCTTTATCCCTAGCTGCCTGTGCTGCATGTGGCAAAAGCTGCCGCGTATCTTACCATACTGCGTGATGCGTGATCTGTGGGCGCTCACGCGGCAGATCTGTGCATCAGGTGGCGGGCGATGATCTCGGCCAAGGCGCGCAAGCCGATAGGCTTGCTCACATACTCGTCGGCACCAGCATCCAGGCAGCGCTCGCGGTCGCCGGTCATCGCCAGGGCGGTCAGGGCGATCACCGGAATCTGCCGCAGGCACGTGTCGGCGCGGATGTGTTGGATCGCCGCGATCCCGTCCATCTGCGGCATCTGGATGTCCATCAGCACCAGGGCGGGCCGCAGTTCGCTGATCAGCGCGAGGCCACTGTGCCCATCGCTGGCCACGCTGGTGCGGTAGCCCTTGCTGATCAGATAGTCGGAGATCAGACTGGCGTAGTCGGCATGATCATCGACGATCAAGATGTGTGGCGTGTTTGTCATCTTGCATGGGGGGTTTGGATCGCGAAGGCGCGAAAGCGGGCGAAGGACGCGAACGCGAAGGCGCGATAGCGCGAAGGACGCGAATGTGGGCGAAGGACGCGAACGCGAAGGCGCGATAGCGCGAAGGACGCGAATGTGGGCGAAGGACGCGAACGCGAAGGCGCGATAGCGCGAAGGACGCGAATGTGGGCGAAGGACGCGAACG
>CAISPW010000424.1 GCA_903887465.1 uncultured Oscillochloris sp. | reverse complement strand
GCCTCCGGCGGGGGTTTGGGGGTGGCTTTACCCCCCCCGAAAGATCTTTTTTGGTTGGTTTTTGGCGGCGAAGCTGCCAAAAACCAACCAAAAGCGAGGTCTGGGGCGCAGCCCCAGCGACGTTGCACCAGCCCTGCGGGGACACCTACTCAGCCGCCCGCCGGGCGCCGAGCGGGTACCAGAACGAGACCACAAAACCCACCAGGATGTGCTCGATGTTCACCAGCAGGAAGAGCGCCGAGAGGATAATCGCCTGGTCGCTCGTGTAGCCGTAGGGCATCAGAATAGCGATCAGCACCGCGTCGCGCACGCCCACACCGGCAACCGAAATCGGCAGCACCTGCAGCACGGCGATCAGGGCCGAGGCACCGACCACCACATACAGCGGCACCTGGTCGAGGCCGAGGGCCAGAAAGAGCAGCCAGAGCCGCCAGAAGGTGAAGCCTGCCGAGATCAGCGAGGCCAGGCCGACCGCGCCGAGAAGCTGCGGGCGCAGCGCGAGGCTGGAGAGCTGGCTGTTCCAGCGATCCAGATGTAGCTTGAGCCGTGGGGCGAGCCGGGGCAGCACGGCGGTGAGCATCCACTCGCGCGGCCCATGGGCCACCAACACCGTCGTCAGCGCCACCATCCCCAGGCCCATCGCAACCACCAGGGCGGTCTGTAGACCCCGGCTAGGCAGCAACTGGCCAAGGGCGAAGATACCCAGGGTAGCCGCAGCCGCCATTACCAGCAGGTCGAAGAGCCGATCCAGCACCACGCTGAGCATCGCCGGGGCCATGGGGTGCCCGCGCTCGCGCAGGTAGACCGCCTTCAGCAGATCGCCGGCCTGGCCCGGCGTGGTGGCCCCATAAAAAATCCCGACCGTATAGAGCGCGATAGCGGTGGGTAGATCCAGCTTCAGGCCCATCTCGCGCAGCAGGCGCACCCAGCGCCACGACTTGATGATCACAAAAGGCGGCAGCAACAGCAGCGAGAGCGCAATCGGCCAAACCTCAGCCCCGCGCAGGGTGTCGATCATGCCGGCGAGGTTAGCCTTAGCCAGAAAGACGATCAGCAGCAGCGGGCCGAGCAGCCGCACGACCCAGGGCAGGTATTTTTTCATAAATAATGGGAGCGCCGCCCCCGGGGCGGCGCTACTCCTCCCGCCGCTGAAAACGCAGCGCCGCAATCTGCTCGGCGTTCAGGCCGAACATAAAGACGATAATACTGCCCACAAACAGGCCCACCACCGAGTTCGGCACATGGAAACGCAGCGGGTCGGTGATAAAAAAGCTAATCAGGAAGGAGATCAGGGCCAGAACCTGCATCGCGATAGACACCGGGAAGTAGACTCGCAGCGGGGCAAAGAGCGAGACGATGCGCAAGATGATCAGGCCAAAGCGCACGCCATTCTTCAGCAGCCGCTGGCCGCTCTGGCCGCCCTGGCGGCGTTGGCCCTGGATCGGCACATAGGTCACGCTGTAGCCGCCCTTGAGCAGGGCCAAGGTGCTGGTGGTGGGGTAAGAGTAGCGGTTCGGCAGCAGATGGATAAACTCCATGATCACGCTGCGGCGCATGGCCCGGTAGCCGCTGGTCAAATCAAGCACCGGCGACTCCACCAAGTAGCCGCCGAGCGCGTCGAGGGCGTGGTTGCCGAGCCGACGGGCCAGATTGTCGCCCTGGGTATCGCGCGAACGGGCACCCACCACCATATCAAAGCCCTCAGCCAGCTTGCCCAGAATATCCGGGATATAGCGCGGATCCATCTGCCCGTCGGCATCCATCAGCAACACCACCTCGCCAGCCGCCCGGCGAATGCCAGTCTTCACGGCGGCACCATTGCCCCGGTTCATCGGGTGGCGCTCAACCCGCGCACCGGCGGACAGAGCACGAGCCGCCGTGTCATCGCGGCTACAGTCGTCCACCACCAACACCTCGGCCTCAGGCAGAGCCGCACGCACCCGACCGATCACAGCGGCGATACCGTGGGCCTCGTTATACGCCGGGATGACCACCGTAACGGCGAAAGGATATGCCCGGGGTGTCTGTGGCTCAATACTCACTCGGTTTCACGCCCTTCGTGTTCGTATCATTCGCCCCATTTCGCGCCCTTCGCAATCCACATCGTTCGCGCCCTTCGCGATCCAACCCATTTCGCGCCCTTCGCGATCCAACCCATTTCGCGCCCCTACCGCACCGACACCCGGCTGACCATCAGGCTCAACTGGCGCGCGTCCGTACTCTGCGGGTTGAGCTGGAGCGGCACAAACGTCGGCGCGTGCAAGCGCAGCTCGATCCGGCTCTGGCCCGCCAGGCTATCAGGCACCACCACCTCGTAGCTGCGCCACAGCCCACCCGCCACCATGAAGCTGACCCTAGCCCCGCCCAGTTCCACCGTCAGCGGGGTGGTGCCGGGGGGCGCGCCGGCCATGCGCAGGCTAAGCACGCTGCCCGCCCGCAGCGGCGCGGGCAGCGGCAGCGCGATCACGCCGTTGCCCTCCAGCCAGCGGTAGCTCAACCCTGCCCCGTCCGGCGACGGCGGCAGCTCCTCGCCGAAGGAGAACCCGTCTAGGTAGCCAAAGTCCAGCCCATCGCCCAAGGTCAGGCTACTCGTGGGCGCTGGGCGAAGCCAGGCCAGGGTCAGCTTCTGCACATTCTCCCCGGCGCGCTGCTCGGCGTCCTCAAAGTAAGTGCGGGCCAGATTGTCCTCGTGCTGGGCGCGGGCCAGCGCCCCACGGATCACGTCGGCCCGGTGCGTCGGCCGGTCAGCCAGGGTGGCCCAGCCCTCATCGTAGCGTCCCAGGTCGAGGTAGATCCGCGCCAGTTCGGTGCGCCCGTCCACAAAGTCGGGCTGGGCCGCCAGCATCGCCTCGTACTCGCGGATCGCCGCCGGGTAGTCTCGCGCCGCGTAGGCCCGCGCCCCGGCGTCACGGTGGATCTCGCGCCGCACGCCCTGGGCGATGATCTGTGGGTAGTCACGGTAGCTAAAAATCTGCCAGAGCATCGCCAGCATCAGGGTCAGACCGGCCACGCCCCACGGCGAGCGCAGGAAGGGCCGCGACTCATCGGCGCGGTCACGCCCGCGTAGCCGCAGCCAGCCCCAGAGCCACGACAGCGCAGCGGCCCCGTAGAGCCCCATCAGGTACCAGACCGGCAGCAGGTAGCGCGGCTCAACATGGATGATCATCACCGTCAGGCACGCATAGGCGATCCAGCCGATCGCCAGCAGCCGAAAGCCGCCCTCGTTTGGGCGTGCCGCCAGAGCCACCAGGCTCGCCGGGGTGACGATCAGCCAGAGTACGTCGCCCAGCACGCCCATCGGCCAGATCTCGCGCAGCGGCCGGGTGAAGAAGCTCACCTTAACGAAAAAGTCCTCGCTGAACTGGGCCTTCCAGATGTGGACGAAGTTCGGCCAGAAGTTGCGTACCAGGCGCCAGGGCTCCTCGCGCACGATCCGAGCGATGTCGGCGCTCACAAAGTCCTGGCGCGACTCCTGCGGAACCGCTGCCAGAATCGCCTTCGCCTCATTCTCGCCCCGGCCCGCGTTCACCGAGTCGCTCATGGCCATCCACATATTCACCGGCCCGAGGGTGTCGATCACGATCAGCCGCTGGTACGTCACGTAATTACGGATCGTCCAGGGCGCGATGGTCAGGGCGAAGGGAATCAAGAAGATCAGGGCGGCCACGATCAGCGCCGGGATCCAGCGCAGGAAGATTTTTGCCCTCCAGCGCCCGGCGGTCGGTCGCGGATCCGCAAACCGGTTCGGCTGCCGGCTGCTCACCGACCAACCCGCGTCCACATCCATCCGCCGCAGCCAGCCGCCCGCCGCCGGTCGCAGGCGATAGCGTAGCTTCTGCCACGTCTCCACCGCCACAAATCCGACCACGAACACCGCCGCGTAGAGCGCCGGCGAGCGAGCCAGCGAGGCCACCGCCAGGGCCACGCCGGCCCCCGCCAGCCAGGGGGCGCTCAACTCGTCGGCCCGGTAGCTGTCGCGCCAGCGCACCAGCAGCCAACAGTGTACGCCGAGCATCGCGATAAATAGCGGCTCGCTGAGGATGAGCGCCGGCAGTTCGATGAACGGGAGCCAGACCGCCAGCAGCGTGGCGAAGATCAGACCGGCGCGCCCATCGAACAAGCGGCGGGCCATGTCGTAGCCCAGGGGCACCAGCAGCAGCGAGAGCGCCACCTGCACCCCACGGATCAGCGCGATGCCAACCGTCGGGTCGCCCAGGGCGATCCCCACCCGCAGCAGGGCCGCGAACATAAAGACGTGGCCCGGCGGACGGATCAGCCAGGAGTTATCCGTGTACTGCCCGGTGACCGCTAGATGCAAGGCGCGCTGGTAGTAGTCGCCGTCGTCGGCGGCCGAGAAGCGTGGGTCGATGTCGTTGGCGGCCAGGAACCACAGGCGCATGGCCAAGCCGATCAGCACCAGGGCACCGAGGGCCAGGGCCGTCGCCGAGACGCGCGGCAGGGAGACGTGTGGCAGGCGCAGGTTGAGGGTGAAGCGCCGCCGCCGCTTCCCAGGCGGCGGGCGCATACGATCTGGCGAAGAGGTCCGCATATCCTGTTGCTACAATCTATAATCTATAATCTGCCATCATGGCCCCAGCCGGTACAGGCTATACCGCCCGCTGTCGGCCACCCACGCCCTCGCCAGGTCAGCCAGCGGCGGCGGCCCCGAGGCATTATCCCAGAGCAGATAGCTCGCCCCGGTGGCCCGCAGCCCGCGCAGATCATCCGCGCCGACCGGCCTGGAGATGTCCGCGCCCGCCGGCCAGTCCACCGCCGCCTGGGCGATAGCCGAGTACTTCGCCAGGGGCAGGCGCGCCGAGACCCGCGCGCCGAACGTGGCACCAACGGGCAGGCCAGCCGCAACCATCTGCGCCGCCGCCACCTCATCGGCGGGCTGGCCGGCGATCACATAGCCCACGCCCCCGGCCCAGCCGCCCCATAGTACCACAACCAGGGCCAGGCCCACGCCGAGCAGCCCCCGCCCGCCCCCGGCCAGCCGCCAGGCCGCCCAGGCCGCCGCCGCCGCGTAGATCGATGCCAGCGGCAGGAAGAAGCGCTGCAGCGTGAACGCCATGCTCACGGCTGCCCCGTAGATCAGGATCATACCAACGAGCGCGCGGGTCTGGAAAAAAATCTTGCCCTCTCCCAGATTATTTTTTTGTGGGATCTGGGCGGCTTCGTCACCCAAACCTAACAAGAGGCGAGCTTGAGGCAGCGCCCCAAACGTGAGTACCGCCCACGCCAGCAGCCCGCCCACCCCCAGCAAGTTCGCCGGCCAGCCCAGCAGTCGCAGTTGCGCGGCCCGCCCGAACTCGCTCGTGTCCTCGGCCCCGCTACCCAGGTAGCCCACAACGTTGTGCCACCAGTTACCCAGAAATCGCGCCGGGTCGCGCAGCACCACATCGGCCAGCCCCACGCTGTTCGGAGCCTCATCCCAGCGTCCCCAGTCCGTGCCCCCGTATACCGCCAGCCAGATATTCTTGGCCTGCTGGTTATATAGCGGGCTGCCCGCCTGCGCCGTGTTGATGATCAGCTGCGGCGCGGCCGCCAGCAGGAACCCGGCGGCGAACACCGCCGCCGCCCGCCGTCCGCCGCCACGCCAGTCCGCCGCCAGCAAAACCACCACCCCCCACGGCAGCAGCACCATCCCCAGGTGCCGCACCAAAAACGCCATCCCCCCAAACACCCCCGCACATAATAGGGGCGCAACTGCAGCCGATCTCGTCGGCTGCGGTTGCGCCCACACCGTCGCCGCCACACACAGGCTCACGCAGGCCGCAAACGGCATATCGCTGCCCACATAAAGCCCGTACTGGGCCACAAAGCCGCTCAGGGCCAGGGCGACCAAGGCCAGCAGCGCCGGGCCGGGCGGCAGCAGGGCGCGGGCCAGCCAGTAGCCCCCGGCCAGAAAGGCTGCCCCGCCCAGGCCCGCCAGCAGGCGCCCGGCCAGAAAGGCGTTGCCCCCAAACAGCGGGCGGGCCAGCCAGAGCAGCAGCGGATAGCCCAAGTTATAGAAGCCGTCGGCGCTCAACACCTCGGCCAGCGTCTCGCGCGTGGCGAAAACCCGAAAGTCATTCTCCACCCCCGGCCGCGCCAGCGTCAGGTGATCTTGGGCCGCCAGCAGTGTCGCCGCCAGCCACAGCCCGATCACGACGGCGGGGGCAACCACACTCAGCAGCGCCGGGGCGCGGGCGACAATCCCCGGCCCATAGCGCAGCGCCAGCAGCCCCGCCAGCCCCAGACACACCGCCGGCGGCAGTCCCCGCAGTGGATACGGATAGAGCGGCGGCTGGCCGTGGTACAGCAGCAGCCAGGCCAGCCCATACAGGCCAACCGCAAGGGCCAGGGCGGGCACCGCCCGCCCTGAAAAAATAGCCGCTTTTTTTCCTGGTTGCACCAGCAGCCAGATCATCGCCCCCACCAGCGCCGCATACGCCAACTGTGTCGGGTACGGCGTCACCGGCAGTCCGGCCACCTCGTAGCTCACCCGGTCAAGCAGCACGCCGACCGATCGGCCATCGGACAGAGTCATTGCCGGCATGACGCGCAGCTCTACAAAGAAGTCGCTGGCCTTGCGTACCCCCGAGCGCACCGGAAAGCTCAGTTCCTCCCAGTCCCCGCTGGCCTGAAGCTCACCGAGCAACTCGACACCATTCAGCAGCACGCGGATCTGTGGCGGCGGGCCAGTGGGCCGCCAGCCCCGCAGGCGCAGACGCACCGTGCCCGGCAATCCTGCCTGCGGGAAGAGCAGCGCCGAGCCAGCGGGCCGCGTCCAGCGGGCGCGGCCATCGGAGCCAGCCAGGTAGACCGCCGAGCCGCCAGGGGCATCGGCCCCCTCGGCTTCATCGAAGCCCTGGACGTAGGCCGCGTCATAGCCGCCAACATCAACCTCATGGCGGGCCGGGATCTGCGCGAGCATGGCGATCATGATGACGCAGGCCAGCGCCGCCGCCAGAGTTGCCACCAGGAACCCGACGACCGACCGCGCCGCACGAGGGGCGGGCCGGCCAATGTCTGGGCCTGCCGTCACGGGGTAGCAGTCGGCGCAGGCATCGGCGTTGGCTCAACCGCAACCGGCTCCTGCACCGGTAGCTCCCTCCTCGGTGCGGTGACCAGGGCGCGGTTCACCCAGCCGGTGCCGCTGTCGTCGGGGTTATTGATATATGACGCCGGATTCACCCTGTCGCCCAGCCGCACCAGATACCACTGACTATTGGCTGTGCGGGCCAAAAAGATCACCTCATCGCCCTGGTTCACCATGCCAATCGGTCGGTTGCTCGCGTTCGGCTGCGGGCGCACATTCGACACCTGCTGCACCGTGCCGGTGATCGTGCTCGTGGCCCCCAAAACACTCGTGGGTGCCGCAGATGCCGACGTCGGCTCAGCGACGACCATGCCAACGCTAGTGGGCTGCGGCGACAGGGTGGGGATCATCGTAGGCATCACCAGTTGCGGCAGCTGTGTCTGGCCAGGGATAATCTGGCCGAAGCGACCAAACTCATCGCGCGCCGTACTCACAACGCCAAAGGCCAGGGTCAGCGCCAAAATCATCAGCACCGAGGTCACTGCGGTTTTCACCAGCTCAACGCTCTGTCCCCAGACACTGCGCTGGCTCAGTTGGTCAAGCGCGCTCTGGGCTGCACCTGCCACCGGCTCGCCCCAACTCGTGCGCCCCTGGTCATTCTGCGCCACCCGGCGCAACTCGAAGATCGCGCGCACATCGCCGACGGTGGTCAGAGCGCGCACCGCACTCCAGCGCACATTGCTATTCGGGTGCTGGAGCGCGCCGATCAGCGACCCAGTCGCCCGCCCATCGCCGATCCGCCCAGCGGCGTCAGCGGCGCGGTAGGCCGTAAGCCAGGGCTGCTGCGGGCCGATCACATCGCAGATCAGCGGCACCGCCGGCCCGCCGATCTCCACCAACTCATCGACGGCCACCGCGTGCAGGGGGTGCGCCGTATCGCCGAGGGCGGCCACCAGGCCCGCGATCTGCTCGCGGGGCGGCGCAGGCCGACCGTTGCGGTAGGGCCCAGGTCGCCGCAGGCGACCGCTGGGCATGCGACGAGTCAGCCGCTCCAGCCCGCTGATCACCTGGCCGACCTGAGTCGTCCCACTTGCCGTGTGCTCCTTGGGCGGAGTCTCCTTACGGTCTGTCGTCATCAGGCTCCCGAAACATTCAACACATATGATGGACATTGCCAGCGTCGTTGGTAATGTCTACCATTCTGGATTAGTGTAGTAGCCAGCGCTGGAAGCGCGCCACAATCTGATCAAGCAGGGCGGCGGCGGCCGTGGCTTTCGGCTGTTGTGGCAGACTCGCCACGCCGCCCCGGTCGATCAGGGTCAGGGCGATCTCCGGCTGCCCGATGCTCAGCACCGCATCATTCGCCACAATCATATCCAGGCCCTTGCGCTCCAGCTTGCCCTGCGCGTTCGCCAGCAGATCATTCGTCTCGGCGGCGAAGCCCACCTTAAAGAACTCGCGGCGATCCGCTAGTCCCGCAACAAGATCGGGGTTCGGCACCAAATGCAGGGTCAGCCCCGCGTCGCCGCGCTTCTTAATCTTCTGCTCCGCAGCCTCGATCGGGCGAAAGTCCGCCACCGCCGCATTCATGATCAGCATATCCGCATCGGCCACGGCATCGGCGAGGGCAGACTGCATCTCCAACGCCGTCTCTACCCGCACTAGCGTCACGGCGACCGGCGGCGTAATTGCGGTCGGCCCGCTGATCAACGTCACGCGGGCACCCAGATCGCGTGCGCGGGCGGCCAGCGCGTAGCCCATCTGGCCCGATGAGCGGTTGCCGATGTAGCGCACCGGGTCGATCGGCTCGTGGGTGCCCCCGGCGGTAATCACGACATGGTACCCGCCGAGCGGGCCGCTGCGGCCAAGCAGGGCGCGGATCGCACCCTCAAGGGTGTGCGGCTCAGGCATACGACCCTTGCCCACCACATGCTCGGCCATACGCCCCTCGTCTGGCTCCAACACCGTATAGCCGCGCCCGCGCAGGGTCGCCACATTCGCCACCGTGGCCGGGCTCGCGTACATCTGCGGGTTCATGGCCGGAGCCAGTAACACCGGCGCCCGCGTCGCCAGAATCGTCGTCGTCAGTAGATCATCGCTCATGCCGGCGGCGATCCGTGCGATCCGGTTGGCCGTCGCCGGAGCCACCACCACCACATCGGCCCGCGCACCCAGTGCCACGTGGCCCACCGCCCCGTTCTCCGGTAGCGCCCACATATCGCCGAGTACCGGACGGCCAGTGAGTGCCTGGAATGTGGCCGCGCCCACAAACCGCGTGGCGGCCTCGGTCATGATCACATCCACCTGCGCACCGGCCAGCGTCAGGTCACGGGCGAGTTGCGCCACCTTGTAGGCCGCAATGCTCCCGCAGACCCCGAGTACGATCTTCTTACCATCAAGGATGTCCATAGAGGTATCCATGGCCTCTGTTCTACCGCAAACCGCGCCGGCATTGTAGCATAAAGGCTAGGCTCCATCGCTCACCCGCAAGGCGACGAAGACGGACGAACTCCCTGTCGGGCCAGGATGGCACGCCTCGTTTGGATGCGCCGCATGCCCGTATTGTACACCGTCTGCCTCCACATACGGAGGTGGCATCGGCATCGGCCCAGGTCTGGTGCAGCGTCCCTTGGGTCAGGCCGAGGCGCATACCGCAGCGCGGGATCACTCCTGGATGTGATCCGCGAGCGACGGGGTGGTGGCCGGATGCATGTACCGATCACGGAGATAGTAATACCGCCGCACGCCAAGTTTGGCGGCGGTGGCCGCGAGCGTCTGGAAGGTGTCCCACGCCTGCGCGCCGGCCCGCGATTGGGGGCCGAAACTGACATCGCGGTTGCGCACCCGTCGGCGGGCCGCCAACTCCATGGCATTGTGATGCAGCGGCAAATCAGGATGATCGCGCACCGCCAGGAGGAGATCGCGATGATGGGCGGTTTTGGCGATCCGGGCGTCGAGGTCATCGTAGCCCGTGCGTTGGGCCACCAGAACGTCAAAGGCCGTCTGGATGCGGGTGCGTGTTCAGTCGGCTACCGGCGGCATCCCGGTGGGCGATCAGTTCTGCTGCGGTCAGGGTTTGCTCCCACGGCAGCCCCTGCACCAGGCGCTGCTGGAAGGCGGGGCGCAGGGTGGTTTCGGCCATCCCGGCGAGGGCATCGGCGTTGAACAGAAAGACCAGTTCCACCTGCCAGCGCACGCGATACACGCGCAAGACCGCCTCCGCAGGCCAGCGCCGTGCCGGCAGGAGGGCAGTTCCTCCGGCAGTTGGATCGTGAACGGGATCGTGGGAGAGTCCATCACACACCTTTTTGTGGGTTTTCGGTTGTTGATACTCCGATGATACACGCAAAAAGGTGTGTCTGCTTTGGACGCCTGCTTGACTTTGCTCATGCCCTGATTCTCACCCAATATGGTATGGACGGCGTAATTATTTTTCGTTATACTACCTTTGTGACCGATACGACCCGTCGCGATGAGCCCCAGGCGTAGCGCGATCCGTGGAAAGGAACCTGACATGATCGTAGCACTTACTGTCATCCTCACCCTGATGCTGGCCCTTACAGTTGCCGCCACGCTGCTCAAGGCCGAGCCAGTTCCGGTGCGCATCCGTATCGATGATGTAGAGCGTCTACGCCGTCGCCGCTGACCGTCAGGTTCTACGCCAAGGCTTCTTTGGCTTTCCTCGCAATACTCTTCGGCGCGGCCACTATTTGGCCGCGCCGTTTTTTTTACGGAAATAGCCGGTAGCGCTCAGGCGCTTTAGGCTCGTTTCAGATCCAGCGACTCCCGCTTGACAGTGCGAGGAATGACTTTATGTCCACGGCGATTGAGACGATTGGGCTAACCCGGCGCTACGGTCGGATGCTGGCCCTCGACAACCTCAGCCTGAGCGTCGCACAGGGCAGCATTTACGGATTCATCGGCCCGAACGGTGCCGGGAAGACCACCACCCTGCGTATGCTCGCTGGCATGCTTGAACCCAGCTCCGGCGAGATCCGTCTGATGGGCCAGCCCCAGCGCCAGGGCAGCGCCCAGCGCCTCGTTGGCTACATGCCCGATGTCTCCGGCGTCTACGACGATCTGCGGGTCTGGGAATATCTCGATTTTTTCGCCCGCTGCTACGGCATGGACGCCGCGCAGCGGCGGCGCACCGTGGGAGATCTGCTCGACCTCGTGGATCTCAGCGCCAAGCGTGAAACCTTTGTGCAGAGCCTCTCGCGCGGTATGCAGCAGCGGCTCTCGCTGGCCCACGCGCTGGTACACAACCCGCCGGTGTTGCTGCTCGACGAGCCGGCCAGCGGACTCGACCCGCGTGGCCGCGTGGAACTGCGCGAACTGCTGCGCACCCTGCGCGATCTGGGCAAAACGGTACTGCTCAGTTCGCATATCCTCAGCGAACTGGCCGAGATCTGCACCGAGATCGGGATCATCGAGAGCGGGCGGATGCTGGTAAGTGGCCCAGTGAATGTGGTACGGCAACAGCTTCAGGGCGGCGCGAATCTGCGCATCCGGGTGATGCGCGATGTGCCGGCGGCGGCGGCGGTGCTACAGACGCTGATGGTGGGCGGCACGGGTGCGGCGGGCCTGCCGACGATCCGCAGCTTGCATATCGACCCGAGCGACCCACGGGCCATCCTGGTGGATGCCGAGTCCATGGGCGAGGATCAGCATGCCGCGCTGCTCGCCCACCTGGTGTCCAGCGGCGTTGCCGTCAGCGAGTTCCGCGCCCATGCCGAGAACCTTGAAGATCTGTTCCTGCGCCTCACGGCGGGTTGATATGGTTGATATGGTTGATATGGTTGATATGGTTGATATGGTTGATATGGTTGATATAATCGTACAATGCCGGGTCTT
>CAISPW010000423.1 GCA_903887465.1 uncultured Oscillochloris sp. | reverse complement strand
ATGACGAGGGAGACTGGTGGCAATCGGTGGGAGAGCCGAGCTAGAGACTGATGCAAGTTCACTGAGCTGATCGGCGCGACCATAACGCAAAAAGGCATCCGTCGCGCTTGTCCAGTCAAGCAGACCCACAAACGGCGTCAGATCAAAGATGGGCGTGATGTTATCCTTCTTGGCCTCGAAGGCACCGTAGATAATGCGCTCTACTGTGGCATTACGCACCACCCGCACAAAGGCAGCCGCAAGCAGGGCCATCATCGGAATGGAGCGTAGTCCGTTGGTAATGTCGAAGATGATCGTATCTTTGTCTTCGATCACACCAGCAATGGCGGCGAAGATCTTCCACAGATCATCTTCAGACTCGCCTAACGGGATGTCCACGGGAAAGACAGGGAGTACACCATCGAGACGCTTTTGTAAGTCGTCCAAGTGGCGCTCGCGGGCCTGCTTTGTCACAACCACATGCAGTTGGTCGGGCGTAAAGATCCGCACAGTGGCCTCCGCCATCAGGTGCGTGGTACACGTCTGCTCGCCCCAGCAATAGGTCGTCTCACTCAGATTCCCTGCACCGAGGAAGCTGATTGCCTTGGTAGTCATCGCTATCCTCCCGGCTTCTGTGCGGGCCGCAGATCAAGCACAACGCGGCCACTCTTGAGGGTGCGTGTGTCCATGACCTCGACACGGGCGCTGTTACCGACCTTGAACTTCTTACCGCCCAGGTTCTCGGCCTTGATCCGACCAATGGCTTTGTCAGTGGTGACGCCTGGTACCTCAACCGCTACATCTCCGCTGTCACTATCAATATCCAGGATCTTGCCGGTGAAGGTAGCGCCAACCTCCAGCAGCGATTGGCCGGTAGGCTTTGCAGGTGCAGCGGGCGCGGGTGCAACTACCGGGGTCGCTGTGGCAACAAGTTGTAGCGCAGGCTTCTCAAAACTACGTCGCGGCGCGGCGCTAGGTACCTCCTTGTAGTAGCGCATCAGCCGAATACCCCAACCGAGTGTCGCCATCAGTTGCCGGTAGTCGTGCTGGAGCGGGCGCAAGTGACGCTCACTGACCTCCAGCATGGACTGAAAATGTCCCACCGTCTGATTAGACCGATCAACGACCTTGGGATACTTGATGATGATCTGGAGATACTCGAACAATGCACGCCCATTGGTCTGGCTGCGCATATAACTGAGCAGCTTCTTCACCTCGTTGTGATCTACACTTTTGCCGCGCAGGTCGGCGGCAAAGAGTTCGGCAGTTGCAAAGTCTATGTCGCTCATTAGTAGCTCCCATCCGGGCATGTGCGATCCATGCGCGGCCAGCGCAGGGTATCGGCCAGTTTGCTCATCTGTTCATCGAGGATCAGTCCCTCAGTACGCGCAGCCTCCAGCAGTGGGGCGATCTCCATCGGCTGTGGCTCGATGGCGAAGTTAGCATAGCCCACGTGGGAGTCGAAGATAGTTACAGATGGCTCAGTGACTTCAATCGTGCCCAGACAGGCGGGCTTGGCCCCGCCTAGCTTGGGCCAGAGCTTCATGTCACCCACACCCAGCCCGGTGAGCAGCAATCCCAACTCGCCATGCGTCAGGTTCTCGAAGCGAGCTAACAGATCCAGGCTGCTGCCCTCAGCAATCACCTCCAACGGCAGTTCGCCCTTGGCGAGAGTGCCGTGCATGTAGAACTTGCGGCCCTTTGTTACGCCATTCTCCATGTAGGGCCGCGTAGATTTCGCGGGCTGGTGAAGTTGCACCGAGCGAATGATTGCCGTTGTTCCCTCACATAGCCGCGCATCGGCAAAGGCCACATTGCCTTGGTATCCCAGCATGCCGAAGATGCGTTGGGTTACGTCAAGGCGCTCTGCTGAGCGGGATGGATCGAGATCGCCGGGGATGAATGCCTTCGTCATCGTTACCGCCGAGGGCGAGATGGCCTCGACGATGCTGCGGATGCACCCCTTGAGTGAGGTGCCAGGAATGACCGGCTGACCGTTGCTGCGGAAGAGTGCCTTAACCAGCGGGTTCTTCGGGTCGCGCCGTGGTTCCAGCAGCCCGGAAGCGACGTGGATAGGCGAGCGAGCGATGATCGTGGCCCGTAATTCGCCGCTCAGCAGGTTACTCCCATAACGGTCATGGCCTGCTGGCTTGCTCAGTAATGGACGGCCTACGGGCAGCGGCACAAACTCGTAGGGCTTGGGCATGCGATCATCAGGGTCATAGTTGCTCATCGCAGTACCTCCCGATAGCTGACAAACTGCACGGCCCCGTTCGGCGCGAGGTACTGCGCGACGCGCACATGAAAGCGGTCTGCACCCTGCTGGGCAATGAGGTCACGCTTCACGATTACCCACTTCTTCTCCGCCTCACCTAGTGCTTTCCCATCCGCAGGCACACCTAGTGGCTTATCGCTCAGAATAAGTACGTCGTACTGTTCCTTGTTGATCCGCCGCCAGCGCACCTCAGCAGTTGTACCGAAGATGTGGCCGAAGTCGCCGTGCAGGTCAATCTCAGCAGCCGTCTTCACCTCGGTGATCTTGGTCAGATCGGGTTCCTTGCCTACATTCCACAATGCCCGCCCGACCACCTGCGAACAGGGGAATGTGACGATCTCGCTGACCAGTGCTCGTACTTTGGCATCATCGGCTTTCGCCACACGTAGCACACGGTCGGATTTCTCGCTCATCGGCCCACCTGCGCTTTCCAGGCGGGCATGCAGGCGGTGAAGATCTCGCGCACCTGGGCATCGCCTTTTACCTCCAGCAACACGCCCATGCCGCGCTCAGTGTCTTCCGCGTAAGCCAGCCCATCTGGCAGCTTCGCGCTATCCTGAGCGGGCAGCAGGTAGCCCTCGTCTTTGCAAAATGCACCCAGGCCCGCCAGCGTGCGATCAGAAATAGCCACGGGCTTCCCGATCACCTTCAGCGTGCCGTCGCGCAGTTCGCACGCCGGGTAGCGCAACTCCAGTGCAGTCATCTCTAGCTTCACCCGACCTAACCCACGCGACTTGCCGAAGCCGATGGCCACCCGCCCCGCTGCAAGATCGCGTAGGGCTAGGCCGAGCAACCCAAGCTGGGCCAGCGTTAGATTACGAAAGGCGATGCTGGTGACAAAGTTGCCAGACACCACCGTCTCGTAGTTGAAGGGGCCGACTGCAACTGAGCCATAGATGCGGTCAATGGCGACGCCGTTGCGCTCCTCAAGTGTGACATCGCCTGTCGGGTAAGCATCGGCGAAGCGCACCCGCCCGGCCAGAGCGGTACTACCAAAGATCTGTGCAGTAAATGCCGAACGCCGGTAGATGATAGCGGTACGCTGGGGATCTCCCTTAATCGTCTCGCGAAGCGACTCAAGGTATTTCCCTGAGCTATAGGCCATATCCGCCCCATCTTTATAGCTCCCTTCCTTGCCCAGCGGGTTATCCGCCAACGGTGGGTTATCGCACTCGGGGTCACGCCTCGACCCGTCGAGCGTGCGGCAGATGCGCTCGCAATGGGCACGCACCACGCCCTTGAGCGAGGGGCCGGGCAGGTACACCTGGAGCGCGCCTTGCTGGCGACTGCGCACAAACTCCATATCGGGCAGGGTGGGGTCGGCCCCGCCACTCTCTCCGGCCTTGATCAAGATCGGCCCGTCGGGACGGATGATCAGATGGAGGATTCCCTCCAAGTAGGTTGCCTTGTGCATGATCAGTTTCCCTTCACGCTTGATGGATTCTCCAGGGCGGCCTTGAATGCGGCGATCCATGCCCGACGATCATCGGCATCTATCTTCGCACCGCCGGAGCCTTCCAGTAGCGCGATAACATCATCGGCGTTGGCAACCGTTGTGTAGTCGTAGCTCGCTCCCTCTAGTTGCACATAACCTAACCCGCGTGAGCGGAAACCGCCGACCTGGGCCTCACCGCGCTCCCAGGGTGCCAGAGCCAACACGAGCATGCCGAGTTGCCAATCGGCCATATTCTCGGCGCTCAGTGCGAAGTCGAAGCGCGTCCCGGCGGGCACAACCTCGTAGTCGTAAAGCAGGCCATCGCTGGCCGTCTCGGTATCGCGATCAATGCCCACACCGTTGCGCACCTCGTATTGACCAAACCAAAGCGACGTATCCACCAGCGCATCACGCACAAAGACTCGGCTAGCCGTCCACTGTGCGCCGAACGTCAGATCAATCAGGGTTGAGTGCTTCCAGTAGAAGGTACTGGTGTACTGATCAACCGCCGCCGCGTTATTGGACTTGGCCCGCAACCGCTTTAGATCCGCATCGTGCTCCAGCAGCTTCGCGAGATCACCAACTTTATCCTGGAGCGCAGGCAGATCGAGCGCCTCGTCATCGTTGACCACACGCACCAGGGACTCCATACGGGAGCGCAGGGCACCCTTGATTGACGCGCCAGGGATAAGTGGGCGACCACGAGCATCGCGCAGCACCGGCAGGTCGGTGCCAGTAACCTCGGTTGAACGACCCGACCCGATGCGCAAGGCAGTCAGGGCCACCAGGGTGCCGCTGACGTGCAGACGGTTGCGCAGGGTGGCGAAGGAGTAATCATTTGTCACGGGCGGCCTCCTTCTTTCTTTGTCATGGCCTTCAGTTGATCGAATCCGTTGGTCTTCTTGGCGAAGGTAAATGCACGAACCAGAAAGCCCAGATAGAGTCGCATCATTTGGGCAATCACCTCATTGCGCAGCCCGGAATCTGTAGGATTAGCGCCGATCTCTTGAGGTAACTTCGCGATTACATCATTGACCAGTGTCTGAAGCGAGTCCTGGAGGAACGTGATAACGTGATGACCAAAGCCATTAGAACCTTTCCCCCACTCATCGCTCTTGCGCCCGATCTGATAGCGAATGAAGTTGATCGTCACCTCCACAGAGCGCGATTCTTGTGCAACGTTGACCAGATTGCGCAGTTGACTCGACTCCATCTTTGGGTAGTCTTTTAGTATGTAGGCAGCGTCATTTGCATAACCCACGAGGGTATCCATCTGACAGCCAATCGCCTGCGCAAGCAGCAGTTCGCGGCGGAGTTGCCCGGTATCGGTGGTGGTCATTGCATGGACTCCTTCTGCTCACGCGGGTAACTAGCCCGCAGATGAAACTCATCACAGATCCGTACCTGTCCAAAGCCCTCGGAGCGGCGCTCACCAATGCCGTTGGTCTGAAGATCTGCCAACTTCTCGAAGTTACTCTTGCTCAAGCCGTTTGGCGCGTGGAAGACAAAGACGCTGCCCATACTGGTAGCCAGGGCCGTGGGCTTGGGTTCGCGCCACGTGGCGTGCCATCCGCCGACAACGGCGGTGTTGCTAAAGCTGCGCAGCAACGTGGCCTCAATCCCGGTCAGATCCTCCAACGCCTGTGCGCTCAGTTCCTGAGTTGGCAGCCAGCCTTGTTCGCGCAGGATGGCGTCGGCCAGCAGGTTGACAGTGAAGACGTGGCCGCGCACCATCCACTTCGCGCCGCCGAGTTCACGGTAGGCTTTCGCCTGCTCGCGGAAGCGCCGGGTGAGATCCTCAACTCGTTGCTTCAGATGATCATCACCGTTGGTATCGGAAACATCTATTGTCACCGCACCGAGTCCGCTGGTCTGGCGTGCGCCGAGGGAGTCGATCTGCTTTAACGCGGCGCACAGCGCGTCGTCGTCAGGAAGGGAGACGCTGCCCCGGAAGGTTGATGGGTAGTATGTGTCCTCTTCCTTGAGGTACATCACCTCGTTCAGCACCAGCGGCGAGTAGAGTCGGCTCGCGGCGGCGGTGCCGCGCTGGCGATCAATCGCCACCCGTGTCAGTACGCGCTGAACCGCGCTGCGCAGTGCAAGTTTGTTGTTGCGCAACGTGTAGAAGCCGTGCTTGACCACCTCCCAAGCCCGGCCTTGCTCGTCGGTGGGCGCGTAGATCAGCCCGGCGGGTTCCTGCCGCTCCCAGCAGACCCGCTCGACCAATGAGTCGTAGATTGGCGCGTTCTCATCGCCTTTGGGCTGTAAGGCACTCATCGGCAGCGGGCGACTCCAGGGGTCGCCATCGGCAACGGGATAGGCGTTATGACAGCGCAGATCGCGGAATTGCTTGGCGTTGAACGCCTGCGCACCGAGCGCCCCGTAGATTGCGCCGCCGGGGACGTAACCCAAGCTGGCGCGGAACTGTTCACCGAAGCGGCGCTCGGGGAAGGCCAGTGGCCCCCGTGCGGTGATCGTGAGATCAAGTAGCATGCGTTACCTCCCCCCTAGCAGCGTGCGTAGTTCGCTTTTCAGCATTTCCTCTTTCACCTCTACGCCGTCCCAACACACAGTTACCTGCGCACAAACCCAGCCCAGTCCACGCGATGTACCACCGCCCCAGCGATCCGTCAGCGTGAGCGCGGCCCAGAGTAGGGCTGCGTGTCCAAGCGTAAGCGTCTTGTGGTCGCCACTTATCGCCGGACTAGCCCGATAGACCAACTCCTCCAGGGCGGTTTCCTGAAAGAACAGGCGGGCATCCTCAGCATTGCCGCGATTCCGGTTGATGCTCACCGATGGTCGGATCTGGCTCAGGCTGCGCCGCTCACTTGGGCTGTTCGGGTGCCAATCCGCAGGTGTACCATCAGGCAGACCAATGAGATCGCTGAAGCGCAGCCGCGCACGTTCACCACCGCCAGTGCCAAAGATCGTGCGGATCGCTGAGACGGTCTTCGTATCGTTGAAGTCGGTAGGCACCGGCAGACCAACGCTGCCCAGCAGCCGCTCGGCAGCATGGCGCAGCTTACCCTTGAGCTGCGAGCCGGGGATGATCGGACGGCCCCAGCCATCGCGCACAATGCTCTTGTCGGCCAGAGAACCGACACTACCCCCCGCGCCCACACTCAGCGGCGTGATGCTGGTCAAGGCGATGCTCATCTCAAGCTTTGGCACGGCTCTCCTCCGACTGCTTCACCATGTCGTAAATCTCCACCAGGTCGGCCCAGATTGTTTCCCACTCTGATCCCTTCAATTCTTCGCCCGGCGGTGGCTCACGACGCATCCAGGGAGGAGAACCCTGGGCACCGGGCCAGTTCATCTCAATGTGCTGCTGTAACGCAGCGCCCTGATCTTTCCCCTGGCGCGTGCGGGTGTAGAGATACTCCAGCGTACTGGCGAGTGGCCCTTGGTCGCGGGCTGGCTCCATTGCGGCACGTAGCCGGTAGAGTTGCGAACGTGGTACACCGGCCTTAATCAACGCACGTAGGGTGTCGATCAGACCCGCCAGTTCGGGCCACAGGTAAGGCCGTGCGGTCAGCCGACACTGCTTCCCGTCCAGAGCTTCCTTGCGGAAACCTTCAATTTTGTCCGTCACCATCGTGATTGACTTCATCACCATGAAATCTACCGCACCGCCCGCGTTGGGGTTGATGCGCGACTTCTTTTTTGCACTACCCAATAGCTCTTCGGCCAGCAAGCGCAGGAAGAAGATTGGCGCGTCATCCTTGGCCACCACCACCCCCGCCGAGAGGCCAATCTTGGGCGTGTAGGCATCGAAGTCGGTGGTTGGCAGGTAGCGATCATCACGGGTACGCTTTTCGGACAGGCCGAGCTTTTCCTCAAAGGTTGCGCCAATCGTCAGGGCAATGTTGAGCGCCTGCGTACCGGGCACAATCAGGATCAGGTCGTCGCCACCGATGGTCAGGATCTCGAAAGGGTGGATCACATCGCCAGATACGGTCATGGGCAACAGATGCGTGGCCAAAGCAGCGAAAACCGCGCCTTGCGCCGCACACTCCAGTTTCTTTGAGAAATCAGCGTATGCCTGCGGCGTCTTTAGCTTCGCCAGTTCCCGGCCCACATTGTTGCCGTCGGCGTAGATCATGCCGATGAAGCCGTTGCCCGCCGCGCCGATCTGCTGGATGTCGAAGGCCGGATCTGCCTGTCGAGCATCCGAGTGCTTGCCGTACAGCGTATCCGCCCCTTCCTTATCGAGATATTTCTGCCAGTGTGTTTCCCACGATGTGACCTGCGGTGAATGCCAGCCAATCTGATCGGCAAGATGTCCCGCTTTCCGCCCCCCATCTCGCTTCACCGTGAGTCCCACCACCAGCTTGCGTGCCGATGCCTCGCTCACGCTCGTTGATGTGCCGTAAGCGTCGGCTTCAATCAGAGCCGGACGATGATCACTGCTGGCGCAGCGGGTCGTATGCGGCAGGCGCTCGATGATTGGCAGGTAACGAGTCTCACCGTTGGCCGCACGCTCGTCGCGGCGGCGATGGTACATCGTGGTCAGCAACGTCACCACCTCACCGAAGGTCTTGCGGTTGTAGAAGCGGGTTGCGGGCAGTTCGGTATCGGCTCCATAATAGTAGTCAGCCAGCTTCTTTCGCAGATCTGTGTTACGCCAGGCTGGCAGAAACTCCTCCAGCCACCAACCCACCAGACCGGCATCAGTGAACGTTACCCGGCCAAAGCGTAGCTCGATCAGATGAAAGGTTTCGGACACCACAACGCTCAACGCCGTCTGAGTTTGGTCGGTGAATGCTTGCTCGATCTCTGTGGCCAAATCTTTGCCCTGACCCGCCGGGGCAACGGCGAGGAAACTGCCGCCACCGGCGTAGATCACGCGATCCTTGCCGCAGATCTCCTCAACTTTTATGATCCCAACATAATCCAGCAGCGCCGAAGCACCACGGATCTCCGGCAAGCGGTCGGCCTCGAAGACATAGCCCTTAATCTTGGTCGCCCCGCCGTAGATCAGGTCAATCTGATCACCGTCCTTCCCGAGCAGATCAATGACCCGACGCTGGAGTCGATTCACATCCTCGCGGGAGGGATGTTCGGGTGGCTTCTCCAATGCATCGTTAAGCAGTTTCTCGACCGCTGCGCGATTCAGATCAGTGCGCGTCCCGATCAAACACCCGGCGATTGCGCCAATCAACGTCTGCGAATCCTGATCGCTCATATCCCCTCCACGCTATACGCCCCATGCCCAAACACACACGCCTTGCCGACATGCACCAGGCTGCCCAGCAACAGCACCGCCCGCAACGATTCCGGCACCCTCGTCAGCACGGCACTGCCGAGCAACCCGCCCAACTGCATGGTCTTCGGCTCGTGGCCACGGGTTGACGTGCGCTGCCACTCGTGCCAGCGCACCTGCGCATGCTCAACGGTGATGGCGCGGGCGGCATCCACCAGGGGTTGGTAGCGCACACCCCACGGCCCGGTTCCGTGAAACGTGGCCAGAGCGTCAATTCGCCAGCAGGCTGCCTGAATCAGGGCGGCGGGATCAAGCACGCGCATAAAGTCGCCGCGCTGCTTGATGCGCAGCGGCGCACGCAGAGTCAGGCGCAGGCGACTGGGCAACTCGCCCGCTCGCCGCAACACATCGGCGGTATCGGTGTACGGTGGGGGTAGGCCCATGCCGCCCGGAAGCGAACGGCCATCCTGGTAAATCACCGCGCCAACCGGGTGCCACGCGGGCAGCAGTTCAACCCGCTCCAGGCGGGCGCGGGCCAGGTCGCGGCCCAATCCCATGCGCCCCAACTCCTCAAAGCTGAGGATAAAGTACGGCAGGTAGTCGGCCCCGCGCCCGATCATGGTCAGGTCGAACTCTAGCGACTCGCCAGCGGCGTAGCGCGTGCGCTCGTCGGCGGGCGGCCCAAGCACGAACGGGCGCGGCACATCACGCAGGTCGTGCAGCGCACCGCCTTCGGCTGGGCGCAGCGTATCAAAGACCACCCGGAATGGACATGGTTGTGTGGCCGGACAGGGCTGGTCGCCCGAGCGACAGGCGGGTGCGCAGGCGACCCGCTGGAAGGCGTAACCGAATCCGCCGCGCAGCATGCCACCCTTATAGGCGGGCAACGTCGCGTCCGACAAAAGGCGCATGGTCAGACGGGCACGCAGGAGCGGCAGCGGCGGCAGGGTGGGGGGAGCGGTCGGCACCTGAGACGGCGCAGAGATCGGAGCATCGAGCGGCATCGGGCACCTCCTCAAACAGCAGGGAGACTACGGTTGAGGATAGCGTATTGTCCTGGCGCTGAGATCCGAACTACCTCGGATCTTTTTCCGAATCACCTCGGATCTCAGGCAGGCTCAGAAGGAGTACACTGCGCATGCCGAGTCTCTCAGCCGCGCTCAAAAAAGCGGGCAAAGGCATCACGTACCCAGCGGTAATCCACTTTGGTGGTAGCGGGAAGATCCCACACGGCCTGGCACTCCTGATAGATTGCGGTCTGATGGCTGCTGACCGTACTCAGCTCAATCGAAAGCTTGTTTGCCACCTGCTGCGGAGTCAGTCCTTCGGCGAATGCGCGCAGCACATCACGGCGGCGCGGGGTGAGTCGGTCATAAACCAGTTGGCAGCGTGCGTCCTCGGCAACCGCGAGTGCGGCGTCCTGGGAGGCCATTGCCGCCCGTGCATCCGCGTCTGGGGAGACCCGTAACGCCGAGAAGAGGTAGCCCCACGGGCGCACCGGGACGGGCAGCAGCCGAACACCGGGGGTGCCTGGCGGAAGATGCAGAAGAGTCCCCTCATGCGTCTGCGTGCGTATCGCGTCTGTTGAGTAAAGGTGCCAGATGCGGTCGCCGTAGTCGAAGTGAATCAGTGCAGCGGACATGGCCAGCACCCCAAGCATACGCCGCCCCCCGCTAATACACAGGTGGACGGAGATGCTCTGCTGTTTAAGATGCTGAAGCAGGTGGTGGAAGGTATTCAGCACCGCATCGGTAGACGCCTCGGAGTGGATATCACTCACCGGAGCGCCCCCCAAGAGGACGGGGTAGGGGCGATAGCGCAGCGGATGATCGCGGTAGACACCGCTGGCGAAGGCGGACGCAAGCTGGGCTAATGCCGCCTGGTAACGCGGGTTTTGCTCCGAAAGATGGACGACGATCAGCTCACCGATGGCATAGCCCTGGTCGAGCAACGCATCGAGGGCCAGGGTGACAACCTGGGACTGTCCGCCGAGAGTGACGACCAAAACGGCGGGTGGCGGAACCGATGGCACAGGCGCGAAGGAGTACGAAAGAGTCATGGCACCATTATTCCCTGCGGTGTTGATGGGTGGGCCGGCACACTCCGGAAAGAGTACGCTGACCTACCGCCTCAGCCAACATTTGCGACGGCGGGAGACGCCACACTATGCGTTACGTGCCAGTCCCGATGGCGATGGTGACTGGGTGGAAGCGGGTGATGCCGCCGTGGTGGCGGAGTTGCGCCCACGGGTGCGCAGCGGATGGACACCTTCCTTTGCATTGGCGGTGGCGCGTGATGTTGCCGCACGCCACCTGCCCCTGATTGTTGATGTTGGGGGTATTGTCTCACCCGAGACAGAGCAGATTGCGGCGTGTTGTACCCACGCCCTGCTGCTCAGTGCGGATCCGGCGGCGCTGGCCCCGTGGCGAGATCTGGTCGTACGTCACGGGCTGGTACTGGTCGCCGATCTTCACTCGGCACTCACGGGAACGCAGACGATCATTGATCATGGCCCCCCGTTGCGGGGTACTATCGTCGGGCTGAGCCGTACACGTAGCTCGGAGGGGCCGTGCTTTAGCGCGCTGGCCGCACAGATGGAACACCTGTTTGCCTACACCAGCGATGAACTTTTTCGCAGTCACCTCGTACAAACCGATATTGAACTCGTGCTCCACCTGGAGCAGCCCATCTACCCGCTGCCAGCCCACAGTGACCAGCCCTGGCAGCCGGGTGAACTTCAGACACTGCTTCCGACCCTGCCGTCCCACACGCCGCTCGCGATCTATGGCCGTGGCCCCGCATGGCTCTACGCCGCCCTGGCCTCGGCCAACCCGCATGCACGCTGCGCCGTCTTCGACCCCCGGCAGGGTTGGGTGGAGGTCATGCCCCTGTCACGCGGGCTGCACGTGCCCCGTGGCCCGCTGCTCATCGCCAGCGAGACTCACGGCGGAACAACCCGCCTGCGCGTGAGTATTCCCAGCGGGTACCTGGATCGCCGGGACACCGACATGATCACGGTGCCACCGGTACCTGGTGGCGTTATCATTGATGGACGCCTGCCGATCTGGCTGTGCGCTGCGCTGGCCCGCACCTACCACGATGCCGCATGGGTCGCATGCTACCAACCCCAGCTACGTGGATCGGTGGTTGTCCAGTCACACACTGACCAATTTCCTGTCGGCTTTGTCATACCCGATGACGATTCTGCGGATCAGAAATGAGTATAGCATGCGCCTATGCCTCTATATCTGCACGATACAGAGACCGTTACGTCACACCAGGACGTTTCGCTTCGCTTAGTGTGTCCATGAATGACGCCGGGATACATAAAAATCCATGCGTCCTAACGCGATAAGACATGGCCCCGTTTGTCGTGAGATCGTTGTCATCTATCCGGTATAGGTGTATCTGATGTGAAAATAGCCGATAGCCGATAGCCGATAGCCGATAGCCGGGCATCAGCGACCATGTTCATCGCGGCGGTGTGCGCCCCGCGCATGAACGTCTTTTGCATGATCCTACTATCCTTTGATGGGTTTCGTGCGCTGTTCGTGGCCACGTAGCGAAAGGCACTGTGATGGGCTTCCAGGAGTACCTCCGTATCAAGGCGGCTGCTGCGGTCCTCGGCGTATCCGAGACCACGCTGCGCAACTGGGAACGCTCAGGGAAGCTCGTGACCTACCGCCATCCGGTCAACAGGCATCGCCTCTACAAGCGCGCCGATCTCGATGCCCTGCTTGCGTCCGTCGAACAGCCGCTCCCGGTGCCAGATCGTCGTTCCTCACCGGTTCTTGCTGATGAATAGAACCTCTGTGCGCTCGTGGTGTGCGCTTCTGAGCGTACGATGGATATCATGACCACCTCCCCTGTGGTGTGTGCGTGGCGAGCGACGGGGCCGTATCTTCCCACGGTCGCCTCAAAAAATGGGCTGATTGCCGAAACGCGGCTTTTTCTCCGCGCTTACGGTGCCGTCGGTTCGGTAGCGCAGGCACGCGCCGACCTCATCGACCGGCTGCTCCCCCAGCGCTCCCGCGAGACCCGCGAGGTCATCGCTCGTCATGTACAGGTGCGTCTCACGCGCTGGAATCCGCCAACCTGGGTGTTGGACGACCTCGTGCAGGCAAGCCAGCAGGACGATCTCCGCCGGTTGCGTGTCCTCCTTCTCATGCATCACGCACGCCAGGAGACACTCCTCTACGATGTCGTGCAGGATCTCATCGTTCCGCGCTGGCGGAGTGGTGAGCTGCACATCAGCCGCGATACCACACTCGCGTTTCTCACCCATTTAGCCGCACGACACGCCGAGGTCGGGAATTGGAGCTATGAGACGCGGGTGAAGCTGGCGGGAAACCTGCTGACCACCTTGTGCGACTATGGACTCCTGACGGGTCGGACGATCCGGCAGATCGTCGAACCGGCGGTCGATGTCTCCGCGTGCCGCCACCTGGATCGCGTACTCACGGAGGAGGGTGTGAGTGCATCCCGTATCTCCGACGGGCAAGCGCTGGGATCGACTCCAGCGCGATACTGCCTACTACATTGATGCGTTGATGCAGGCCGCCGCCGATGTTCTCCCGGATCACTTCGCAGATGGGCGCGCGGCGGTGCAGCGTACCGTCACTGCTGCCACCCAGGCAGGCATGACTCCGAGTGATGTGATCGAACGCATGGTGAGTTGGTGTCGGCTCCGCGATGCCGATGGACGCCGCCACCGCCTGCTGCTCCAGCTTGATGAGATCGGCCAGTGGATGGCCAGTGGTGACAGTAATCAGCGGGGTCAGCAGGTGCAGGCGCTCATCGAGACCGCCGCCATCGTGGGCGAGGGTCGGGTTTGGATTGCCGTGACGGCCCACGGCGACATTCAGGCGCTCCAGGCCAGCGTTCAGCAGGAGCAGTACGCAAAAATTAACCAGCGCTTCTCGCAGAAGATCAAGCTGAGCAATGACGATATGAGCCACGTCGTCGAGGCGCGGTTGCTCCAGAAGAATCCGGCGGGGCGGGCGGAACTCGCGGCCCGCTTCACCGCGCGTACCGGCCAGATTGCCGATCTCGGCAGCGTGAAAGGAACCGCACGGGTGTACCCGGTGCCGACCGATGATCTGTTCCCCACCTGCTACCCCTACCTCCCGTGGATGATCGACGTGGTACCCGATATGGTCAAGGGAATCGCTCAGGCCGCCGGACGCGGCGATGCGTTGACCGGTGCGACCCGCACGATGATTTCGGTGATCCAGGGCGCAATCCTCGATACGCCTGACCTGCTGCATACCCCGGTCGGTCGCCTCCTGAACCTTGTTGATCTCTACCCACAGTTGGTGGCGGATGTGTCCGTCGAGACGAAAACCGACATCAACAGCATCCCCCATAAGGTACCCGATGCCACGCCATTGACCGCTGATGTCGCCGTGGCCCTGTACCTGCTGGGACAGGCGACGCATATTCCCTGCACACCGGAGAACCTTGCCCGTGCCCTCGTGACGAGCCTTGACGAGCACCTCACCGCCCTCGCCGCTCGGATCAGGCCGGAACTCGACCGCCTGATCGATGCGGGCTACGCCAAGCAGGTCGGCGAAACCTATGCGTTCCTCAGCACCCAGCAGCGCTCATTCCAGGACAAAGTGCGCGAGCGCCAGCACGAGTTGCGGTTGGCCACCCCGGTTCTCTCTCAGGCACTCAAGGATGTCGAGAGCGACGATATGTTTCAGCTCGCGCAACTCCAGGGGCAGGGACGCCAGATCAAGATCAAGCTGCTGATGGACGGACGCCCGCTTCAGCCCGGCCCGTCACGCGTGGCCGTCCACATTCTCTCGCCGATCCAGCGATCGCTTGACCCAGGGATCGCCGATGATGAAGTGATGCGCCAGCGCGCGAACCAAGAACCGGAAACCTTCTTCCTGCGCATGGATGAGGTGAAACCACTGCGCGATGCGCTCTCGCTCTATGTGGCCACGAAAGAGATCGCCGATCGGATCATCGCTGCAAACCCAGCGGGTTCCGATGCCGAGGTAGCCCGCCAGGCGAAGACCCACGATCTGTCAGGCCACCTGACGGCGGTGCGTGTCCACTTGCGCACGGCGATGCGGGGTGCCCAGATCTTCTTTCGCGGCTCGTCGTACTATCCGAGCAGCGGCAGCGGTGACGCGGTGCGCAGTATGATGACGCAGTTGTTGCCGCTGATCTACAGTCGGCTCAGCGAGGTGCCGCACCGCGTCGCGAGTGTCGAAACAGCGGTACGCGCCGCGCTCAACGGCACCTACACGAATATGGACATTCAACTGCTCCATGTGGTGAATGGCGACGGCTCGCTGAACCCGAGCAGTCCGCTGCTGAGCGCGGTACGCGGCAGTTTGCCCCCGGAACATGCCGACCGTCCGCCGGTGGAAGCCGTCGAGATCCGGCGAATCTTCGAGGACCCACCCTACGGATGGGATGGTGGTGCGGTGACGGTGGCGATGGCCCTGCTGCTGCGAGCGGGTCTGGCGAAGCTGATCGTGGAGGGCCGAATCATCACCGACCCGCAGGATCCTGATGCGACGCTTGCGCTGACTCGCGATCAGCGATTCCGGCACATGCGTTTGCTGGGCGTGCGGGCCGAGCTTGATTCACCGCAGCTCATTGCGGCGCGGGGCTTCTACGAGACCCTCTTCGGGAGCCGCCCCGCCCTCGTCCCGGCCACCCTGAATAACGCCCTCGGGGAGCGGCTGGGGGAGATCACCATACGCGGGGCGGCGATCCAGCAATGGGCCTCGGCGGCAAGCTTTCCGCTCCCGGTGGAGTTCAGCGCCGGGCTGAGTGTGGTCACCGAAGTGAGTGCCAGCCCCACCCCGGTTGCCCGTCTGCCCCTCTTCGGGGATCGCCACCCGCAGATACTCGATCTTCTCGCGTTGCTCGAACAACTGGAGCAGTTTCGCCAGCGGTACGGTTCCGATTTCCCCCGCGTACGCGACTACTACACCTCGATGATCAACGCCAGCCTGAACGTGCCGGAGCTTCAGACGTTCCTGCGTACCTTCAGCACCCTGGCGAGTGAGCGCCGCTGCTACGACCCGCCGCGCTGGGTGGAGCTTGTGCGCGCCCGCGAGGCAGCGGAGGCCGCCGTGACGGCGCAGATGGCACGCTGGACGGACGAGGCCCGCCGCCGGGCGACCACTGTGATTGCGCGTATCCCCGACCTGCTGGGGGCAATCGGCGTGGTCGCGGAGCAGACGGAGGAATACACCCCATACCTGCGCCAGCCCTTCGATCTCCTGCTGGCCGAACTTCCCGACCTGCCAAGTGTCAGTGTGGGAAGTCAGCTCGGTACGCAGCTTGATATGCTCGATCTGAACCTCAGTCGTGAGCTGGAGCGCATCCGCACGCGGCTACACCCGCCGGTGGCCCCGCCGCCACCACGCATCGATCCGCCCACCACGCACAGTCACGGCGTGCGCCTACGTGATTTCGTGGTAGATCAGATGGTCACGACGGTTGAAGAGCTGGACACGGCCCTAGCCGACCTGCGAGATAAGGCGTTGGCAATATTATCGACGGATAAGACAGATAGCACGGATAGTATCCGAACAGAAATGTTCGGCATCGGTGCTATCCGTGGTTCATCCCACCAGCAATCCACAGATAACACAGATAACACGGATAACACCCATGGATAACGAGTCAAAATCTCTACATGATCTCCTATACCGCGATCAATCATTTGCGATCATCGGTGCGGCGATGGAGGTGTATAACCAGCTTGGCTGTGGCTTTCTCGAAGCAGTCTATCAAGAGGCGTTGAATATCGAGTTTACTACGCGGAACGTACCGTTCTGCGCACAGCAGCCCATCCAAATTCGCTACAAATCTCATGTATTACGGCAGACCTACATCCCTGACTTTATCGCCTACGAGGTGATCATTGTCGAGATCAAGGCGCTTCGCCAGCTTGGCTCTATTGAGGAGGCGCAACTGCTCAACTATCTCAAGGCCACCGGCTTCCGTCTGGGGCTGCTGCTCAACTTTGGCGCACAGGGCAAGCTTGAGTGGAAGCGTATGGTCAAGTAGGGTGATGATCCACGGATAGCACGGATAGCTCGGATAGAAAAAGACTTAAAAATATCCGTGTTATCCGTGTTATCCGTGGATTATTTCATCAGTAATCCACGGATAGCACGGATAGCACGGATAACCCGGATAACACGGATAAGACCGATAGTTCAGAGGAATCAATCGAATCAATCCGAGCTATCCGTGCTATCCGTGGATCCGACCCGGCTGCGCTAAAGCAACTGGTTATGAACCAAGTGGCGCAGAGCTTTCACGACGAAGCCGCCAGCACCGACCCCGCCGACGCGCTCTTTGGCCGTGAGGCCGAGCGCGGCGTGCGCCTGCTCCAGATCCTCGACCGCAAGTATGCGGTGGTGGTGACCAACCCGCCGTATATGGGCAGCAAGAACATGCCTGACCTACTCAAGCGGTACGTTGAGCAGCACTACAGGCCGGGGAAGCGTGATCTCTACGCCGCCTTCATCCTGCGCTGTCTGGAGCTATGTCTCCCAGGTGGGCGCGTGGCAATGGTGACGCAGCAGAACTGGATGTTCCTGCGCAGCTTTGCCGAGCTACGGGCCGTGCCTGATGAGCGCTTGGCTGAGGCCCAAAAGCAGCAGGAGTTTACCGGCCTGCTGCGTGAGACAAGCATTGAGGGGGTTGCACATCTGGGGCCAAATGCCTTTGAGGAGATCAGCGGTGAGGTGATGCAGTCGGTGCTGTTCACCCTCAGCAATGCGCTCCCGTCTGCCACGCACCGTCTGACGGCCTTTCGCCTGATTGGGCTAAAGAGCGCCGCCGAAAAAGCCAAGTTGCTGCGTGAGGCGACTATAATGGAGCGTGAGGAGGTGCAACGATGAAAACTTTTGAGACCGTGATCACCGTGCTGCCAGACGGTAGCATCCACATTCCGCCCCGCCCTGATCTGACGCCGGGGGCACATCGTGCGGTACTCGTCCTAGAAGAGCTTGTGCTTACCCTGCCTGCAACCCCAGCCGCGCCGCTCAAGCTGCATATTCGACCCTGGGGTGGCTGGCCGACCGATGCGACCTTCCGTAGAGAGGATCTGTACGATGAGTGGGGACGCTAGCCGCCTGTGTGTTGACACAAACATCCTGATCTACGCGACGAACAGCGCGTCGGTGTGGCACACCCTCGCCACGACGCGACTCCAGGCGCTGCGGCACCAGGGCGCAGTGCTTGTTCTCAGCCAGCAGATCGTGCGCGAATATATGGCAGTCGCCGCCCGTATGCGCGACATTGCCGGTGGGCTGACCACAGCCGAAATCTTGGAGAACATCGGCGTCTTCCGCACTGAGTTCATGGTGCTGGATGATACACCTGGCGTACTTGATCAGTTGGTTACGTTGCTTCGCAGCATCCCTGTCGCCGACCGGCGCGTCCACGATGCCAACATCGTCGCCACGATGCTTGTCCACGGTGTGCGCCGTCTGCTCACCCACAACATCGGCGACTTTGCACGCTACGCCCACCTGATCACCGTTCTGCCGCTGGTGCTGCCCGCGCCTATCCCGTCGGATGTGGCCGAAATCACGCCGGACGGGTAGCTCCGCTTTGGGGCTATCCTTTGCAGATTGACGCTGAACGGAGGCATGCGATGGAGCGAAGTCTTACGAGCATCCCTGAAACGGTGCAACGCGACCTCGAACACGCAACGACGATCCTCAAAGCCGGGGGCTGTCGGGCCGTGTTTTTGTTTGGCTCGGCCGCAGCGGTGCGCGGATGCCCGCCACCGCACTTTTTTCACCTGCTTGGTCGTCTGCTCGCGGATCTCGACCATCCGGTAGATCTAGTCAATCTCGATGTCCCCGGCCCGTTTGTGGAGTTCTTGCTCACGAATGGTAAGTTGGTGCAGCTTGGCTAAGGCACTGCGGCTCCGGCAGATGGGCTTGTTTGATGTATCCACGGATAACACGGATAGCACGGATACCGGACAAATCTATGTGTGCGCTATCCGTGTTATCCGTGTTATCCGTGGATCTGATAACCTGAAAGCGAGTAATCCCCATGCCCCACCCCGCTGTCTCCACCCCCAAGCAGTCCGCTTTCCTGGTCATCCCCGATGCTCCGCTGGTGTATTGGCTTAGGCCGAAGTTTTTTGAGCTATTGCAGGGGCGCAGGCTTGGGGATGTGGCAACAGTTGCACGAGGACTTGACACTTCAGACCTTCTGAGGTTTGGGCGGTGTTTATGGGAAAACAAACTTTCCACAGAAAGGTGGAGGGCTTTCCATCGAGGCGGCGGATACGGAAAATGGGTAGGGTTGGATTGGGCAAATGTTGACTGGCAGTACAAAGGTAAGCGTATCTTAGCCAGCCCTGGATCTGCCGTAAGAAATCAACAGCTTTATTTCAAATCGGTTTTTGTGTACTCTTTTACGGCAAGGGGTTCGCTTGGTGTTCGTCAGGTGCAATCTAGTGGTATCTTTGCAGGAGGATTTGCATCTGCCATAGCCAGTGACATCACCATACCTGGATTGCTTGCTCTGCTCAATACAAGAATGTCGAGCTTTGCCGTCAGATCTATTAGTGCAAAGATTCAGTTGACAGAAAGCTACGTCACCCGCATCCCCTTCCCTGCAAGCATCCCCGCTGTGCTGCCCGAGCTAGAGCGTGCCTGCATCACCCTCAAACGCCACCTCGTCGCGTGCGACCCAACCGAGCGCAGCTTCACCGGAGTCATCAGCGATCAAGGCGCACTGGAAGCCATCGCCGCGCTGCTGCACACCCTGGAAGGCATCAACGAAGCGGAAGTCTTCGCCGCCTACGGCGTGGCGGGCGACGACATGCGGGCGGTACTGGAAGAAACCGGCGTCCCCGCTGGCTTCCACCCACTGCTGGCGGGCTACGACGCGCTGCCAGATATATCCACGGATAGCACGGATACCACGGATAAGACCGCCATAGATTTGTCCGGAATCCGTGCTATCCGTGTTATCCGTGGAACAGCGGGCTACGACGCGCTACCAGAAGTAGCCACGGATAGCACGGATACCACGGATAAGACCGCCATAGATTTATCCGGAATCCGTGCTATCCGTGTTATCCGTGGAACAGCGGGCTACGACACGCTACCAGATATAGCCACGGATAGCACGGATACCACGGATAAGACCGCCATAGATTTGTCCGGTATCCGTGCTATCCGTGTTATCCGTGGAACAGCGGGCTACGACACGCTACCAGAAGTAGCCACGGATAGCACGGAT
>CAISPW010000422.1 GCA_903887465.1 uncultured Oscillochloris sp. | reverse complement strand
TTCGGGGGTGGCTTTGCCACCCCCAAACCCCCGCCGGAGGCGACTTTGCTCATGCCCTGGGCTGCGCCCCAGACCGTGCTTTTGGTGGCTTCGCCGCCAAAAATCAACCAAGAAAAGATCGTTCGGGGGTGGCGAATCCACCCCCAACCCCCCCGCCAACGGCGACGTTGCACCCGCTCCTGGATGCTGCGCCAGGGCCGCAGGCATCTGGCCACGGCGTATCCAGGGTTCCTGACGTTCGTATCGGAGGATGACACGCGCTGGCTTCGTGTGTCATCCCCCGATACGAACGTCAGAAAAGCTGTTCTCGTCGCGGTACAGGGCGGCCATACGCACGGCGTGGGTGGCCACCTCGGCGCGCAGTTCGGGCGGGGCGAGTACCTCTACATCAGCACCCCAGCCGAGCACCCAGGGCAGCACCTCGCGGATGCCGCCGATGATCATCAGCAGGTCGCAGCCACCGTCGGCGCGCTCGACCAGGCGCTGGCTGTGGTGCCAGAGACTCTCGCGCACCCGCGTGGCCGCCTCGGCGCTGAAGCGCAGGTGGACGCTCACCTCGGCGTCGTCCATCACGCCCCAGGCGTTGCCCAGGAAGGCGTAGGGGCTGAAGTCGGCGGGGATAACGTAATGCTCGTCGAGCAGGTCGGCGTGCTCAATCCGCTCGATCTTAAAGGTGCGGATCGCGTCGCGCAGCCGGTCGAACCCGATCACATAGGCGGCCGGCGTGCTGCGCGAGACCTCTAGGAAGTAAGGGGCCACCTCGCGCTCGGTGCTGGCTCGGTTCGGCGCGCGGTAGCGCAGCAGCACCAGGCGGCGGTCGGCCCATGCGCGGGTGAGTACCTCCAGGGTGCGGATGTAGTCGGCGCGCACAGGGCGCGCGCGCACCACGTCGGCGGCCTGGGCGATGTGCGCCGAGATCGTCTGGTCGGGCAAGCCGGCGGCCAGTTTGTCGAGTGCGGAGACGATGTGGGGGTTGTGTTCGTCGCTGTGGTGGGCGAGCAGCCGCGCCGCGAAGTAGAGGGCAATTGCCTCGTTGAGGTTGAGGCGAATAGTCGAGAGGTAGGTGGCCCGGTCGATCCCGAAGCGCCCCCGATCCTCCCAGACCGGCACGCCCATCGTGTGGAGGGCCATGAGGTCGCGGTAGATCGTGCGGCGGGCCACCCCGCAATCAGCGGCCATGTCGCTCACGCGCAGGCCGGCGGGGGTGTTGTAGAGCCGGTGCTCGATCCGC
Source organism: uncultured Oscillochloris sp. (assembly GCA_903887465.1). GTDB lineage: Bacteria > Chloroflexota > Chloroflexia > Chloroflexales > Chloroflexaceae > Oscillochloris. The sequence goes on along the minus strand of CAISPW010000422.1, from coordinate 1,598 downwards.
CGCAGGCGGGCGGCCTTGCTGCGGATCCGGTCATCGTCCTCGGCCACGGACGCCCCTAAGGCTAGAAAATGAAGTAGGCGGCGACCATGCCGACGAAGAGCAGCCCGCCCCAAAAGGCGATCATCAGCAGGTCGCGCCGGACGTAGGCGTAGTCGCGGGTGTAGTCCGGCGGCTCGTTCACCCTGGCCGACGAGCGGCGCTGCTGCGTGCGCACCGGCTGGCGGCGGCGCTGGCTGCGAGTTGTGGTGGGCATCGCGGTCTCCCCTGGGTTCGATCAACGCACGGCCAAGTATGGCCGAAGGACGGCATGCTCGCGGCATTATACCATGGCCCACCGCCTCAGCTTGCGCGGCCCCCCAACTACCGCTATCATAGCGCCCTATGACTCGACTAGGTATTTTTGGGGGCGGCCAGCTCGCCCAGATGCTCACGCAGGCCGCTATCTCGCTCGGCGTAGAGACGGTGATCTTCGAGCGCAGCCCCGATAGCCCCGCCGGTCGGCTGACCCAGGCCGAGATCGTCGGCCCGTGGGAAAACCCGGCCCTGCTCGATATGTTCGCCCGCCGGTGTGACTTGGTGACCCTGGAGAATGAATTTGTCGATGCGGCGATTCTGGCTGGCCTGGAGGCTCGCGGGCTGCCGGTCTATCCCAGGGCGGCGACTCTGGCGGTCGTTCAGGACAAGCTGCTCCAGAAGGAGCGCATCGCGGCGGCGGGGCTGCGGGTGCCCGCCTTCCGCCGCGTCGACTCGCCAGATGATCTGGCGGCGGTCGCTGGTGATCTAGGCTGGCCGCTGGTGCTCAAGGCCCGCCGCAACGGCTACGACGGCTACGGGAACGCCACCCTGCGCGGCCCCGGCGATGTGCGGTCGGCCTGGGATCGGCTCGCCCGTGGCGGCAGCCCGCTGCTCGCCGAGGCGTTCGTGCCCTTCGCACGCGAACTGGCGGTGATGGTGGCGCGCGGGCGCGACGGCGCGGCGCGGGCCTACCCGGTGGTGGAGACCGTGCAGCGGCAGCATATCTGCCACCTTGTGCGCGCCCCCGCCCCGATCCCGGCGGCGGCGGCGGACGAGGCCGTGTCCCTGGCGCTGGCGGCAGTGGCGGCCGTGGGCGGTGTGGGCATCTTCGGCGTTGAACTGTTCGCCCTGGAGGATGGCATGATCCTCTTCAACGAGCTGGCCCCGCGACCGCACAACTCCGGCCACTACACGATCGAGGCATGCGCCGCCTCGCAGTTTGAGAATCACCTGCGGGCGGTGATCGGCTGGCCCCTGGCCCCCACCGACATGCGCGCCCCGGCGGCGGCGATGGTGAACCTGCTCGGGCGGCGGGCGGGGCCAGTTGGCCCCGGCGCGCTGCGGGCCGCCCTGGATGTGCCCGGTGCCCACCTGCATCTCTATGGCAAACGCGAGTCGCGGGTGGGCCGGAAGATGGGCCACGTCACCGCCCTGGGCGCAACCCTGGCCGAGGCCGAGGCGCTGGCGCTACGCGCGGCGGATCTGGTCGATCTCTGATCGCTGAGGGCTAACGCATTATAGCAGTCCTATTCCAGTTGTGAAGAAGGAGTCAAGGCTTTAGCCGGCCTTATCCGGCTAAAGCC
>CAISPW010000421.1 GCA_903887465.1 uncultured Oscillochloris sp. | reverse complement strand
TCCCTCGCCGCGCTTTTGGTTGATATTTGGCGGCTTCGCCGCCAAAAACCAACAAAAAAAGATCGTTCGGGGGTGGCAACGCCACCCCCGAACTCCCCGCCGGCGGCGGCGTTGCCGCCCCCCAAAAATGTTTATTTGGTAGCTTCTGGCAAATTCGCCGCCAAAAACCAACGACAAGCTAGGGTATGGGGCGCAGCCTTGGACATCTTGCGCAATGCGGTGTGAGGTGGGCGCGCTTGAGCGAGCGCGGTGTCTACAGGTCAGACTGATGCGCCCGCCGCAGGGGGATATCGGCCTTCAGATGGTCGCTCGCCTCGCCACGCAGCAGCGTGACCTCGATCTGATCGGGGTCAATCGCCGGCAGATAGCGCGCCAGAACCTCGGCGATATCGATCTTCATCTGCTCCTTCATCTCCGGCGTGAGCTTATAGCGGTCATCGACGAGAACCGTCGCCAAGCGCTCTTTCGCCACCTGGGCGCTGCGCCCTTGCCGCCCGCTGAACAGAGAGTCAAGGAAGCCCACAGCTATCCCTTTCCGCTACGAACGCCGCCGGGCGAACATCCCAAACAGCCGCTCAAACACGCTCTGCTGGTCGGTGATCGCCATAAATGGCACGGACTCGCCAGCGAGGCGCCGCGCAATATTGAGGAAGGCCCGCCCGGCCAGCGAGCTCTGGTCGTACACCACCGCCTCGCCACGGTTGGTCGAGGTAACAATCGTCTCGTCATCGGGGACGATCCCGATCAGAGAGATTGCCAGCAACTCGAGCACATCGTCCACCGAGAGCATCTCGCCACGGTTCACCAGCCTCGGCTTAATGCGATTGACGATCAGGAAGGGCGGCCCTTTTTCCGCCGCCTCGACCAGGCCGACGATCCGGTCGGCGTCGCGCACCGCCGAGACCTCGGGGGTAGTGACGATCACCACCTCATCGGCACCAGCGATGGCGTTGCGGAATCCGCCCTCGATCCCGGCGGGGCTATCAATGAGTACGTAGTCGAACTCCTGGCGCAACTGGTTCGTCAGCTCTCGCATCTGGGCAGGGCTGACCGCATCCTTATCGCGGGTCTGCGCGGCAGGCATAAGGCAGAGCTCCGGCAGGCGCTTATCTTTAATCAGCGCCTGGCGCAGCCTGGCCCGCCCCTCCACCACATCCACGAGGTCGTAGACGATGCGGTTCTCCAGGCCCATCACCACATCGAGATTGCGCAGCCCGATGTCGGCGTCAATCACCGCCACCTTCGCCCCCTGCATCGCCAGGGCCGTGCCCAGGTTCGCGGTGGTGGTGGTCTTGCCAACGCCGCCCTTGCCCGATGTGATCGTGATAACACGCGCCATAGATTCTCCCTAACCCCTCTTCGAACCTTCCCAGGGCTCCACGACGATCCGGCCGCCCTCGATCCGCGCCGTCTCTGGGCTGAGCCGCCCCGCGCCATCGGGTGCCCGTGTAATCTGCTCGGCGATGCGCAGTTGGGTTGGCCGCAACTCAAGGGCGCACACCACCGCATCGGCGTTACCCAGGGCACCGGCGTGAACCAGCCCGCGCAGCCGCCCCCAGACCACCACGCTGCCCCCGGCAATCAGCTCGGCGCCGGGGTTCACATCGCCGATCAGGGTGATGTTGCCGTGGTGGCGCAGCACCTGGCCCGAGCGCACGGTGCGCGTCACCAGCATCCCGTCGTGTTCGCTCGCCGACGCCGGGGCGGTCGGCTCGGCATAGCGCGGCAGCGGGCGCGCGGCCAGCCCCGACGCCCGTGCGGCGTCCCGGCTCTCGCGGGCCGTGGCGCCCAGGGACTCAACCAGCACCCCATGCTGCTGCATCAGCCCCAGCAGATCCGCCATTTGCGCGTCGTTGAGTGTCCGGTCGCCAATCTCCAGCATCAGGCGCGCCCCGACAAAGAAGCCACTTTTCTGCGCGAGCTGCTGGGCCAGGGCATCCGTGAGCACCTGCCAATCGACCACATCGTCAAGCCGAAGCCGGAGCCCCTCACGGCCCCCTTTGATACTGATCAGGTCGCTCATGTCCCTGTGTCCAATTTGAACGAGTGATACCCGCCAATTATAGCATAGTGAGCGCAAACTGCGCGGCATCCGGTCGATAATTGCCTTACACTTCCCATGTCCGGCGGTCTGGAGTGTGCGGGGAAGGCTGCGCGGCCCCCGCCGTTTTTACCGAAGATTGGCAGCTTCGCCGCCAACCTCCGAGCTACGGCCCGCTCACCGCTGGCGGCATGTCCGGCTGCGGATCGACCGGCATCGTCGGGCAAATGCGCGGGCGATCCACCGGCGGAGCCACCTTAAAGTACGCCTGCATCATCTGCGTCACCGCCGGCACCGCCATGGTCGATGAACCGTCACCCAGGTCGCCGGTGCCCTCCAGCAGCACGGCCACCACAATCTGCGGGTTATCGTAGGGCGCAAAGCCGACAAACCACGAGTGGCTCTGACGCTTGCCGTCGGGCGTCAGGATCGGCCCAAACTCAGCCGTCCCCGTCTTCCCCGCGATGCTCAGGCCCGAACATACATCGCGCGCCGCCAGGTTCAGGCCCTCCGTCACCGACTTGCGCATACCCTCACGGATGATCGCAAGGAAGGCCGGATTCACTGGGGCCTTCGCCTTCACCTCCGGCATAACGGTGCTGAGCACCGTCCCATTGACATCGGTGATCGCGCCCACCACGTGCGGCCGGTAGAGGATGCCTTCGCGGGCCACCGCCCCTGCCGCCGCCGCCAGCTGCAGCGGCGTCACCTGGAGGTAGCCCTGGCCAATCGCCGTGTTATAGGTGTCGCCCGTCGTCCAGCTCTCGCGCAACATCTGGGCCTTCCATGTCTTTGTCGGCACCATGCCCGGCATCTCGCCGGCAATATCCACGCCCATCGTCCGGCCCAGGCCAAACCACGATAACCCCTCCACCAGTTGGTCGATGCCCAGCCCAGGGGTGCGGAATGCCGAGTTATCCAGGTTGACCACCTGGTCGTTGCCGCCGGCCACCGAGGCGAAAAAGACATTCGAGGAGAGCCGTAGGGCGTCGATCACCGTAATCTCGCCATTATCGCGGTTGCGCACCGAGTTGGGTAGCACGAACTCGATCCCGCTGCGCTCGATCAACCGGATCATGCCGGGGTCGCGGAGCTTTGTGTCCGGCGTGATCACGCCATCCTGGAGGGCCACCGATCCGACAAACTGCTTGAGCGTCGAGCCGGGCGGGTATTGCCCGGCGATGGCTCGGTCAAGCAGCGGTGCTGCCTCTGGATTCTTGGGGGCAAGCAGCGCCTGGAGATCAGCGGTGCGCGCCGGATCCACCCAGACATTATTGTCGAAGTCGGGGATGCTCACCATGGCCAGGATCCGCCCGTCACGCGGGTCGAGGGCCACGGCGACGCCATTGGTAATCGGCTTATAGTCGTGCTTGTATACCTCTTTGATATTCATGCGCCGCCGCTCGCCCTCGGCGATCCAGCGGCGCATGATCTGCTCAACCTCAGCCTGAAAACCGGCATCGATGGTCAGCACCAGGTTGTGGCCGTTCTGCACCGGGCGCATGGTGCTGGGCGGGCTGGCCGGGCGCTCCAGCGCGTCTACCAGCAGGGTCTGGATGCCAGCGGTGCCCCGCAGTTGGGCCTCGTACGACGCCTCTAGGCCACCCTTTCCAATCCGGTCGTCGCTCTGGTAGAGCGGTTGGCCGAGGCTGCTCCGGTCGATCTGCTTGGGGATGAGGCCGCACCTGCCGACGTGGCTGACGAGGTCGTTGAGGCTGGTCAGCCAAGAACTCGCCAGATTCTCCGCCACCAACTCGCACTCGCTCACCCGACCGATATAGCCCAGAATATGCGAGAGCGAGGGCACCGCGCCGCTCTGCGGATAGCGTCGTCGATAGCCCTCGACCACCAGCACACCCGGCAAATGGTTGCTGTTCTCGTGGATCACCAGCGCCAACTCCGGTGAGATATCCTCCTTGACGATCAGCATCTCGTAGCGCCGGATGTCCTGACGCTCGATCTGGGCCTCAATCGGGGTATTGAGCCGCAGCACATCGCTGTAGGATTGGGCCACGCTCAAGGCGCGCAGGGTGTTTGCGGGGGCGATGCTGATAACGAGCGGCGCGCCAGCGGTGATGGCGGGCAGCATGCCGAGGCCGCCCAGGTCGCCGCGCAGACCAGGGCGGAGATCCAGGGCGTCAGTGGGCGAGAGGATAAGCGTACTCGTCAGGGCGGCGATCTGGCTCACGCGCGCCAGCACCAGATCGCGCTGCGCCGGCTCCGCGCTGCGCGAGGGCAGCCGTCCAGGGACGATCTCGATGTTGTAGATCGGCACACTCTCGGCGAGCAGGGTCTTCCCATCGGCAGCGAAGATCTCACCCCGGCGCGGCGGCACCGTCAGGGAGCGCCTCGTCATCTCCTCGGGCGTATCGCCGAAACGCTGCTGGCTGTCGCCGAAGATCTGGATCGCGTAGAGCCGCCCCACCAGCACGGAGACGATGAGCAGCAACGCCACCCGCAAGACAATCAGTCGCTGCATTGAGGTTCTCGGCTCCCTGTTCCCTGTCCCCTGAGTTCACCGCTACACGCGCAGCATCCAGCGCAGCCCAAAGAAGGCCGGCAGCGCCAGGAGGACGGCCGCCAGCACGCCGGGGATCAGGGCGATCCGCGCGGTACTGGCCCAGTTCACCATCCCTGGCTGGAGCAGCAACGCCAGCACCGACTCATAGATCAGGCTGCCGATGAACACCGCGATCAGCGGCAGCATCGGCCCCTCGATGTGCAGGTGCCGTGCTGCTGCTGCCACCGCGAAGGTCGCCAGCAGCATCGCGAGGGCGTGGCTTCCCAGGGGCGTGGCGGCGAGGATGTCGAACGAGATGCCGCTGTAGAGCGACCAGCGTAGCCCGCGTATCACCCCGATGTCGGGGAAGGCCGATCCCACGCCAATCAGCGTACGGCAGATCGCCAGCACCAGCAGCAGGGGCACGCTAAAACCCAGCGGCGTGGATAGCAACGTCACCTGCGCCAGGGCGAGGCCGCCGATGGACAGGATCAGCCCAAGTTCACGCGCCAGCAACTCCTCTAAGCGTCTTGACTGAGAATCACCCAAACGTAGCGCACCTGGTCAGGATCGACGAAGGGCTTCAGTTCCGCCGAGTGTTCCTGGCCACTGGCGCTGACCGTCTCCACCGAGCCAATAGGAATATTTGCCGGAACCGCCGCCAGATCGAGGGGGACGTGCAGCGAGTTGGTCAGCCCCGCGCTGACCACCGCATCGCCGTGGGCGATCAGCGTGCTGCGATCCACCTGGCCGAGGCGCAGGCGTGAACCCTGCTGCCACTGGCCCTGGACAAGGCCAAGGCCGACCCGACCGGCGTGAATAATGCGGGCGCTGACCTGGCTGCTGAAGTCGGTAATCAGGAGAACCTCGGCCGTATGGGTTCCGACTGACTCGACGATGCCGACCAGGGCCGCCGGGCCACCAGGGTTCTGGCCAATTACGGCCATGCCCGTACGCACGCCATCGGCGGTGCCACGCGCAACCGTCATCACCCGCCGACCGGCGTCGGGGGGGCGCACCGCGACCTCGGCCCCAAGCAGACGCCAGGGCTGCTCGCGCTGGATCTGGAGCTGCTGGCGAAGGAACACATTCTCGACCTGATCCTGCTGCATGCGCAGATTTTCGGCCTTCAGTTGGCTATTTTCCTGCTCCAGGATGCTGATCTGAGTGCGCAGATCTCCATCGCTGCGCATAACACCTGTTATGTCGTTCGCCTGATCGCGCAGGCCCGTCAGAACCTGGGCTGCCGGGGCGACGCTCTGCTGGGCGAGCAGCCGGATCGGCGTGATCATGCCCCGGCGATCAAGGATGATCAGCGTCCCCGCAACGAGGCAGAGAACCACGGCTAGCACAAACGGCCTGCCCGAGGCCGGCGTGTTCAATCGCTCGCGCCGCAGCTTGATCGGAATGTCTTCAAGGAAGTTACGCATGAGGGAAGGTTGAAGGTTGAAGGTTGAAGGTTGAAGGTTGAAGGTTGAAGGTTGAAGGTTGAAGGTTGAAGGTTGAAGGTTGAAGGTTGAAGGTTGAAGGTTGAAGGTTGAAGGTTGAAGGTTGAAGGTTGAAGGTTGAAG
>CAISPW010000420.1 GCA_903887465.1 uncultured Oscillochloris sp. | reverse complement strand
GATCGCATCGACCTGACCTGCCACTAGGGCCGATGTGTCGAAGGTGTGCGGCAGGATGCTCATATCTGAGGTATTGATCGACTCGTACTTTAGGTACGCCAGCAGCTCGGCGGCGTGCGGTTCGATCATGACCCGCTTTCTGGCTAGATCGTGTACGTTGTCAATCCCCGAGCTTTTGAGCGCGAGTATGATCAAGGGCGAGTGCTGAAAGATTGCGGCTAGGGCGACCACCGGCTTGCCCTGGCTTCGCAGGAGTATCAGATCGGACGAGGCGATGCCGAAGTCTGCCTTCCCCTGCAACACTACGTTGGCCGGATCGCCCTCGTCTGGGGATTCTTGGATCTCGACATCAAAGCCCGCATCCCGATAGAAGCCCTGGTGCTGGGCGGCGTAATATCCGGCGAACTGGAACTGGTGCTTCCACTTGAGCTGGAGTATCACGTGCTCAGGCTGGGTCGGCGCGATCTCGGACTGCCCCTGACAGGATGTGGCAAGTATGATGCTGCCCAAGGTCACGCAGATCCGCCAGATAATCTGGGGCAGGCTGCGCACGAGGTTAGAGAGGCATGTGGGCTTCATATGGTATCATTTTCTCTCACGGCTTTCACGACCTCTGGAGCGTGCAAATCCCCGGGCGTATGGGTTATCATAACAGGAGATCACTAAAAAGTCGGGGGGCGGATAGGGACGGGCGCAGACATGAGCGCAAAGCATAGTGGGGTGTCCCCCCGACTTTTTGGCCCCCACCCGAGATTCGTGTCACCAGCCGCAGTAAGCGAGAACGTGTAGGCTCATGCCCCTATCCTCGTGGGCTTGATAGTCGTACGAGAATGTTCGCTCTGGTACGGGGGTGATGATCGCTCATCCCCACGTACGGATGCGCGAGCGCATTGGGACGCCATCGACGCCTTGACGCCCCGCCGGTTCCTGGGACAATCAGGCCACCAAACTCGTACCAGAATGAGTGCGCGGGCGCGGGTCGCTCCATGTGACGATTCCCGACAACCCCGTGGCCGATCACGCGGATCCGCTACAAACCAAGAGGCATTGTTGCCAAAACCAGCGCTTGCCTTATCTTTTTTTACACGTTCTCGCTTCATGTGGCTGGTGATATGAATCTCGGGTGGGGGCCATCGAGGCGGGATTGGAGGTCGGTGGGAATCTCTATGTGGGATGTACTTTCTCAGTAGGAGATACCGCCCGGCGTTGCCAGGGTGCATATGGCAAGCTATACTGGCAGCATCGCAAATACTATCATTACATGAACGAACAGAACCCACTCTCAGCTTGGCGGCACGGGTGGGTTTTGCATTGCTGGCCGAAGTAGAGCATTCAAGGAGCGCACTAAAAAGTCAGGGGCGGCTATAGACCGGTGCAGACATGATCGCCAAGTCATCTGTGGCATACCCGACTTTTTAGTGTTCTCCCTACCGGGATGCCCGCCCCCGTCGTTTATCTGCGCTCCTCCTCCGCGATGTGCGATCCTTCGCCTGTTGCGGACGAGGACGGTGAGCCGCAAGGGCTGCCTCCAGTTCACGGTGATCAGCGGCAGCTGCGTGGCCCGCAGGCCCAGCCCTGCGGATGTGGACGTTCGTCTGTGCGAGCCACGCCTCGGTCTCTTCCCACCACAATTCAGCAAGTCCCAGGCGGGCGAGGTCGAGGAGCGTCACGATCATATCAGGGTGATGCGCTAGGCCCGCGTCACTCCGAATCTGGAGCGCATGTTCCAGTTCTTTGCGGGCTTCCCCACGCTCAGCCTGTCGGAGAGAGCTAGTTTTACCGCATCACAGCGCCCTATAGCAATCCTACATAGGTTATGAAGAGGAGTCGAGCCTTTAGGCGGCGCGCTCCGGCTAAAGCCTCGACTCCATGCGACAACTCTCATAGGATTGCTATATTCCAAAAAAGTCGATTTGGCTTTGTGACGCGGTTTTCCGAGTTCTCTCCGACAGGCTGCGAGTAGGGCAGAAATAGGGACTACCCCTGAACCGTCACCGTTACCGCAACCCCATGATGGTCGCTAACCGTCACGGTCTTATTCGACCATGGGCTGAAATAGGTTGGGTGGAAGATGAGGACATCGCACGGGCCGCAATGCTCGGCTGAGACACAGATATGGTCGATCTTGTGCGCTTTGCTCAGGCAAACCAGCCCGTTCTCGGCGATCGCAGCTCGGAGTGCGTCACAGGTCTTCTTGGCGGGATAGTTGCGCTCGTCACAGGTGGCGTCGAAGTCGCCGGCGACGATGAAGGGCAGCTCGGGGTAAGCGTTGCGCAGCCGATCCCAGTCCTGATGGTGCGCTTTCGTGGACCGCAGCTGCTCCTGATGATTGCCGGTCGTCCCCCAGGGACTCTTGTCACCAAAGTAGGTGATGACGGTGCCGTAGACGAGCAGCTTACCGCCCGGTGTCTCCACGATCGCGCAGACGGCAGGGGCCGTGTCGCGGCTGCTGACCGTGAAGCTGGGCCATGTGCGTGCCGGATCCTCGCGCTCGGGCAAGTTGGGGAACACAGGGATCTCCTGCATCGCCCAGTCCTCACGTACCCACAGCATCGTGGTCTTCCGTCCCTTCTGCTGGCGACTGGCATCGGGCGTGGAGAGCGGCCTGTACCCTGATAGCGCGAAGCCCTCGTGGGTTTCAGTCAGCACCCAGATGTCGGCCTTTACCGCCGGGATCTGCTCATGCATGGCCTGAGTACGGACATTCGGTGTTGCGGCGGCGCGGTCAAGGTTCCATGTGGCGATGGTCAGGGTGAGATTCATTGGGATCCTTGGATGGAAAGCGAACACTCGTTCGCCGTTTACAAACATTGCACACAAACTAACCCATGAGCCTTGATGCTAAACCTTCATCATTGGATAAATATCCACCTTCGTCTCCAGGCATGTGCGCAGCGCGAGGTCGTTGGCTCCGATGGAGAACCAGCTATCGGGTTTCTGGTAGAAGTCGAGGCCGCGACCGATCTTGATCACCCAGCCGTTGTCCAGGCGGATTTCGCGGTCGTGCAGGGTGGCGCTGAAGGTAATCTCCAGCACGATGTCCTGTTCGAGCAGGCTCTGTTGGAGATCCGCGAGCTTACTCTGGGCTTCGGCCCGCTGCGCCTCGTCGTCGTAGCCCGTGATCAGGGTAATCTTCCGGATGGCGGAGGAGGCCAGCACGACCTCGCAGAAGCGCACGAGGTTTTGGATCTGGTGGGTCATGCGGATATAGGAGTCTTCCACCACCACCGTTGTTGCGCCTGTGAAGTAGGGGCTGAAGATCGCTTCGTAGCTGTAGCCGGTGGCACCGTAGAAGATCGTGTAGTGCTGTTCCTTCAATTCTGGCTCACGCGGTGGTGGCGGGAGGATCGCCACGGGCGCGGGCGGCGGCGGGGTGATCGGCGCACTGATCACCGGGACATCACGCTCGCTCTTCGCGGTGGCCCGCTTGCCCCGCTCCCCTAGCACGTGCCGGGTCGGCTCCTAGGTTGCCTGGGCGCTGCGCGACTCGGGGCAGAAGACGACCACCTCGCGGCCATCAGCGGCGTAGTAGGAGAGATCAATCCGCGCAAACTCATCGTCGGGTTTGCGCTTGTTCATCTGCTCCTTGATCCGCCGTCGGCACTCGACGGCGTAGATCACGTACTCCTCAAACTCGGTGTCGCTGGGTGGCCCGTCCGGGTGCAGTATCTTCAGGAATGCCGCGACCGTCTTCTTGATGCCTTTCTCGTCGCGCCCTTCCACCGGGTAGGTGTTTGCTTAATGGTGGTCAGGGCACCACCGCTCAATGAGGGCCTGAAGGGCCTTGGAGCGACGCCCGCGACGGCGAGGTGGCTCCCAGCGCGGGGGCGGCACACGATAGGGGAGCAACTCACTGACCGTCCAGACATGATCGGTGATCCCGGCCGCCATCGCGGGGGTCTGTCGGCGACCATCAACCTTGGGGAGACGGTCATGGGTCGTGCAGAAGTTAGAGACCGTGCCCACCAGATACATTCCGCGTGCGACGGTCGCCCTATTCCTGGCCGAGCGACGGGTGCGACGACCCCGCATGGCCAGACGACTGCGGAACGTTCCGTTCAGCCGCTCGATGGAGGCGGTGTTGCGTACCTGACAGCCCGGCGTGCTCCAGAGCAGGGTCAGAAATAGGCGGCTGCTCCCATGCACCAGGCGATGCACGGTG
>CAISPW010000419.1 GCA_903887465.1 uncultured Oscillochloris sp. | reverse complement strand
CGCGTTCCGCGCTCCCGCCGGCTCCCCACAATCGCGACAGAATTCAGCGCCGGGGAGCAGCGGGCGGCCGCACATATCGCAGAAGCTGCGCCGCTCGCTCGCCGTAGCCATAGCAAGTGGGGTGGGCTGCGTGGCACCGCAGCGTCCGCAGAATCGCGCGCCCAGGCGCAGCGGCCCGGCACAACTCGCGCAGCGCGCACCCGCCGCCAGCGCCTCGGCAGAAGACTCCAGCGGCGGCCCATCAATCGCCGCCGCCGCCACGGCCTCAGCGTGCGCCCGCCGCCGCCGCGAGGCGATCAATCCGGGGATGAAGAGCAGCCCAAGCAGCGGCAGCAGTAGCCCTGCGCCCACCAGCGGGCTAGAGGTGACATTGATCAAATGCTGCTCGGTGTAGCCCGCGCCCGCGCTGGCCCCCGCCACCATCACCCGGATGTCACGCCGCGTCCCATCGTAGAAGGGTCGCGGGCTTGTATAAGTGAGCCGATACTCGCGCTGCAGGCTGCCGGCGAGGGAGGTGTAGAGATCCGCCAGGGCGGCGGCGTTCGGGCTGTAGAAGTAGGTGCCGTCCGTATCGGCGGCGATCTGACGCAGCACGCCCTCGTCGATCCCGCTGTTGCCGCTGCCATCCCGCTCGCCCAGGCCCACCACATACACCGCCTGGCCCGCCGCCGTAGCGTAGCGGATCGCCTCGCTCAGGCTATGGGAACTGCCCGCATTGTGCGGGCAATCGCTCAGATCACGGCAGTCCTGGCCATCGGTAAGCACCAGCAGCACCCGTCGGCCCGGCTGGACGCGCAGCAGATCGACCCCCGCAATGATGCTATCATAGAGGGCCGTGCCACCGTTTGGCTGAAGGCGGTCAATCGCCGACTGGAGGATTGCGTGATCGGCGGTGAAGGCTTCAGCGACCTGCACCGTGTGGTTAAAGCTGATCAGCGCGGCATGATCGCCCGGCCTGAGCAGATCGACAAAGGCATCGGCGGCATCGCGGGCACCCGCGATCTTCCCGGCGTCCTCCATGCTGCCCGAGCGGTCGATCACCAAGGCCGTGCTGACCATGCTGCCGCCCGCGCCGACAAAGCCGGTCAGATCAACTGGCGTGCCATCCTCAATAATTTGAAAGTCGGAGCGGGTGAGGTTGGTGCGCTGTCCACCGGCTGGATCGCCCACCGTAGTGTAGAGCGACACCTGCGGGTAGGCGCTGGCGTCAACCTGGGTGACGCGCACCTGGCCGTCCGCGCCGGGGGGCGGCGGTGGCGCACCGACCTGCACGAGCAGCGCCACGAGCAGCAGCAGGCCGAGCAGCAGGCTGAGTACAACCAAGGGTATACGACGCATAGAACACCTCCCGTAGGTACCTGGCGAAGGCCAGTCTTCCACCTTAAGACGTGGGAGGCGCTGTGCAGGTTGCACGTGAGGGTTTGGGGCGTAGACAAGGTTTCGGACGGTCGATCTTCGCGTGACCGTCGTGCGGGGATGTGTGATGCGATGAGGTGATACAAGTGCCTCGTCGCCAAAATGTAAAGCTGACATGAACCATGCCGTAGCCTCAGGGCGGTTGCAAAGTCGCCTCCGGCGGGGGTTTGGGGGCGGCGAAGCCACCCCCGAAAGGTCTTTTTTTGTTGATTTTTGGCGGCTCCGCCGCCAAAAATCAACAAAAAGCGAGGTCTGGGGCTACGCCCCAGCGACGTTGCATCAGCTCTAGCCGTAGCCCTCATTCGCTGGAGCGCGACAGCTTGATTGTGTTATCGTCCATCATGATGGTATCATTGCGTATCAACAGATTATTGCCGCCCGCGATAGCATCGTAGCAAGGTTTGCTACGTGTGCCCCTTACAAATCATACAACGTCAACCCCCCCTAGACGTGGGCATTCGCCCTAATCAGGTGGGCGGCACCCGCTCAAAGATGCGGGAAATAATGTCGCGTACTGCGAGATTATGTGGCACACTAACGCCCTCAGAAGAGCAGCTTCGTCGCTTCAGAGCCACTCACTACGCTGTGGCAACAGCCTGTTGATAGAAGCCATTTTGATTGACACTGCTATACAATCGTGGTACTATTGCAGCACAGCCAAGGGGGAGCAGCGACTATTTTGTTACTCGACGCTTTTGGCATTTAAGCAAAAAGACATGTTGCAGCCGTCTCAGAGCCCTCCTTCGCGGCCGAGGCACCGCAGCACAGCCGGTTCAGGCTGCCAGCCTATCTGGCCTTAGTTTGTACGTAACTCATCCTGGAAAGGTACACATGCGAACACTTATCTTTACCGGCAAGGGCGGCGTAGGAAAAACGAGCGTCGCTGCAGCCACCGCGCTACGCGCCGCCGACATGGGCATGCGCACCTTGGTCATGAGTACCGACCCGGCTCATAGCCTCGCAGACTCGCTCGATCTCGAAGGCCCGCTTGGGCCTAAGCCCGTGAAGATTACGCCCCATCTGGACGCACTTGAGGTCAGTATCCATCACGATATCGAGTCAAACTGGGGCGTGGTGCGTGAACACTTCGCTCAGTTGATGGCCGACCAGGGTGTGCAGGGTATCTTGGCTGATGAGATGAGCATCCTCCCCGGTATGGATGAGGCGTTCCCGCTCATCCGTATCAAGAAGCACAAAGATGAGGGCGACTACGATCTGCTCGTGATCGACTGCGCCCCCACCGGCGAGACACTGCGGCTGCTCTCCGCCCCCGAGACCTTCAAGTGGGCCATGGGCATGCTGCGCGGGGCCGAGAAGTTTGTGATCAAACCGCTCCTGCGCCCGATGAGCAAGATCAACCCCGCCCTCAACCGCATGATTGCCCCGACCGAGGTCTACGAGGCTGTCGACGATATGTTCGAGCAGATGGTCGGCGTCACTGAGATCCTTACAAACCCGCTTGAGACCTCGGTTCGGCTGGTGATGAACCCCGAGAAGATGGTCATCAAGGAGAGCCAGCGCGCCCTCACCTACCTCTCGATGTATGGCATGACGGTCGATACGGTCGTGGTCAATAAGATCCTGCCGGTCGATCAGGATAGCGGCTACTTGAACCACTGGAAGGACGTGCAGCAGCGTTACCTCCAGGATGTGCAGCACTCGTTCTCGCCCATTCCTATCTACCACGTGCCCTACTACGCCGAAGAGGTGGTCGGCATCAAGAAACTCCGCGTCATGGGACTCGACATCTATCGCGATGCGGATCCGACGGCGCTGGTCTACAAAGAGTCCCCGATGGATCTTGCGAAGCTTGATGACGGAACGTATCGCGTCAAGCTCAAGCTGCCCTTCGCCGATGTGAGCCAACTCGACCTCTTCCAGAATGGCGATGAGCTTGTGGTGCAGATCGGCGACTTCCGGCGTATCATGACGCTGCCGGTAAGCTTGTCCGGGCTTGAGGCAGGTCAGGCCGAGATGGAAGGGCAGTGGCTGATCGTGCCCTTCTATGCAGCCCAGGGGGCAGTCCGTTAACACAGGGGTCTACCGGGGCTCCGCCCCGTAGCCTATAAGGGAGCGTCCGGTTTACCTGAGGAGGTATTTTCATGGCCACGACACGAGGCTGGTTCTCGGAGTCCGCAGGGCAGGTGGCGCAGATCGGCGACATCATGTTCCAGGGACACTGGCAGTGGGTTTCCAATCTGTTGCAGGGCACGTCGGCAGCGGTAGAGACAATCAACCGTAACGCCTATCCTGGCATCTCCCGCAGCGGCAGCGGCGAGGGTGCCTACAGCACCCCCGACGTGAGCAGCTTCCGCCCGAAGCGCATCAGCTCGCGCTTCAATCGCTAGCCGGGCTATAGGGTACAGAGCACAGGGCACAGGGCACAGATCGGCACAATGCCTCGCTGTACTTTGCGCCCTGCACTCTGTACCCTGTACCCAATACCCTGATGATCAACCTGCTCTACTATAGCCATACCGTTGTCCCCGCTCACCTCGAAGAGCTTGAGTCGCAGGGACTTTTGGAGCGTGATGAGCAGGTGCTCGTCGCGCTTGACGGTGTGCTGCTCGATGCTAGCGGCCAGCGGCTGAGTGGCCCGACCTTACACGATTACTGCCTGCTCACCACGCTGCGCGTGCTGCTCTGGGCGCGCGATTACGGCGGCCATATTTGCTATGCCTTTCCACTCACGGAGCTGACCCAGGTGCAGGGGATCGGGCTTGACCCAATCCACGCCCAGATCTCGCTCTCGTTTGTGGCCCCTGAAGAGGAAGAGCAACGCTTCTCGCTCACCCTTCTGCCTATCGCGAGCCTCCAGGCATCGCAGACTCTGCTCCGCAGCGCCGCAAAGGCCGCGCAGGATCTCGCCGCATCTGGTGTTGGTGCCCGCGAGGCCGGCCCGGAAATTCTTTCCGTACTCGGCGAGCAGATCTACGGCCACGTCGATGGACTGCGGCCTGGCGAACGACCGTATCGCTGGACTGGGGCACCCAGCCAGCCGCTGACGCCCGGGGCTGGCTTCAGTCAGGATATCGTGAGTTTACCCCCCGAGCGGATCTATACCGCCGGGCGACTGGCCCGATCTGCATGGGATACGTTGCGCCGCTCGCTACGCGAGACCGAGTTGCCCTTCGACCTGAGTGGGTCAAGCCTGCGGGATCTGACTGAGACAGTGCGCGCAGTGAATGATCTGATGCAGACTATGGCCAGCAACCCGAGCGCCCAGCAGATGGCCATGGCGTTCTTAAACCGTCAGGGCACTCGCAACGGTGGCGGCGCAGCCGCGCCCGAGAGCGCGGCACCCCCAGCGCCCGCAGCACAGACAGAGTTCTCGGCGGCCTCCGCCTCGCAGGACAACATCTACCACGAGATCCCGCTGCGCCGTAAAAGTTCCTCCACTCCGGAGCCGAAGGCCGAGGTTTACCCCGCAGATGCGGCAACCCCGCCTGACCGCCGCGAGATCCCGCTGCGCCGTCGCGGGCCGGCCAATTCTGCGCCCAGATCCTTCTCCCGTACCCCTAACCCGATCAGCGGCTCCGGCGACGCGGGTGTGGATGATGGTCGATAGCGGTGGGCCTGATGATCCGGCCTAGCACCAACGACCAGTTTCCGTCGGTCGCTCTAAGCGCTTTAACGTAGCCTTTGTAATATACGCACAAATATATTATAATGCCCCATGTGATTGCGCATGAAGGCCGCTCGGTACCCAAGAGCGAAGTTTTTACGCGAAACACAATGCGTGTAAGGTAGGGCTTGCCAGTGCCGAACTGGTCGTCTCGGTCGTGGCTATGTCGAGACGTAAACCCATCCTGCGGACTGGCGGTAAGACCATCCTCGGGTGGCACGCTGGGATGAAGCAGGAGTTTCTTACGTACGTTCGGGTACGTAGAAAGTAGCAGGTAGACGATGAGTACCCGCCCATACCTCGGCACAAATGTTAATCTAGGCAGTGCCGAAGAGTTGCGCCAGCGCGGCATCATCGAAGAGGACGAGACCTTGCTCGCCCTCTTTGATGGTATGCTGCTCGATGAGAATCGCCGACGCATCGGCGGGATATCCGTCTGTGACTTTGTCGCCCTCACCGACCGGCGTCTGATTACTTGGGCGCGCGGTTTCTTCAACGATACCGTCGATAGTTTCCCCTGGCCGGATGTCGATGTGGCCAAGGCCGAGACCTGGGATCCCTGGCATGGACGGGTTATACTCGCCTTTCGCTTGCCTGCCGTCGCCCCACGCACGCGCCGCATTGCGGTTCGTGGAACAACCGCAGATCGCGCCCAAGGCGAGCGGGTGATCGTTAACACGCTTGACTACATGCCTTCTGATGATGTCACCCCGCTGTCCAATATCGTCGCATGGACGGGCGATCAGGTGGTCTCTGGGGTGACCGGTGAAAAGTTGGTGGCGGCCTTCGCTGAACAGTTCCCCCCGCCGGATCGCCAACCGGTAGTCCCTGTCTACTTTACCCCTGAGCCGCCCCCGCCGGCTAGGCTTGTCGAGAAGCCCCGACGTCGCTGGTGGCAGCGCGCCGTTGATGGCTCAGAAGATGCACCCAAAAGCACCGGCAACCTGATTGCCGACTACGAAAGCCGACGCAGTAGCCTGCCCGTCGGCGATGGTGCGCCAGCGATGCCGATGTCGAGCCAGATGCCGATGTCAAGCCAGATGCCGATGATGCCCGACCAGTTCAGCATGTACGGGATGAGCCGCACGTTGCGGCTGTTCCTCGAAGCGCCGCGACGCCTTGCCGGGAGCGTGCGCCGCGTCGGCGAAGTGATGAGCGGGGCCACCGATCTGGTGAGCAATATGCAAGACCCGCAGGTGCGCCGCAATGCGATGTTCGGCATCTACCAGGCCGCCGCCCAGCAAGAGGCGTCGAATGGCCCCTTTGCCCCAGTCGGCCCGGTCGTGCGGGCCGTCGTTCGCTTTAGCGAGTCCCTGCCAGACGAAACTGTTGATACTCAGGCCCAGGCCCAAGTTCGCCGTAGCCGCATCCAAATGCGTGCGCCCGCGCAGCATGGTACTCCGGCCCTAGCTGAGTCTCTGTCCACAGATGCGCCAGTCATGGATCTGCCGCCGATGGTTTCCGTCTCCGCTGGCCCCGTGCGCCGTAGCGTTAGCGTACGCCGCGCGGAGCCGTCATCTGAAGCGCTGGATCACGAAGCATCAGCCCCTAAGGCGGCAGAGTCCGAACTGTCCGTCGCTGAGGGCATGGCCCCCGTGGCCCGGCGCGCCCCCGTACGTCGGCTCGGGGTCAGCCGTGTTGGCGACGAGTCGGCTCCCCAGCAGCAGCCCGTGTCGGCAGGCGTCAGCGACGACGAGCGGTAGCGATTGCGCTTCTGCGTCGGGTATAAACGCACTCTGCGGCTATACCTGACGCAAGATATGGTTGACACCATCTTATGACGCGAGTCATCATCTACTCAGGTAAAGGCGGAACTGGCAAAACCACCCTCTCAGCAGCTACGGCGACACTGCTCGCTCGTATGGGGCGGCGTACGCTCGTTCTCTCAAGCGACCCCGCCCATTCGCTGGCTGATGCCCTCGGTACCGAGATCAGCCGCGACCGGGCAACGCAGATTGCGCCATGCCTCTATGGCCTTGAGGTGGATACGATCTACGAGTGGCGCCAAAACCTGAGCGGGTTTCAGCAGTTCGTCACCTCCACCTACTCGAACCGTGGGGTCGAGCGATCAACGGCTGCCGAGTTGGCAAATCAGCCGGGGCTTGATGAGATCCTGGCGCTCCAGCGGGTGATGGCGGAGGCCCAGAGCGGTCGCTGGGATGTGATCGTGCTTGATACGGCGCCTACCGGCAACACCCTGCGCCTCTTGGCCTATCCTGAACTGATCATCGGCGGTGACGCTGGCAAAAAGTTCTTCCGGGTCTACCGGGGCATCGCCAATGTTGCCCGGCCCTTCCGCCATGATATGCCCGAGGATCGCTTCTTCGATGAGGTCGGCAACCTGCTAAACAAGATGGAGCAACTGGCGAACTTCTTGCTCAGCCCCGAGGTCAGCATTCGGCTCGTACTCAACCCCGAGAAGCTGCCGCTGATGGAGACCCGCCGGGCCTACACGTTTATCAATCTCTACGGCCTGATGCTCGATGCGGTGATGGTTAATAAGATCTTACCCCGCCGTGCAGACCTTGGCCCCTACTTCGATTACTGGGTGAGCCTCCAGCGAGGCTACCTGGCCGATATCGATGGCAGCTTTACGCCGACGCCGATCTTCCGCACCGTGCTTCAAGAAGGTGAGCCGATCGGCATCACCGCCCTTGAGGCAATCGGTCGTGCGACTTTTGGCGACACCGACCCGGGTGCCCTGCTCTTCGACGAGCGCCCAATTTGGCTTGACCAATGGAATGACGAGGGTGAGCCGGGCCTCTTCGACCTGTGCCTCCGCCTGCCCTTCCTTGATAATGGGAGCATGGCCGATCTTACACGCAACGGCACCGACCTGACGATCACGGTCGGTCGGCTCCAGCGCACGATCGCCCTGCCACGGATCCTCTACGACTGCACGCTCGGAAAACATCGCTACGAGGATGGCGTGCTCCGCCTAGAGTTTCATGAAGCCCCAGGGGGCGGTCAGCCTGAACGTACGCCCGACTCCGCCGATAAGGTGCGCGTTGAGGCGGCCTGATACACGTGCTGATATGGTGAGCGCAAAGCGCGTACCATCCAGCACACCACACTCATAATGCGATTGTTGATCTTCTCCGGCCACACAATGCTCCAGCGCAGTGCCGCCGCCATCGCCACGGCATGCCACGCCGCCCGACGAGGACAGCGCGTACTGCTCGCCTCCACCGGCCCTAGCCACCTGATCGGTGCGCTTCTCGGCCAGAACCTTAGCTCACGCCCACTTGAGTTAGAGCCGAACCTCGCCGCGCTTGAGATCAGCCCGATTGACGAGATCGGCGCACGCTGGGATCAGCTACGCCCGGCGCTGCGCAACGGGTTGGTTTCACGCCTGCACGATATCAGCAGCGACGAACTGCCGAGTTTCCCCGGCATGGATGCCATCAGCGCGCTGATCGTGTCTGAGCGCGCACGCCAGACTGGACACTTCGACTTGCTGGTTGTCGATGGCCCCGCGCCGGATAGCCTCTTCCGTGGGCTGGCGCTGTGTGACGCAGCGCGCTGGCTGCTCCGGGTCACCTTCGGCCTCGACCGTGGCCCTGGGCGCTCGCGCACCTCTCAGGATGCGGCGCTCATCCCGTCAGCGCTCATCCCGACCAGCACGATCGCGCCGCTCCAGGATCTGCGCACTGAGTTCGAGGAGTACCGCGCTCGGCTCGACGCCGCCGCCGGTGCGCGTGTACGGTTCGTCACTAGCCCCGAGGAGTTACGGCTGTCGCCCCTGCGCAGCGACCTTAGCACATTCGGGCTCTACGGCGTAGGGGTAGATGAACTGGTTGTCCCCGCCGAACCAGCGGAAGTAAGCTTTGAAACGCGCCAGATCTTCGGCCATGAGGGCGGGCACGCCCGCCCGGCGCTACGCATCGAGCCGCTCGCCACGACGCCGGCCGACCGCGATACCTGGGCGTTGCGCGGCGCGATCCTCTATCGCGATGGCGATATTAATGTGCCCCCGGCACACGTACATGTCGTGGAACGCGAGTTGCGCTTGGCGATTCCCTTCCTCAACGCCAAGGCTCTCGATATCGCGGTGGCCAACGAGGAGGTGATGGTACGCCTCGATCAGATCCGCCGCCATATAATCCTGCCTGGCCTAAGCGAGGGTGGGAAGCTGCGCGCACGTGTTGAGGGTGAGATCCTGCGCCTGTGGGTTGAGTAGCGAACTGTCTATCTATCTATCTATCTGTCTGTGGTTATGGAGGTATACGATGCTGAATAGTGTCATTGCGGTCGATCTTCCGCCACAGACGTCGATGCCGACCGCAAAATACACATCGTATCGAGCTGAGGTTGAGACAAAGCTAGCTGGTAAGCTCAGCCAAAGTGAGTATCGTCGGCTTGAACACGAGCTTGAGTTGCTCCGCCGCGCGAAGTTCATCGAGCTGAATGGGATCGTCCACCACTACCAGGATGTCGGCCCACGCGATGGCGAGCCGCTTATACTCGTGCATGGCTGGGATTGCTCGGCGCTCTGGTGGCATCATATTATCGATCCCCTAGCAGATTCTGGCTATCGGGTGATCAGTTATGACCTCAAGGGGCACGGATTCTCCGACAGCGACCCAGCGAATGGCTATACAGTGGCCAGCTTTAGCAACGATTTGCAAACCCTTGGCGATGCGCTTGACCTTGGACCACAGCACGTGGCGGCCTTCTCGCTTGGAGCCTTCGTCGCTCTGCACTATGGAGCCACCGCGCCCGAGCGGGTACGCTCGCTGACGTTCTTCAACTTTAGCTTGCTCACCTATAATCGCCTGGCGTCGGCTCTTCTCCCGCCAGTACTCACCACGATCTTCAACCGGGTGCTACGCCCGATCACAAATCGTGGCATGTGGTGGCTTCCGTTTATCTACGCCCGTTTGGTGTTGGCCCAGAATACGCCGCCGGTGAGCGACGTCAAGCTCGGCACGTTGAGCCTGCGCTGTTGCGACCCTGAGGCGATCCGGGTCTCGACCCACGAACTGACCCGACGCGAGGTACTCGATGCCGTGCCTGAGCAGATGCGTATGGTGCAGCAACCGACCTTGCTCGTCGCTGGTACCGGCGACCCAGTTATGCGCCCGGCGGATGGGCGAAAGCTGATGAACCTAGCCCAGAACGGCACGTACCTGGAAGTGCCGAAGTGTGGCCACCTAATCTTGTTTGAACTGCCCGATCAGGTAGTGCAGATCTTACGACTCTTTCTCCGTGGTGTAAGGGGGTAACCATGCAACTGCTTCTCCGTTCCGGCGGCCAGCGCGTAGCGGTGGACATGGAGCGAGCTGGCGGTCAGACTCTGAACGTCGGCGAGTATAGCTATCGCCCTACGCACATGGCGCGCAAGGTGCGGCGTCTGGCAGCCCAAATGTGGGGGTCAGACCTCGCCCCTGGTATCCTAGAACAGCGGCTTACCTTCGAGGCCCTTGACGGCGGAGTTGGCTCAAGCCCCTGGAGCGATAGCGGTAGCTTCTCACCCACGAGCGGATCGATCGTGAGCCTCGGACGCTGGGACGAAGATGGTAGCATCGGCATCGCGCTCCACGAGCTCGCCCACGAGATGCATATGCGCAGCGGAGGCTACGATAACAGCGATGGTGTGCTGCGCGAGGCGCTCTCACTTCTGGCTGAGCGCGAGTCTGGCCTGCGTCGCACCTTCGAGCGTGAGCCCTACTACACCGCGAGCAATCTGATCAGTCAGCTCTGTGAACTCTCAAATTTCGCCCGCCAGTCTTTCGCAAAACGCTGGGACGAAATTGTCACCCTAAGCAATGATGTTGGCCTGTCTGACCTCGTGAACTTCTACCTTGACCGCAGTGAGCGCCTGGGTTTAGGTCGCTGGCTCAAGCGCTATAGCGATAATCTTGAGTTACGGGATGCTATCCTCAACCGTATCGCCGCCGTAACCTTGCGTTACAGCCTAAACTATCGCCGCTATTTTATTGAGCGAGTTGTGCGCTGCAATAGCGAGATTACGCCTGACCAACTCACGTATGTGTTTGAGTCGATCACCACGCTTGATCGACGTTACCCGAACGACGATCTTGAGCAAATCATCGCCGTTTGCTTTGCACCGCACACCCGCCAGCGACGACGGTTGCTTGCGTTCGGCTAGATGATCGTTTGTCGTACTGAGAGGCAATGTTATGGGCAGGTATGATGAGAACAACAACCCGTACAGCTGGATGCCGAGATTTCTCCGTCGGTTTTTGAACCTTACCTACGATGAGATCCAAGCTCCTGGGTCGACCCAGGACACAAGCCAGGCCAGCTTCAGCTACGCGCCCCCGTCAGCCACGACCTCAGTTGCCTGGACTCCACGTAATGCGCCGACCTTTACGGCGTCGAACATGGAGAGCTATCGCGCGCCTGCGGGGGCTACCCCGGTCGCCAGTTATACGCCGCCGCCCGCCCCCACGCCCCGCCCGCCCGCCAATAATGCCAGCGCGATCCCGAGCAGCAGTGCGGCACCCGTCCAGTCCGATGGCTATGTTATTCTGCCGATAACCGATGTGCTGCGCGGATTTCTGCGGGGCGTCCTGCCTCCGCAGGGCCTTGAGGCATTCGCCAAAGAGGTTCGCACGACGACTACCGCCGTCTGGGATCTCTATAGCCGCTGGTTTCAGTTCCAGACTGATGAGCCATTCCGCTTCATTCGGGCGATTCTTGATACGGTGACCGCCGGTGCCACCTCTGCGTCAAGCGGGGCGGTCTCCTCCACCCGCCGGATCAAAGTCACTATTGCAAACGGCGATGATCATGCCGATCCTACCGCCGCAGTTGTCGGCAGCAGGAGCAAGGCATAGCGAATAGCGTTTCCCACTGGACACCCCACATCTTCATGTTGGTTGAGTGCCTTTGGTCCCAAGAGGATATGCGCCGCCTGTCGCCGCACTGCTGCAAGCGCTCCCAGCGCACAAGCGGAAAAAGAGACCCCTATGAGCCGGCCAGTTGTGATCGTAGGCGGGTGGCTCTCATCACCTGCCGATTACGCCAGGATGGCCCGCACCCTCGCAGCACCGCCCCACAAACGCATTGTATACATTACCGATATTAGTCGGGCTGAGTGGGCCGGCCTGCGCGACCCTCACTTTACGCCAGTACTCGACCTTGTGGCGCGCACTGTCGCGCTCGCCCTACGTGAAACAGGGGCGGATCGGATCGACCTGATCGGCCATAGTGCGGGAGGCCGAGTCACCCGTGCGTACCTCGGCCATCTGCCCTATGCCGGCATCATCTATGACGGCCAGCGCTATGTGGCGTCGCTCACGACCCTCGGCACCGCCCACGAGACGTATGAGATCTGGGTGAAGGAGTTCGCTCACCAGATAAACCATCATTACCCCGGCGCGTTCTACAAGCATATCGCCTACCGCTCGGTGGCAGGCGAGAGTGTTCGTGGGCACCGATTTGGTGGTATTGAGGAGATGGTGGCCTATCGCTCCTACCAGACGGCGTTTGGCGATGGCCACCAGATCGGCGACGGGATTATCCCGACCTCCAGTTGTTACCTGCGCGGGGCGGACAACCTCGTGCTTAAGGGTGCCCGCCACGCGCCCTACAACGCGCCAACTATGTGGTATGGGGCCAGCGATGTTATCCCACTGTGGTTTGATGCGTGATACCCGTGCGGGGTGCGCCATGCCACGCTCCTCGCGCGACATTAAGATTCTATGCGCCCACTTGTGATCATTGGCGGGTACTTCACTGGCCCAAAGGACTTCGCCGGCCTTGCACGTATTTTGGCTCAACCGCCCTATAGCTACAAGATATTTGTCACCCCGATCAGCCGAACACACTGGGCATTCACGCGCGATTGGGATCTTCGCCCAATCGTTAGACTTGTGCGCGCCACGGTCGAGCAAGCGCTTGCACTCAGCGGTGCCGATCAGGTTGATATCTTGGCCCACAGCGTTGGTGGCACACTCGCGCGGATATACTTGGGGGATGCGCCATATCGCGGCGAGGTATATGGCGGTCGACGCTATGTGCGCCACCTGATCATGCTCGGGACGCCACACCACAGCCAAGAACGCTGGACACGTCAATCAATCGGCTTTGTTAATGACACCTACCCAGGCGCATTCTACCCCGAGGTACGCTACACATCAGTGATCGGGCATGTCATCTGTGGCAACCCGCGCGGAACGATTGTCGAGCGGGTGTCGAGCAGTAGCTATGTCACGGTGTCTGGGCCGAGCGCACGCGAGGCGTGGGGAGACGGGATCACAACCCTAGAATGCGCAGCCTTAAGCGGCGCTGAATATCTGGTAGTCCCAGGCGTCTCCCATTCGCCCTTCCACGGGCGTCCCTGGTATTGTGATCGCGAGGGAATCACGCGCTGGGATCGCGTATTGCGCAGAGCAGAAGCGTGATCTGATCGACCCTTACCCGAATCCCGAAGGGTGATCGCCACCTCGGGTGAAGATTTAGGGGTGGCTTTGCTACCCCTAAAAGATCTTTTTTTGCACTACCGCAAAAGATACAAAGATACGCGGTGCGGCGGTACTCGCCGGGGAGCTAAACTTCCGGCGAGGTCTACGACGGCCGCTGACGCGACCGTCGTAAAATCTAGCCCGCACGTTTACGGGCCGGGCGCGTGGGACGCAGCCGCAGGGAGATTGCCACCGCCCGAGATCGCCACCGCCTGTTGTTTGAAATATCTACTTTTTGTACTATAATACAAAGATATATGGACTTCATCAGCCGGATCCTGCTCCCGCCACGCACCCACGACGACAGCATCTCCTACGAGACGATCCTCTGTAGCAATGGGCGATATGATCACGACTCCTGAACAACAGGTGCCGCTCGCCAAACGCATTAGGGCACATATCCAGTTGGCCGATCCTATTACGTGGATCTCGCCCGCAATGATCTGTGTGTGCGGTGCGATCGCCTCCTCTGGGCAGGCCAATGCCTTTCAGTGGGAGAACGGTCGGCACTGGGGGTTGGCGCTGCTCGGTGCCCTGATGATCGGCCCGTTGGGCACCGGCTTTAGCCAGAGCATCAACGACTACTACGACCGCGATATCGACGCAATCAATGACCCATCGCGGCCGATCCCGGCCGGGTTGGTGAGCCTCGCCGGCGCGCGCATGAACTGGCTCATCCTTGGCACGAGTTCCTTCTTGATCTCGCTGCTATTTGGCAACCCGATAATCACCTCCCTCGCCGTGTTTGGGATCATCCTCTCGGTGATCTACAGCGTGCCGCCGATCAAGCTAAAGAAGCACTACTGGCTTGGCCCCCCCGCTGTTGGGGTTGGCTATGTAAGCATTAGCTGGATGGCGGGGCACCTAATTTTTGCACCGATCACGTGGCAGAGCATTATGGCCGCCTGTATTAACGGTGGCCTTACCGCCGGGTTGC
Organism: uncultured Oscillochloris sp.; assembly: GCA_903887465.1. Taxonomy (GTDB): domain Bacteria; phylum Chloroflexota; class Chloroflexia; order Chloroflexales; family Chloroflexaceae; genus Oscillochloris. The sequence continues at coordinate 5,082 of CAISPW010000419.1, read as the reverse complement.
TCTTACTCAACGATATTAAAAGCGTTGAGGGTGATCGACAGCATGGACTGCAGTCTCTTGCGGTGGCGATTGGAGTGAAGAAGACCCTGATTGTCGCCTATGGGGTGATCAATGGCTTTGAGGCTCTGCTGATGGTTCTGGCGATCACATGGGGCAGCTATTGGGTGGCAGCGTTCATCTTCTTCGCCCTAATGGCACCGATCTATAGCCAGATCAAACTCTACCGGGAACCTAACCATAAAAACTTCATGCGCTACTTGCTAGCTAGCAACCCATTCGTGGCGCTGATCCAGATTGTCTCTGCATTTCTCGTCGGTGGCTATTTCGGATGATTGTAGATCGTAGACGTTCACCATCTGCGATCTGCGGTCTAGTTTTACAATCGGTGATATACAAGGGAGGTCTGCAATGGCCGAAACTCAGGGCGAAGTACGCGTGCGCAGCGTCCGCACACAGCGGGGCGATGGCATCGTAGAGACTGTGGTGGGGTTCGGAGGTGGGATTTTGCGCGCGGGACTTTCGGTCGCCGCACTGCCCCTTGGGCTACTCCCGAGCGAGTCGCGCATGCATCTGCGTAACGCGGCGAAGGAAGTGTTGCATGCGTTTGCCGGTCTGCCCGGCGATTTCGCCAAGGTGGCCAGCACAGTGATCGAGGAGTGGGCCGCCAAGACGGATAGCGACACCACCGCGAAGACCGCTCCGAAGGACGAGTTGGCGACCAGTTAGTGTGATCGGTGCGGTATGCCGCGCCGCTCAGTGAAAGAGAGTATTCTGATGAGTAATGTCGAGCGTGATGGTCTACTAGGGGTCGGTGCTGCCTTGGTGGGCGGAACAGTTCGCCTGGGCCTGACGGTCGTTTCTGCCCCGCTTGACCTGCTACCCGGCGAGACGCGCCGCCGCGTACGCACGGCGATCGCGGAGGCCGCCCGCGCCATGATCGCCATCCCCACGGAGATCTCCAACGCCTCCGAACGGATCGTAGATGATATCTTCTCCGGGGCCGAGCCCAGTCTGAATCTGCCGAGCGTCGATCTGTTTGGTGAGCGCGCCCGCGCCTTCACGGCACGCCTCGCCCGCGCCGCCGATGAGTTTAGCACCGGCATCGGCCGCGTCGCAAACCAGGCCGTCGATGAGGTTGAGCGCACCGCCGCGCGCGTCGATGAGTGGGTCGAGAAGCCGTCGTCGACACCCAAGAGCTAACCCTGCCCGTAGGCGGATGATAAGGTGGCAAGGTGATCGGGCAATGCGCTCTCGGTCACTTGTCACCTTGTCGCTTTGTCACAGCCAGCGAAAAAAATATGGTATTCTCTGAAAGCAAGAGAACCCTCTCTTCGATAATGAGCAGCACACTATGAATATTGTGATCCTCGGGGCCGGCTACGCCGGGCTGCGAACGGCCCTTAACCTTGATCATCAACTGCGCGAACATGGGAAGGACGATGCGGTCACGCTGATCGATCAAAATTCCTACCACCAGCTGATTCAGAAGATCCATGTTACCGCCACCTCCGGAGTTCATGGCTCTGAAGCTATTTATAATCTTGGGCAAATCCTTAGCAGCCGACAGATCAACTTTGTCCAGGGCCGGGTACGCACGATTGCGCCGCTCGACCGCGAGGTGCTGCTTGAGGATGGCCGCAGCCTGCCCTATGACCGCCTAGTGATAGCGCTCGGCAGCGAAACGGCCTACTATAATGTGCCCGGTGCCCGTGAGCATAGCCTGCCCTTGCGCACCTACACCGAGGCGACTACGCTGCGCGACCATCTCGTTGCCCAGTTCAGCGCCGCCGCCGCGTTGAGCGACCCCAAGCAGCAGCGGATCATGCTTACCACCGCCATTGTCGGCGGCGGCTGCACAGGCTGCGAGCTGGCAGGCGAGTTGGCGGCATGGGTTAGCTCCCTCAGCAAGGAGACGGGCGCGCCCCGCAGCGAGGTGCGGATCGCCTTGCTTGACCGTAACAAGCTGCTGCTCAAGCAGTTTGGCCCCTGGGCGACCCGTGAGGCCGAGCGCGTCCTCGACCAGCACGGCGTCAGCGTTTACCTTAGTACGGCCATCGAAGCAGTTGAGCCACACATGCTGCGCGTCAGCGGCGGTCGCGTCCTGCGGGCCGGTACAATCGTCTGGGTCGCCGGCATCCGCGCCCCAAGCATCATCGCTGACGCCGGCCTGCCGGTGAACAGTGCTGGCAGAGCGACGGTCGACCACTACCTGCGCGTGAGCGGCCAGGATGCGATTTTCGCCCTTGGCGATTGCGCCGCCATCCCTGCCGGGGCGGACGGCAGCGTGCTACCATCCACCGCCAGCTACGCGATGCGCCAGGGTGAGTATCTGGCCGAGACGATTTTCGCTGAGATTGTGGGCAGGATGACTCGTAGCTACGAGCCCATGAAGCTGGGCGAGTTGGTCTCGCTTGGCCCCGATAATGGCGTGGGCAACCCCCTTGGCATGCCGATCATCGGACAGCCCGTCCTGATACTCAAAAAGGGCATCGAGCAGTACTATCGCAGCTCGATCACGGCACCATAGCGTACTGAGTAGAAGGATTGTGCCGCTGAATCACGTACTTCATCATTACGGCCCTACTTCATCACCTATGACTATGACGACACACACGATCCACGAGCGATGGCTTGATGGGCTCCACGGCCCAATGCGCTACTGGCAATCAGAGCCGACGCACGGGCTGCCCGTGCTATTCATTCACGGCTTTGGCGCGATGATCGAACACTGGCGTGCGGTGATGCGGCCTGTCGCTCGCCAGCACCGGGTGTTGGCCCTCGACCTCTACAACTTCGGGCGCTCGGCCATCCCCCAAGCCCTGCCCAGCCGACGGCTCTGGTCCGACCAGATCGCCGAACTGATTGCCGATGCCAGCCATGGACCGGCCATCATCGTCGGCCACTCGATGGGCGGCATGCTGGCCGCGCAGGTTGCCCACGACTACCCGCAGTTTGTGCGCGGCCTCGTCCTCGTCGATAGCACCGGCCTGAATGCCCCCAAGAACTCGCCGTTACCGTTGGACTTGGAGGATATCTTCCGCAACGTGATGCAGTCCCCCGGCGTCGGCGAGATGCTGGCGAACCTGCTTGGGAACCCCATAGGCGCACGCCAGGGACTGTTCTCGGCCTACCACCGCAAAGACCGAGTCACGCCGCAGCTGATCGAGCAGTTCAGCGAACCCCTGCGCCGTCAGGGCGGCAAAGATGCCTATCTGGCCGTCAGCCGTACCTTCCCCGATCTCGTCCTCGACTTTCAGAAGGGCGAGGTGCAGGTGCCGACCCTGCTGATCTGGGGCGAGCACGATGCCTCGGTGCCACCGTCACTGGCCGAGTATTTCAAGCAGACCCTGCTACCTCAGGCCGAGATCGCGATCATCCCCGAGTGCGGGCACTGCCCTTTCGATGAGAACCCCGAGACGTTCTGCGATATCCTCCTGCCCTGGCTCGATAGGCTGAACGCTGATCATTGAGCAAGAGGTTCATATGCCGACAAGAAGCGAATGGCAGCAGATCCTTGAGCAGAAGCTGCCGCCGAAGAACCACTACACGGATCGCAACCGCGCGATTACGGCCTACTACGCCCAGTGCTACCTCCAGCAGCCAGATGTGTTCAAATGGGCGGGTATGGCCGCGTTTGCCTCCAACCAGGTGGGGGTCGCTCTGCAGGTAGCGGAGTTGCTGATGGCTCCGCACGCCCTGGTCGCGGTGCCGGATCGTGAAAACGATGACGATCTGCTCGCCATCGGCTTGCGGCTGTATCAACTGGGGCTGGGACTCGCCTTCACCGTGCCGGTCGCGCTCCACGCTGCGACAACCCGCCCGCTGCTGCTCAACGACCTCGATCTGCTCAAGCAGGGGAATGATCAGATCTTTGATGATATTGCTTGGGCGCACCTAGCCTATATGCAGGCAGGGATTGGCGCGATCGAGGCGAATGTGTCTGAGATCGAACACCCCTATCTGCTACAGGGCTTCCGCCAAATCGACGCGGGCGTGAAGAAACTTGCCGATCCCGAGCAGCGCGAGGCAGGGAAAGCGCTGATCCGCAAAGGGAACATTACGCTGCTCAGACAAGAGCAGGAGCTGACTCTGGCTAGCTGTATGGGTAGTCTGTCGCGTATTGGTAAGCTGATCGTCTCGCTTGGTGGCGCGATGGACTTCCAAGAGGCTAACCGGAATACGGCTGGAGGATCGTGGTTCACGCGCTATTTCGGCATCCTGCCGGTTTTATCGGGGCAGGTCTCGCTGGCCCGGTTCGAGGATCGCTGGAAGTGGCTTGAGGATGAAGCGCTGCCGCTCTGGGATCAAATTGATACGGCGTACGCTCCGGCGACATCGTTCCACCGTCGGCTGGTGGCGATGGCCGAGCGTGAGCCGTCGCTGCTCCAGCAGATCACCAACCTGATGACACGCAGCTACCAGGTCGTGGGTCTACAGCGGAGCCTTGCGTAAGCGCGATGTGTTGAGTGTTGAGCACAACGCTCAACACAGGCGAGCAAGCAGGAGGAATATCGTATGGCCCAGCAGCACCGCTTTAGCCCGCGCGATGAGATCTACCTCAGCAGCACCAGCTTCGAGGTATACATGGTCACCGGACTGGTGTTTCTCTTTATCTTCACCGTCACCTTCGTCACCAGCATCAAGATCCACTACGAGTGGATCCTCTGGCCGGGTAGCTTCGTGGCGGTTATTGCCGCCTACTCGACGCTCAAGTGGCTTGAGCGCCGCGAGCATATGCGCAAACTGGCGGAAGTCGAGGCGAACCCGCTCCCGACCGAGGATGTCGCCACCCAGTAACCTCGGCGGTTGCGGTGAAAATAGCCGATAGCCGATAGCCGATAGCCGATAGTACTACAACTGTAGTTACCAACATCGCCATTCCTGGCGGGGGTTTGGGGGCCGCAGGCCCCCGAGAAGAAATCTTTTTTTCTTTCGGAGGGGCTTCGCCCCTCCAAGCCTCCCCGCCGGGGGGACTACAACTGTAGTTGCCAACATCGCCATTCCTGGCGGGGGTTTGGGGGCCGCAGACCCCCGAGAAGAAATCTTTTTTTTCTTTCGGAGGGGCTTCGCCCCTCCAAGCCT
>CAISPW010000418.1 GCA_903887465.1 uncultured Oscillochloris sp. | reverse complement strand
CTGACGCCGTTTGTGGGTCTGCTTGACTGGACAAGCGCGACGGATGCCTTTTTGCGTTATGGTCGCGCCGATCAGCTCAGTGAACTTGCATCAGTCTCTAGCTCGGCTCTCCCACCGATTGCCACCAGTCTCCCTCGTCATCTCAACGTCCTTACCAATGCACTCCAGATGGTGCGCCCTGTTGAGTTAATGCGGTCGGCTCAGCAGCTTGAAGATCTGGTGAGTAGCTCGCGACATGCACCGAGTACAACTAATCAGCCGATCAGTCTCCTGCTTGACCGGATTGCTGCTGAGTATGGACGATTCGGTCTCCAGACACCTCGACAGCCAAGCGCCGCACCTGATTTGCTCAAACGCAAACGCAGCATGATCGCGTGGTATCTCGATAAGGGGCTGGCTGTTCAGGCGATCACGTTGGCCCGCGAGTGGCTGATCTCGCTTGTGCTGGTGCGGGTCGGTGGTGACATGTTTCGCGACGATCATCGGGCAGATGCCGAGAAGTTGCTGAATGGGTATTCTTCCCCAATATCAAAGTTGGAGTTGCCTGATTATGATGCACTGTGCGAGATCTGGGAGAAGATCCGCAAGCTGCGCAATGATGTTGCCCACGCCGGAATGCGCTCCCCTGCCGCTCTCGCGACGACGGTGATCAATGATACGAGTACGTTGTGTCAACAACTCGATCTCATATCACTCACGTCGCCTCAGGCTAACTGATGCCTCCAAAACCCCTTAGTAGGGGCGCAGCAGTAGGGGCGCAGCCAGCCCCAGATGAGTCAGGGGTGGGAATACCATAGATGCTGCTGCGTCCTTACGCTATGCGGGCGTGCATCCTCGATCTACAGACGTGCATCCCTTATCTGCGGACGTGCATCCCTTATCTGCGGGCGTGCATCCCTTATCTGCGGGCGTGCATCCTTTATCTGCAGGCGTGCATCCCTTATCTGCGGGCGTGCATCCTTTATCTGCGGGCGTGCATCCCTTATCTGCGGGCGTGCATCCTTTATCTGCAGACGTGCATCCTTTATCTGCGGGCGTGCATCCTTCATCTGCAATCCCAGGAGCCATACCTATGTCCACCGTTCTCGTCCTCACCGTCGGCGGATCGAGCGCCCCCATCCTGAGCGCTATTCGTGATCACCAGCCTGATTTCGTCGTCTTCATCGCCTCCAAGGATCAGCCCGACAAACCTAACTCTGGCAGCTATGTCACCGTTGACGGCCCCGGCGTACCCTGCGATGTGCGCTCCGCCGTCAAATGCCCCGCCTGCAAGGCGGAGGTGTCGCCGCGCACAGCGAGCTCCTCCATTGTCGCCCGCGTTGGACTCGCCCCCGCCGCCTATCAGGTTGTCCAGATTGAGCCGGATGATCTCAACGAGGCATATGCCGATGTGCGTATGCTGCTTGCCGATCTACGCACCCGCTTCCCCGACGCTGCCCTCATTGCCGATTACACCGGCGGCACCAAGACCATGTCCGCCGCTTTAACCCTGGCCGCAATTGAACGCGGCGACTGCGCGTTGGCGCTGGTGTCCGGCCCGCGCGGAGACCTTGTGCGTGTCACCGATGGTACGCAGATGTCTGCCGCCGTTGATGTCCGCAATTGGCGTGTTCAGCGCAGCCTTACGCTGGCTGATGATCTCTTTAACCGCTACGACTACGCTGCCGCCGAGCAGAGCCTCGCTGGGATCATGCGCGATGTCGGGCTGACCCCGCCTCTGCGCAGCGCTGTCCAGCGCCGTGTTCAGCTCTGCCGTGGTTTCGACGCCTGGGATCGTTTCGATCACTCCGCAGCCTTCGCCCTGCTCCAGCCCTTCGCCGATAGTCTGGGCACGCACTGGAAGGCTCTGTTGGCCCTCACCGGGCGCAGCAAATCGAGCGGCTACGAGCCGATCTTCGACCTGCTGCGCAACGCTGAGCGTCGCGCTTCCCGCGCACGCTTCGACGATGCCGTGGCGCGGCTCTATCGAGCCACCGAGTTGCTCGCACAGACCCGGCTAAACCTTCAGTATGGCGTAAACACGAGTGACCTGGATACGGCAAAGTTGCCTGAGCCGCTGCGCGTGGTCTATGGTAGCAGCCCCGAGGAAGACGACAAGGTGCGCCTGGGCTTGCAGAAAGCCTACGCCCTGCTGGGCGCATTGAGCGACCCGCTCGGCGTGGCGTTCACCTCGGTCAGCGGCCCGCTCAACAATGCGCTCACCCGGCGCAACCATTCTATTCTGGCCCACGGCAACATACCTTTGTATCAAGCCGATTACACCGACCTACACGCCCATCTACACACACTGATCAACGCTGCTCGCTCCGCGCTCAAACTTGGTCGCGAGCCAGTTCAGTTCCCTACGCTCACGGAGATTGCCCCATGATCCTACTCAACTACGCGCATCCCCTTACCGCCGATCAGCGTGCTCAGGTTCTCGCCCTGCTGGGCGAGGCTCCCGAGGTGCGCGAGGTGCCCACGCACGTTGATCGTAGCCTGCCGATGGCGGAGATCGCCGCCGCGATGGCTGACGCTGCCGGACTCAGCCCGACAGAGTGGCAGACCACGCCGCTGCTCATCAATCCACCGGGACTCGCGCCGCTGGCGCTGGCCCTGCTCGCCGAGTTGCACGGGCGCAGCGGCTATTTCCTGCCCGCGCTCAACATCCGCCCCGTCGCCGGAGCCATCCCGCCGCGCTACGAAGTCGCCGAGGTCGTCAATCTTCACGCCATCCGCGAGGCGGGACGCGGACGACGCTGATGATTTTGGATTGGTGATTTTGGATTGTAGATTGCAATCTAAGGCATGTTTCAGAGGGGCCGAGTTTACTTTACACTCTTGGCATATTTACCCCCCCTAGCCCCCCCGCAAGCGGCATATCTTTACCCACATCTCTGCGGGCGTGGAAGGTGCTACCATAGGAGGAGCGTTGGCAGTGGGCGG
>CAISPW010000417.1 GCA_903887465.1 uncultured Oscillochloris sp. | reverse complement strand
TCTAGCGGCAAAGCCGCCAAAAACCAACCAAAAAAGATCGTTCGGGGGTGGCGTTGCCACCCCCAAACCCCCGCCGGAGGCGACGTTGCAACCGCCCTGGTTACGCGGCTACAACTTTTGGCGGTTTCTGTAGAGATATGTTATAATCGCACCGCTTTACTAGCAGAACGCCAGGCTGCGCCGGCCTGCGCGCGATTACCGGAGGAGGCACTCCCGTGGCGCTTGAAAAAGACGAAAAAGGCTCGATCATTGGTGACTATCAGGTACACGGCAACGACACCGGATCTCCTGAGGTTCAGGTGGCGCTGCTCACTGAGCGGATCAACCAGTTGATCGATCATCTGCGCACGCACATCCACGATCATCACTCGCGGCGCGGCCTGCTCAAGCTGGTCGGTCGCCGTCGCCGCCTGCTGAACTATCTCCAGAGCCGTGATAGAGATCGCTACCGCAGTGTCATCGAGCGCCTTGGCTTGCGCCGTTAGCCTGGGAGCCCATGCCAAGTAGCATCGTAGTCTGAGAGGGCACTGGCGAGCGCGTTCGCCAGTGCTCTCGTGCATTTCATCCGGGGGCGGTCGTTCGGGATTGGAGCGTGCAAAGGGCCGGCGGGCTGTTTGTAGTCTCCAGTGCCGAACCCCCCTCCGGCATCGACCGCCGGCACGTGCCGACGGCCCGGCCACAGTGGCCGAACTGTACCATACCCGGAGGAATACATTCAGATGACCGAACGTCACGTCCATACCGTAAGCGCCGAGATTGCCGGTCGCACCCTGACCATCGAGGCCGGCCGCTTTGCCGAGCAGGCCGATGGCGCGGTGACGGTGCGCTATGGCGACACGGTACTCCTGGCGACGGTGGTGGGGGCCAAGGAGCCCCGCGAGGGGATCGACTTCTTCCCGCTCACCGTCGATTATGAGGAGCGCATGTACTCAGCCGGGAAGATCCCCGGCAACTTCTTTAAGCGCGAGGGCCGGCCCACCACGACGGCCATCCTCACCTCGCGCCTGACCGACCGCCCGCTGCGCCCGCTTTTTCCCAAGGGCTACCTCAACGAGGTGCAGGTCATCATCACCACCTTCTCGATCGACATGGTGAATGACCCCGGCCCGATGGCGATCATCGGTGCCTCGGCGGCCCTGGCGATCAGCGACATCCCCTTCAAGGGGCCGGTCGGCGCGGTGCAGATGGCGCACATCGACGGCAAGCTGGTGGCCAACCCGCCCATGGCCGATCTGGACAAGAGCCGCCTTGACCTGGTGGTGGCCGGTACCAAGGACGCCGTGCTGATGGTGGAGGCTGGGGCCGAAGAGCTTACCGAGGACGAGTTGCTCGACGCGGTTATCCAGGGCCACGCGATCTGCAAGCAGCTCTGCGAGATGCAGGAAGAGCTGGCGCGGCTCTGCGGCCGGGCCAAGCGCGAGTTCGTCGCCCCGGCGATCGATACCTCCCTGGAGGATTCGGTGAGCGCCTGGATGGGCCGTCGTCTGCGCGAGGCTGTGCGCAGCAGCAATAAGCAGGAGCGCGAGGATCGCACCGCCGCCCTCAAGGCCGAGGTTGTGACCAACTTCAGCGCCGATGAGCCCGAGGAGGAGCTGCCCGCCCGCGTCAAGGAGGTCAGCAAGGCGTTCGAGAAGCTGCTCAAGGAGGAGGTGCGCAACGCCATCCTCGATGAGGGCATCCGCGTCGATGGCCGCGCCACCACCGAGATCCGCCCGATTACGGTGGATGTCGGGGTGATCCCGCGCGTCCACGGCACGGGCCTGTTCCACCGTGGGCAAACCCAGGTGCTCACCGTCACCACCCTCGGCTCGCCCGGCGATGAGCAGCGCCTCGACGACCTGGGCATTGAGACCAGCAAGCGCTACATCCACCACTACAACTTCCCGCCCTTCAGCACCGGCGAGTCCAAGCGCATGGGTTCGCCGCGCCGCCGCGACATCGGCCACGGCGCGCTGGCTGAGCGCTCGCTTCTCGCGGTGCTGCCGAGCCTCGATGATTTCCCCTACACCATGCGCCTCGTCTCCGAGGTGCTCTCCTCCAACGGATCCTCGTCGATGGCCTCGGTCTGCGGATCGTCCCTTAGCCTGATGGACGCCGGTGTGCCGATCAAGCGCCCGGTGGCCGGTGTGGCCATGGGCCTGATCACCGACCCCGATGGTCGCTGGAAGGTACTCACCGATATTCAGGGACTTGAGGATAACCTCGGCGATATGGACTTTAAGGTCGCCGGTACCTCCGAGGGTATCACCGGCCTACAGATGGACATCAAGACCACCGGGATCACCTTCGAGATCATGCGCCAGGCGTTCGCCCAGGCCCGCGATGGCCGCCTGTTCATCCTCGGCAAGATGAATGCGGTGATCAGCGCCCCGCGCGAGGATCTCTCGCCCTTCGCGCCACGGATCATCACGGTGCAGATCCCGGTTGAGAAGATCGGTGCCCTGATCGGCCCCGGCGGCAAGACGATCCGCAGCATCATCGAGGCCACCGGAGCCCAGATTGATGTGGAGGATGATGGCCGGGTGTTTATCGCCACCGCCGACGGCGAGGCATCCAAGCGGGCCGTCGCGATGGTCGAGGGCCTGACCCGCGAGGCCAAGATCGGCGATGTCTTCCTGGGCAAGGTGGTCAGCATCAAGCCCTTCGGCGCGTTTGTGAACATCCTCCCCGGCAAGGACGGCATGGTCCACGTGTCGGAACTGGCTGAGTCGCGGGTGGAGAACGTCGAGGATGTGCTGCAGCTCGGCGACGAGATCAACGTGATGGTGATCGATGTGGATCGCATGAGCGGCAAGATCAGCCTGAGCCGCCGCGCTGTCCTCACCGGCGAGTCCGCCGATGACCGCAAGGCCGCTGGCGCGGCACCGCGCGCACGCGATGGCGGCGGCGACCGTGGCGGCCCGCCCCGCAGCGGCCCCGGCGGCGACCGCGACCGGCCCCGGCCCCGCCGACGGGATTAATCCGCCGGCATGTCGGCGGGATTAATCCTCCTTGCCCATGTACGGGCGTAGCAGCAGGACATGAACCTGGCGCAAAGCGCCAG
>CAISPW010000416.1 GCA_903887465.1 uncultured Oscillochloris sp. | reverse complement strand
CCGCTGCTTGCGGCATCGGTTCGGCTGATGCGTCGCCCCTACGTATGTGGTGTGTAACACCTGTGAATGATCAGACCATCATCGTCGGTGCCGGCCTTGGTGGCCTGGCCGCCGCTATCCGCCTGGCCGCCGTCGGCCACTCCGTCTTGCTCCTTGAGAAGAATGTGCGCGTCGGCGGCAAGCTTAACCTCGTCCAGGCGCAGGGCTACACCTTCGACACCGGCCCCTCGCTGCTGACGATGCCTTGGGTCATCCGTGATCTCTTCGCCGCCGTCGGTCGGCGCATGGAGGATTATCTCAGCCTCGATCAGATCGAGCCGACCTGTCGCTATACGTGGCCCGATGGCACGATCTTTCACGCCTGGCAGCGCCTGCCCCAGCTCATCCAGGAGATCGAGCGCATCAGCCCGCGCGATGTCCCCAGCTTCTTCCGCTTCCTCGCCTACAGCGCCCGGATCTACGCCGCCGTGGCCGACAACTTCCTGCTCAAGCCCTTCGACGGCATCTCCGAGCTGCTCACGCCCCGGCTGCTGCGTGACGGCCCGCAGATCGACTCGCTGCGCAGCGTGGATGCGGCGGTGCGCGCCTACTTCCGCAGCCCCTACCTGCGCCAGATCTTCAACCGTTACGCTACCTACAACGGCTCGTCGCCCTACCTCTCGCCAGCCACCTTCAATGTGATCGCCTACATCGAGTTTGCCGAGGGCGGCTGGTACGTGCGCGGCGGGATGTATGCCCTTGGCTGCGCCCTGCTGCGCCTCGCCGAAGAACTGGGCGTGCGAGTACGCACCGGTGCCACCGTGGCCGAGGTGCTGCTCGCTGGCGGTGCCGCCCACGGGGTGCGCCTGGCATGCGGTGAGCGTATCCCTGCGGCCCGCGTGATCGTCAACGCCGACCCGCGCTACGCCTATGCGGCTCTCGTGCCCGGTCACGCGCACACCGCGCGCCGCCTCGCCCGCCTGGAGCCATCCTGTAGCGGCTACCTGCTTTTTCTGGGGGTGGACCGCACCTACGCGCAGTTGGCCCACCACAATATCTTCTTCAGCGCCGACTACCCCCGCGAGTTCCAGGCGATCTTCCAGAAGGGCGTCCCCGCTGTTGACCCCACGGTGTATGTGGCCACCACCTGCCTGAGCGATCCGCAGCACGCCCCGCCCGGCCACATGAACCTCTTCGTCCTCGTCAACGCGCCCGCCCTTGGCCGGCGGGTTCGCTGGCAGCGCGAGGCTGAACCCTACCGCGATCTGGTGTTGGCCAAGCTAGAGCGCATGGGCCTAGACGACCTGCGCCGTCATATTGTCTATCAGCAGATCTGGACCCCGGATGATATCCAGGGCCACTATAACGCTGCAGGTGGTGCGATCTACGGTCTCTCCTCGAATAACCCGTTCTCGGCGTTTATGCGCCCACCCCTGCGCGCCCACGGACTCCGCAATCTGTACTTTGTCGGTGGCGGCACCCACCCCGGCGGCGGAATCCCGCTGGTACTCCTCTCCGGTAAGGCCGTTGCCGAGCGCGTCGCTGCTGATAGCACAAAAAACACTTTACACTAGAAATTACTACACCCCCGTACACATTTGGCATTATGCCGCCATAGATCGCCGAATCACCCGGCGATCTTGCTCCATTATCGTTAATTCACGATTAACTACTTGATTTTAATGCGTCACAGTGCTATTATAGCCACGAAGCCTCAAGAGAACAGCAACCGACCAGTGAACCTGTACAGCCGAATATGTGTGGCCAGATGGCAAGCGTTAGCCTCTAGTGTAAAGCGATTTGTAGAGGCGAAGCGTACGTTAGGGGAAATGGCAGGCGCTGCCTCGCCAGGGAAACTAACAAACAAGCGCCGGATCGCTGATGTAGCGGTCGGATGCTGTGCGAGCGAGATGGCCACCTCCAGCGCAAAGCTCACAGCGTAAGGAACAAAACAAGAATCCTACGCAGAGATCGGAGCCATACCCAAAGGCAAAAGCCGACACAGCGACTGCCGACGCACCGCCGCAGAGCAGGGGGCGGCAACCGCGCTGATTGGAGGGCAGCTGAGGGTCTGCACGGATGAGTAGGTGGGCAGGAGGACACAGACGGCGGGGTTGGTCTCTTGGGGTGTCAAGCTTGTACGATCGGAAGACGGACTCCCTGTACGCTCGGCGGATGGACGACGACGGACTTCGAACGGACGTAGCAAGACCAGTAAAAGTAAGGTAGGAAAACCCAAAAAGTAACGTGCGAAGAGGGGCCGCAGGCATTTGTGCCTGCGGCCCCTCTTCGCGTTCGCTTCGGTCTCAGCGCCTCAGTATCTACCCCGCCATTCTCCAGCCGCCATCGACGGCGAGGGCGTGCCCGGTGATGTAGGAGGCCATTGAGGATGACAAGAAGACCACCGCTGCCGCGACCTCCTCGGGGCGTCCGGCACGGCGCATCGCGATGATCCCCTCGCCCCACGCTCGTACCTCGCCCGGCAGCGGGTCGAGCATCTCTGTTTGTACAAAGCCCGGTGCCACCGAGTTCACCGTGATCGACCACGCGGCCGCCTCGCGGGCCAGCGAGCGCGTGAAGCCCTGCACGCCCGCTGTGGCCGCTGAGTAGTCGGCCTGGCCAGGGAACCCGCCGTTGGCGTGGAGCGCCGAGAGGTTCACAATCCGCCCGTAGCGCCGCTGCATCATCGGTCGCATGGCCGCCCGGCAGGTGTGGTACACGCCCGTCAGATTCGTGGCGATCACATCGCGCCAGCGCGCGGTACTCATCTCCTCGATCGGGCCGTAGCTTGCGCGGCCGGCGCAGTTCACCAGGATGTCTAGCCGTCCCCAGCGCTCTATCACCGCCTGCACCAGCGCAGTCCCCGTCGCCGGATTGGCCACATCGGCCTGGATGGCCTCGGCCACACCGTCGGCATCCCGCACCAGCGCCAGAGTCTCGTCCGCCGCCTCCGTGCGCTCACGGTAGCAGAACAGCACCTTTACGCCCCGGCGGGCGAGGTCGCACACCACCGCTCGTCCAATCCCCCGCGATCCGCCGGTGACGATCGCCACTTGCCCCGTGAAATCCATCGCGCCCTCCTACGGCATTACCCATCCGCCATCGAGCGTCAGCACATGTCCGGTGATATACGAGGCCCGTGGTGAGGCCAGAAAGCTCACCGCAGCCGCAACCTCATCGGTCGTGCCAAAGCGGCGCATGGCGATGATGTTGATCGCCCACTCTCGGATCGCGGGCGAGATATTATCCACAAAGTCGGTGTCGATATAGCCTGGCGCAACGACATTTGCGGTGATCCCCTCGGCGGCCACCTCGCGCGCCAGCGCCCGCGTGAAACCCACCAGGCCGGCCTTCGCCGCTGCGTAGCTTGTCTGCCCGACATTACCTGCCAGTCCGGCCAGCGAACCCATGGTGATGATCCGCCCGTACTTGCGGCTTCGCATCGCCGGCAGGGCCGCCCGACAGCACAGGAACACCGAGGTCAGATCGGTCTCGATCACATGGTGCCACTGTTCGGGCTTGAGCCGCATCAGCGGGGCATCAACGGTGGCCCCAGCGTTGCTCACAAGAATATCGAGGCGGCCCCAGCGTGAAAGGGTTGTCTCGAAGATCGACGCGACGGCAGCCTCGTCGCTCACATCGGCACAGTGGGCGACTGCATCGCCGCCTGCCTCACGGATGTGCGCCACCACCTCCTCGGCGGCCGCCGCGTTGCGCTGATAGTTGATCAGCACGCTGGCCCCCTGGCGAGCTAGATCGAGAGCCACCGCCCGGCCAATCCCACGTGATGCGCCAGTGACTATTGCAACCTGATCTTGAAGCGACATCAGCTGCTCTCTGCTACAAACGCCCGCACATCGGCCGCAGTGCTCATTGTCACCGTTCGCGCCTGAGGTGCGATGCGTCGAATAAGGCCGGTGAGGACTTTGCCAGGCCCGATCTCCACAAAGGTCGTACATCCCATCGCCACCATCGCCTGGATCGAGGCGATCCAGCGTACGGGGGCCACCACCTGCGCCACCGCCTCGCGCCGCACCTCGGCGGCCCCACGCAGCTCCAGGGCGGTCACATTTGCGATCAACGGCACGCCCAGGTCGCGCACATCGGCACGTGCCAGCTCGTGGGCCATGCCTTCAGCCGCTTGGGTCATCAGCGGCGAATGAAAGGCGGCGCTCACTCTGAGCGGCAGCACTCGTTTTGCCCCACGCTCCCGCGCTTGCAGCGATGCGCGCTCCACCGCCAGCGCGCCCCCGCTGATCACCAGTTGGTCGGGGGCGTTATAGTTCGCCACCACCACGGTGCTGCTAGCCGCGCTCACCTCGCCCTCTGGCGGGGTGCTGACGCTCTGGCAGATCTCCTCAAGGATCTCCTGGGCCAGACCAATCACGGCGGCCATGCTGCCCTCGTGAGCCTCGGCCATTAGCTCGCCGCGCCGCCGCACCAGCCGCAGGGCGGTGGGGAAGTCGAGCGCGCCTCCGGCAACCAGCGCCGAATACTCGCCGAGGCTGTGTCCGGCCACCGCCTGTGGGCGGGCCAGCCGCTCCCCGCCGAGATCCTCGAGCACGCGCAGCAGCGCCGTGCTGACCGTCAGCAGCGCCGGCTGGGCGTTCTCTGTCGCGATCAGATCCGCTTCCGGCCCCTCGAAGCACAGGCTGCTCAACGGCATGTCCAAAAGATCGTCGGCCTGATCAAAGATAGCACGGGCCACAGGGAAGTGTTCGTAGATGTCGTGGCCCATGCCAACGGCCTGCGAGCCCTGGCCTGGAAATACCCATGCAATACTCATCGGTTACCTATTCTCTATTCCCTGCGCGATAGCGCACTATGGCTTGCCCCAGCGTATCACTGTCGATCCCCAGGTCAGCCCGCCGCCAAATGCTGTGAGCAGCAGATAGTCGCCATCCTTCACCCGGCCCTGCTGCACCGCCTCATACAGGGCGATTGGCACCGATGCAGCCGAAGTGTTCCCGTAGCGGGTGAGGTTGACCACCACCCGGTCGGCGGGCAACCCAAGCCGCTTCGTCACAGCGTCGATGATCCGCACATTGGCCTGGTGTGGGATGACCAGGCTGATATCACTGAGGCTCAGCCCGGCTTCTTCCACCACGCGCGTGGCCGAGTCGCACATCTCGCGCACCGCGTGCTTAAAGATCTCGCGGCCGTTCATGTAGACGTACTGCCTCCCCTGAGCGAGCAGATCGGCGGTGGCCGGCATGCGTGTGCCCCCGGCATCAACCGCCATCATCGTCTCGCCCCCGCCATCCGCGCCGATCTGCGCGCTGAGCAGCCCCAGCCGCTCCTCAGTGGCCTGGAGTACCACGGCCCCGGCCCCATCACCAAAGAGTACACAGGTATTGCGGTCGCTCCAATCGATCAGGTGAGTGAAGATATCGGCGGCGATCAGGAGCAGGCGGCGGCTCATGCCGCTCCTGATCATCCCGGTGGCCACGCTCATCCCGTAGACGAACCCGCTACATGCGGCGGCGATGTCGAAGGCGGGGGCGCGTGTGATGCCGAGATTGGCCTGGACTGCACATGCCGTCGCCGGGAATGGCCGGTCGGGCGTGCATGTGGCCACGATCACCATGTCGATCTCGCCTGGCGTCACCCCCGCCCGCTCCATGGCCTCGCGGCCTGCGGCGGTCGCCAGGGTCGAGGTGAACACACCGGACTCGGCGACGCGCCGCTCGGTGATCCCGGTGCGCGAGCGAATCCACTCGTCGGTGGTGTCGATCCTCCGGGCGAGATCCTCGTTGGTGACCACCTGCTGCGGAACCGCCATGCCCCAGCCAATGATCGCCGCATAGCGTGAGCTACTCACTGCTTCGCTGCCTTTCACTACATGCAAGGGGCGGCCGACGCGGTGAGAACACCGGCCGGTCGCCCCTCGCTCGCCATCACGCTATCGCAGGAGGGCTGAACCCTAGCGGCTATCAGTGGTTTTGGTGGCAATGGCGATCACCTGACGCCCCTTGTAGGTGCCGCAGTCCTGACAGGCGACGTGTGCGCGCATCAGGTTGCCGCACTTCGGGCAGGTCACCAGCGTCGGCGCGCTGAGCGCCAGGTGCTGGCGGCGGTTGCCACGGCGATGGCGCGACACTTTTCGTTTTGGTAGTGCACCCATGAATGTTTTAACTCCTGCTCTGCTTGTTGTTCTGCTGCGCCGCCCAGGCTCTCAGCGCCTCGAACCGGCTGTCCACAATGTCGTCCGTCTGCTCGTCCTCAATGCCGTCGGACTGAACCGTGTAGCTCACCGGCTTGTCGCGATACGCCAGGCTGACCGGGTTGATCGGCAACTCCAGCAGCGTGTAGTCCCGGATCGCGTCACCGACGTCGGCCATATGCAACTCACTGAGCAGGTATGGGTCGTCTTCGGTTGGCTCAGGCAGCCCATCGCCGTTCATCACATCCACGACCGAGTGGAACTCGTCGCTGAAGTCCACCTTGACCGGGTAGTCGAACGGCTCCAGCGAGCGCACACAGATCATCTCCACCACACCGCGCGCACGCACGTGGGCATAGACCCCCGTAACCGTACGCATGAAGCGCACATCACCGCTGATCCCGCGCAACACCAATTGATCATCGAGCGGGAGCGCCTCTTCCGTGAAGGTATAGTCGCGCCGAGCGCCGATCATCTCGCGCAGCAACTGCGCGACATTAAACTTGATGGTTGACATATCCGTATACGGCGCTGCTGCCATGCGCTACAAACGCCGCATTATAGGCCAGGGGCCTTGCTATTGTCAAGCGCGTCGCAGGCTCGCCGTCTAATGCTCAGGCACCGACGCATTGCTGCCAAGGGCGCTCAACCCATTGCGCACGCTCGTCACCAGCTTCATCAGGCGCTCGTCGATTTCCTCAAGTACCTGCCGCGCGTACTCATCGGCACCTGCGCGCACCTGTGCGGCCTCATGCTCGGCCTGCTGGAGCAGCCGCGCACGCTCCGTGTTGATCGCCTCCAGCAGCCCGCGCTCATCGAGAACCTGCTGCACCCGCGCCTGCGCCTCGGCGATCAGCCGCTCCTGCTCCTGGATGATCCGCCGCGCCCGCTTCTGCTCCTCAGGAATGGCGACCCGCATCCGATCGATGATGTCTAGAATGCGCTCCTCGTCTACCAGCAGGCGTCCGCTAAACGGCACCCGCCGGCCCTCTGCCAGCGCATCCTCCACCTCGTCGATCAAATCGTCCAGTTCGATGGCCGTCACCCCCTTTGCGCGAACTTCTGGCGCAGCGCCGCGACCACGTGCGGCGGCACAAACTCCACAGGGTCACGGCCCAGGCCAGCCATCTCGCGTACCGCGCTTGAGCTGACGTGCCCGTACCTCAGGCTGGACGCCAAGAGTACCACCTCGATCTCCGCATCGAGCGACCGATTAATTTGGGACATCTGAAATTCGGCCTCGAAGTCGCTGACCGTCCGCATCCCACGCACGAGGGCGCATGCGCCGATCGCGCGGGCGAAGTCCACCGTGATCACGCTGTAGCTGGCCACCTCAACCCCAGGCATGTGCTGGGTCGCCTCGCGCAGCAGATCCAGGCGCTCCTCGGTACTGAAGAGCAAGTTTTTCTTAGGCTGGTCGAAGACGCTCATCACCACGCGGTCGAACACCCGGCACGCCCGCGCGGCAATATCCAGGTGCGCGTAGGTGATCGGGTCGAAGCTGCCTGGGTATACGGCAATACGCATAGGGTTAGATTTTGCGGGGCCGCTGGTGGCCCGAAGAGGCCATCGGCACGTGAGCCGCTATGCGGCCTCGGCTTCTGAGCCGGTGCCAAGTTCAAAGATCGAGAAGCAGGAGTCCCCAAGGCGCCGGAACTTGATACGTGTCAGCAGCGGGTAGCTATCTGCCAGCGGGACGCGCGCCGAGTGCCCGACGATCAGCAGGCTGCCGGGGTGCCCGACCTGTATCGTCGCCACGGTCATGATCGTATTCTCGATCTGCGGGTCGGCGTAGGGTGGATCCATCACAATTATATCATAGTGCCCAACACCCCGATGGCCCTGCAAAAAACGATCTACCGGCACATTATGCACCTTGCCGAGCGCGTCGAGCTTGGTATGGCGCAGGTTGTCGACAATAATCGCGCACACGTGGGCGCTCTGCTCGACAAAGTCTGCCGCGCTGGCACCTCGCGAGAGGCACTCGATCCCGAGCGATCCCGTCCCCGCATAGAGGTCGAGGACGCGCCCACGGATCGGCCCATAGCCCTCCAAGATCGAGAAGAGTGACCCCTTGACCTTATCGAGCATCGGGCGCGTGCCCAGGCCCTTGGGGGCCTTCAACGTATGACCTTTGGCTTTACCAGTAATAACGCGCATAAATATGAAAGAGGGGAGGGCCAAGGAAGGCGAAGCCCTCCCTGAAACCCACCCCCTATCGTTACATAGCTGCCTCGGCAGGCTCTACCGCTTGGTGTACTGCGGCGCCTTGCGCGCGCGCTTCAGGCCAACCTTTTTGCGCTCCTTCATACGCGGGTCGCGGGTGAGGAAGCCAGCCTTCTTCAGCACCGCCCGCAGATCTCCATCAAGATCGAGCAGTGCGCGGGCGATGCCGTGACGCACCGCGCCGGCCTGACTGGCGACGCCGCCGCCCTTCACCTTCACCAGCACATTGAAGCTGCTCAGATTATTGGTGATGGCCAGCGGATGGCGGATATTGCGCTGGAGCAGGTCGCGCATCCCGAAGTAGTCCTCTGTGTTCCGTCCGTTCACCACGAACTCCCCGCTGCCGGGGAATAGGCGCACCCGTGCGACTGACGTCTTCCGCCGCCCGGTGCCCTGGTAGTAGCGCTTCGCATCCATCAAACTATCTCCTTACTTAGCGTGGCGTCCAGACCTTTGGCTGCTGGGCGGCGTGCGGGTGGTTCATTCCGGCGTAGATCCGCAGCTTCGCCATCAGATGACGGCCCATGCGGTTCTTGGGCAGCATCCCCTTCACGGCAATGCGCAGGATGCGGTCAGGATGCTTGGAGAGCATCATCTTGTAGGGCGTGGCCTTAATGCCGCCGGGATAGCCGGAGTGGCGGTAGTAGACCTTCTGATCGGCCTTGCGGCCCATGATCTTGATCTTCTCGGCGTTTACCACGATCACGAAATCGCCGTTATCCAGCGAGGGCGTGAAGGTCGGCTTATGCTTGCCGCGCAGGAGCGTCGCGATCTGGGTGGCGAGCCGACCAACAACTTGGTCGTTGGCATCGACCAGCAGCCAGTCGCGCTGGATTTCGGAATGCGTTTGATGGTAGGTCTTCACAGCTGCTATCCTTGTGTTGTGTCTGGTTGCCGGCCGTGCCGCACCACGGCCCACCCGACCGCAAAAGCTATTATATGTCGGCAGACCAGGATCTGCCTGCTGGAGCATCGGACGCGCCGCCGCCTTCGTCGTCCCAGCGTAGTGTACCCGCCGGGTAGCCGACCGACACGAGGGTGAGCCCGTGGGCGACGGTGGTTGGCCCGGCGGCCTTACGATCTCGCCCCTCCAGAATATCCCGAAACCCCTCGGGGCTGATCTTCCGCCGGCCGACCAGCAGCGCCGTGCCGACGATGACCCGCACCATGTGCTGCAAGAAGGCGTTTGCCGCTAGGTCGATTGCGATCAGCCGCCTGCCAAATAGCTCGATCTCGCTCAGCCGCGCCGTGTAGCAGGTTCGCACGGTCGAGCGCTGGTCGGGCACGAGGGCTGAGAACGACGTGAAGTCGTGTGTCCCCTCCAGATACGGCAGGGCCGCTGCCATTGCCGCCACGTCGAGCTTTTGCTCAACGTACAGCACATAGTTACGAAGTGTCGGCAGCCAGGCATCGTTATTGTCAATCAAGTAGCGATAGGCCCGCCGGTTTGCCGAGTGCCGTGCGTGGAAGTCCTGTCCAACATCGCGCACCGCCTGGATCGCCACATCCTCCGGCAGTTTTGCATTCATCCCGCGCAGGATAGTCCTGGGCGAGTGGGGCGTCTCCGTAAGGATATTGGCCACCTGCCCTGCGGCGTGAACCCCGGCGTCAGTACGACCGGCGAGGGTGATGCGTCGCCGCTCCTGGGTCAACTCCTCCCACGCCTGCTCTAAGGCGCCCTGCACCGTGCGTCCCTGGTTCTGATACTGCGACCCGACAAAGTCAGTCCCATCATAGGCCAAGCGCAGGGCGATGTTTCGCATGGGGTAAGCTAGACCAACTCGATCAGCGCCATCTCGGCGCCGTCGCCGAGCCGTGGGCCGATCTTAGTGATGCGCGTGTAGCCGCCGTTGCGTCCGGAGTATTCCTGCGGCGCAAAGGTGAACAGCTTGCGCATGGCAATCTTGCTATCCAGCTTCGAGAGCGCCATACGGCGCGCATGGTGGGTGTCCTCGCGAGCGATAGTGATCAGCCGCTCCATTTCCGGCTGCACCGCCTTTGCCTTCGCCAGGGTCGTCTGGATGCGGCGATGATCGATCAGGGCGATCATCAGGTTGCGGTAGAGTGCCTTGCGGTGCTCGTACGAGCGACCGAGCAGTTTCCCAGCGTGTCGGTGTCGCATTGTCCTATCCTTGCAGCTCTAGGAGCCAGGGTGCCCCCCTCCATACTATGGGGTGCCTCAGGATCCCGTTGCCTGTTATCGGTTGCCTGTTGCCTAGATCTGCTCTGTGCTGGCCGGCTCAAGCGCCGCCGGCTCGCCCTCATCACTCGTGCCACCCACGGGTCGCGAGATATAGCCGCGCTCGACGAGCCGATCACGGATCTCCTCCATCGACTTCTGCCCCAGATTACGCACGGAGAGCAGCGCCTTCTCATCCATCTGCAGCACCTGGCCCACCTTCGTGATGTCGGCGCGCTTCAGACAGTTGTAGGTGCGGGTCGACAGATCCAGATCTTCAATCGGCGTATCGTAGATATCCGCTGGGATTGCCATCCCGCTCGGTGCCGGCAATATCTCTTCATCGACGGCGAGGCGGTTAAAGTCCGCAATCGTCTGGCTATACTGCACCAACACCTGCGCCGCGTGGCTCAGTGCGTCGCCTGGCTTCACCGTGCCATCCGTCCAGATCTCAAGCAGCAGTCGGTCAAAGTCGGTAGCTTGGCCGATGCGCGTATTCTCGACCACATAGTTCACGCGGGGCACCGGCGTGAAGATCGCATCGACCGGGATCTCCCCGATCGGCAGCACATCGCGCATGTCGGCTGAGACATAGCCTCGGCCGCGCTCGACCGTCATCTCGATCTCAAGGCGAGCCGTATCCGAGTCGAGCGTACAGATGTAGTGCTTCGGGTTGACCAGTTCGATATTGCTGGGTGCGTCGATGTCGGCGGCGGTGACGATGCCAGGGCCGCGCTTCGTCATGAGCACCTTCACCGGGCGCTCGGCGTAGGAACGCAGCCGGACGCCTTTGATATTGAGTACAATCTCGGTAACGTCTTCTTTTACGCCTTCAATGGTCGAGAACTCATGAAACACTCCATCGATCTTTATCTTCGTGATCGCCGAGCCGGGGATTGACGAGAGCAGCACGCGGCGTAGCGCATTGCCTAGCGTATGGCCGTACCCCGGGTCAAGCGGCTCGATCTTGAAGCGCCCATAGTTCTCAGCCGCCTGCACAACCTCTATTTTGGGCATGGCGATATCAAGCACGGAAAGCCTCCTTAAAGCTTTGAGGATCTCAGATCGCAGATGGTAGATTGCAGAGCGTTCCACAATCGACCATCTGCAACCTACCATCCACAAGAGCTCTCACCGGCTGTAGAACTCAACGATCAGCTGCTCGTTAATCCCAGCCTCGGCGTCTTCGCGGCGCGGCAGCGCAACAATCGTGCCGGAGAGATCAGCGGCGCTGAGGCGCAGCCAGTCGGGCGCCCGATACTTGGTAAGATCACCGCTATCGACCAGATTCTTAAAGTAGGCGCGACGCCGACTCTCAGCGCGCACCGTGATCACTTGGCCAACTTTCAGCGTGTAGGAGGGGATATTTGTCTTGCGGCCATCGACCATAATATGGCCGTGGGACACGAGTTGCCGCGCCTGTGCGCGGGTGGCTCCGATGCCCAGCCGATAGACCACATTATCGAGCCGCCGCTCCAGCAGGCTGAGCAGGTACTCGCCGGTGACGCCGCTGCGCCGCGCCGCCTGCTCAAACACCCGGCGGAACTGCCGCTCCAGCACGCCGTACATAAACTTGACCTTCTGCTTCTCCAGCAGCTGGAGCCCGTAGTCGGACACCTGGCGGCGCCGCGCATTCGGGCCGTGCTGCCCTGGGGGATACGAGCGCTTATTGAGGATGCGCTGCCCCTTCTCGGTGATACCGATGCCAAGGCGGCGACTAATTTTCCCAACGGGGCCATGATAACGCGCCATGCTAGATCAATGCCTCCATATGTGTGCGAGCCGCTGGCCCGCCATATCCTATCATCTGCTCGCCGGGGGATGGGCGCTTGCGAGGCGGAGCCAAATCCGCACTGCTACCGTGGCGGGCGCCCGGGCTCTTGCCCTGCGGTTCCATCCACGATCATCCTGCCGGCTCTGTCCGCCAGCCTACACGCGGCGACGCTTGGGTGGGCGGCAGCCGTTGTGTGGGATCGGCGTCACGTCGGTGATCGCAGATACCTGGAGACCTGCGGCCTGGAGCGAGCGGATCGCCGCCTCGCGGCCCGAGCCGGGACCCTTCACAAACACCTCAATCGAGCGCATCCCGTTATCCATGGCCTTGCGGGCGGCGCTGTCCGCCGTAACCTGAGCCGCGTAGGGCGTACTCTTGCGTGAACCCTTAAAGCCGCCCTGGCCGGCACTCGCCCAGCAAACCACCGCGCCCGAGGGGTCGGTGATCGTCACGATCGTATTATTGAAGGTGCTCAGCACGTGCGCCTGGCCGCGCGGGACGTTCTTTCGCTCACGCCGCCGACCGCGCTGACGAGCTGCCGCCGCAGTAGCCTTCTGACCTTTCGGGGGCATAGATATCTCCTTAACACACAGCGGGCACAGGCAGGCATACTCCGCCCACCTGTGCATAGTTCCGCCGTCGCTGCTTCTACTTCTTCGCCTTCTTCTTAATGCCGATCGCCTGGCCCTTGCGCCCGCGTCGCGTGCGTGCGTTGGTACGGGTGCGCTGGCCGCGTACCGGCATCCCACGGCGATGGCGTAGGCCACGGTAGCAGCCGATATCCATCAGCCGCTTAATATTCAGCTGCACCTCACGGCGCAGGTCGCCCTCGACGCGATACTCGCGGTCGACAACCTCACGGATCCGGCCGACCTCTTCTTCGGTGAGGTCGCGCACCCGCGTCTCGGGGTTCACATTGGCCTTGCGCAGCACATCCAGACCATTCGAGGGGCCGATCCCGAAGATATACCGGATCGAGATCTCGATCTTTTTGTTGCGGGGAATATCCACCCCAGCGATACGTGCCATGAACTTCCTCGTATGAACGCTATCAGCGACGGCCACGAGCCGCTCGCGATTACTCTCCACCCGACTACTCGCATCTCACGCAGCCAGGCGAGAGACCGCCAACTGCCAAATGCCGCCAACTAGCCCTGGCGCTGCTTGTGCTTGGGGGTGCGTGAGCAGATCACCCGAATCACGCCCTTGCGCTTGATCACCTTGCAGTACTCACAGCGCGGCTTGACCGCAGCTCGAACCTTCACAATCCACCTCCCTAGGGCGACGCATACGCCGCCGGATGCTGTATTCGTTTCAACAGCAGATAGACGTTACTTGTAGCGATACGTGATCCGACCGCGCGTTAGGTCATAGGGTGAAAGCTCAACCAACACCCGATCACCTTTAAGAATACGAATATAGTTCATCCGCATCTTGCCCGAGATATGCGCCAGCACCTCGTGGCCGTTCTCAAGCTCTACCCGGAACATTGCATTTGGGAGAGGCTCCGTGATCGTACCTTCCATCTCGATCACGTCCTTTTTTTTGGACATATCACTCCTTCGATGGCACCGTCAGCTCAGGATTGATCTTCAACGCAAGCAGCATTGATTCTGTGACCAGCGATATCTCACGCTGGCCATCAATCTCGTGCAGCAGCCCTTGGCGCTGATAGTACTCGATCAGCGGCATCGTCAGCTCGAAGTAGACATCCAGCCGGTGTTCGGCCGTCTCAATCGAGTCGTCGCTACGCTGATAGAGCTTGCCTGTACAGGCATCACAAATTCCCGGTCGGTGGGATGGGAAATAATAGATATTAAAGGTCGCCCCGCAGGTTTTGCACGTCTGACGCCCGGCGATGCGGCGCAACAGCACATCCTTCGGCACCCGTAGATAGAGTACCGCGTCGATGTTGGTGTGATGCTCCGCCATTGCCGCATCCAACGCCACGGCCTGCTCACTGGTTCGCGGGAACCCGTCGAAGATAACGCCGACACCGCAGTCGGGCTGGGCGATACGCTCCAAAATCATGCGGATCACCACTTCGTTCGGCACAAGCCCACCGCGATCCATGTACGACTTTGCCAACATACCCAGCTCAGTACCCTCGCGCAACGCCGCCCGGAAGAGGTCGCCGCTCGCCACATGAACCAGCGAGGTGCGATCTGCGAGTGTCTTTGCCTGCGTCCCTTTCCCTGCGCCTGGAGGGCCCAGTAGAATAACGTTGGTCATAGTCGATGCCTCTTGCGTATAGATCTCGCGCTCATCACGGCGCGGTCAATTTCCAGATCTTCACATACAAGCGAGCAGGAGAACATTGCGCACTGCAATGCTGCCGTAGCCTCAAATATTGAGACTGCCTACTATACCACCAAACCGACCAGTCCGCGATACCTACTTGCTAAGAAAGCCCTCGTAATCGCGCATGATCAGTTGTGACTCGAGCTGGCGCATCGTATCGATGGCCACTCCCACCACGATCAGGAGGGCTGTGCTGCCAAGGCCAAGCTGGAGGCCGGTGATCGTCTGCGTAAGGAAGGGCAGAATGGCCACAATCCCCAGAAACAGCGCGCCGACGAGCGTGATCCGGTTGAGTACGCGGCCCAAGTATTCCTCAGTCTTCTTTCCGGGCCGAATACCTGGGATGAAACCGCCATTGCGCTGGAGACTATCGGGGATGTCCTGCTGGCTAAACAGCACGATGGTATAGAAGTAGGTGAAGCCCACCGTCAGCAAGAACAGCAAGAGCATATAGATCACCCCGCCGCTCTGGCCAGTCGGGTTAAATGTGGTGTAGAAGAACCCGGCAATTGCATTCCCAATGCCTTCACCATTCACCTGATAGAACCACGAGGCGATAATGCCAGGGAAAATAATGATGCTCTGGGCAAAGATCAGCGGGATCATACCGGCCATATTCACCTTGAGCGGAATATGGCTGCTCTGGCCACCGTAGACCTTATTGCCGCGCACGCGCTTGGCATACTGCACGGGGATCCGCCGCTGGCCCTCCTGGATGAGGACAATCCCGATAATCGTCAGCAGGGCAATGGCCACAAAACCAATCACGCCAATGATCGTGCTGACGCCGCCGGCGGTGCTTACCTGGAAGCCCTGGACGATCATGCCAGGGAGCCGCGACACGATACCGCCAAAGATGATCACCGAGATACCCTGGCCGATTCCGCGTTCGTTGATCTGCTCACCAAGCCAGACCAGCAGCATCGTCCCCGCCACCATCGAGGTCAGGATGGTGAAGGTGGGCAGGAAATTACCAGTGATATCGAACGCCGACCGGAAGAGCGACGAGGCCACCACACTGGTTGGATTAACCGTCCGCTCAAGGGTCAGGGTCTGTCCATACGCCTGCAGATAGGCCAGCGGGATGGTCAGCCACATCTGGTAGCGGTTCATCTTGATCCGGCCCTGCTCACCCTCTTTGGACAACTCCTGGAGCGCGGGGACGAGCGGCTGGAGCAACTGCATAATGATCGATGCCGTAATGTAGGGATAGACCCCCATCGCCGCCACCGAGAAATTCTGCAGGGCACCACCGGCGAAGATATTCAGCAACTGGGCGAGCTGGTTGCCAGCCAGGGCGTCCTGAAGCTGCTGGAGCGAGGCCGGGTTAATATTCGGAACCGGAATATGCGCGATCAGGCGGAAGATCAGCAACATCCCCAGCGTGAAGAGGATGCGTCGGCGCAAATCTGGCAACTGGATGGCGCGAAGAACAGCTTGGAGCATCGGTGTCCCCCAGGACGATCAGTGATAGCGACGCCGCCGACACCAGATATGTCGGCAGCGTCTGACTCCGTTGATAGCGCTTAGTCCTGCGCCTTCTTCTTCGCGTTGCGGCCGCCGAAGTTCGCCCCCCGCGAGCGCGAGTGGCGCTCGACCACCCACTCCAGCTGAACTACCGTGCCACCAGCGGCCTCGATCTTCTGCCTGGCACTGGAGGAGAACCTATGCGCTTTCACCGTCAGCGCGGCGCTCAAGTCGCCGTCACCGAGAATCTTCACAGGCATCGTCTTGCGCCGCACGATGCGTGCCTCGTGGAGGGTCTCCGGAGTCACCTCGGCTCCGGCGGGCCACTCGCTGAGATCGCCGACATTAAGCACTTCGTAGTCGACCCGGAAGATGTTGGTGAAGCCGCGCTTAAACGGCATGCGCTTCACCAGGCGGTTCTGGCCGCCCTCAAAGGTGCGATAGGGGCCGGGGCCAGAGCGGGACTTCTGGCCCATCATGCCCTTGCCAGAGGTCTTACCCTTGCCCGAGCCAGCGCCGCGACCGAGCCGCTTGCTGGTATGGGTCGAGCCCGCTGCGGGCTTGAGATCGTGCAGTTTCATTCCGTCACCTCGTCGGAGACCTCTTCAACCGATACCAGGTGCTTGACCTTAAAGACCATGCCCCGAATGGATGCGGTATCGGGCTTGATCACCGAGTGATTGAGCTTGCGCAGACCGAGGGAGGTGACCGTCTCCTTCTGATCCTTGGAATAGCCGATGACACTCTTCGAATACGTAATCCGCAGCTTGCTCATACCGCCGCCTCCTGGTCGGCTGCCGGGCGGCGGCTGCGCCGGGCGATCAGCTCATGGACGGTCATATCGCGGCGGCGGGCCATCTCGCCCAGCGAAATCAGTTCGCTGAGTGCCTGGAACGCAGCCTTGACAACATTGACCGGATTATTGCTGCCGTAGACCTTCGAGAGAATGTCTTTGATCCCCGCCGCCTCAACCACCGGGCGAACGCCGCGACCGGCGATCACCCCGGTGCCGGGGGCAGCGGGCCGAATCATCACCTTCGTGGCGGCGAACTTCGTCATCACCTCGTGGGGGATGGTGGTGTTCACCAGCGGGACACGGATGAGGTTCTTCTTGGCGGCCTCGGTACCTTTGCGGATCGCCTCGGGCACCTCCGCAGCCTTGCCCATGCCAACGCCGACGTGGCCCTTGCCATCGCCGACCACCACCACCGTGCTAAAGCTAAAGCGCCGACCGCCCTTGACGACCTTCGAGACGCGGTTGATCTGAACAACGCGCTCCTCGAGCTCAAGCGACTCAGCGTTAATACGTTCTTTCTTCACAGTTCCTCCGGAAAGCTGCCCGAGGGGCACTAGAAGCTGAGGCCGGCCTCGCGAGCGGCCTCGGCGAGGGCCTTCACGCGCCCGTGATATTTGAAGCCGCCGCGGTCAAAGACCACCTTTGTCACGCCGGCCTCAAGCGCCCGCTCGGCGACAAGCTTGCCGACCAGCGCGGCCTGCTCGGTCTTTGTCTGTGGCGAGTCGGCCTCAGGCCATACCTTCTCGTTGGTTGAGGCGGTGACGAGGGTACGACCGAGCGTATCGTCGATCACTTGGGCGTAGATATGAACATTGCTCCGGAAGATACTCAGCCGGGGCCGCTCCTGAGAGCCGCTGACGCGCTTGCGCAGTCGGGTGTGCCGACGGATGCGCAGATCGCGCGGGGATCGCTTTGCCATAGCACCTCACTGTCGCAATAGAGATTATATCCCCTATCGCAATCACTACATCATTGATATGGTGGGCGTGACGCCTTGCGACGCCCGCCCACCGGCACAACTACTTCGCCTTGCCGGCCTTACCGGCCTTGCGGCGGATCTTCTCTTCGAGGTACTTGACGCCCTTGCCCTTGTAGGGTTCGGGCGGTCGCAGGTTGCGGATCCGCGCCGCCTCCTCGCCGACCACCTGCTTGTCGATCCCGCGCACAAAGAGCGGTAGCGGATCGCTGGCGCTCTTGCGCTCACCGACCACATACAGCACGTCCTGGGGTGGGTCGAGCCGCACCGGATGCGAGAAGCCAAGCTGCAGCACCAGCGTCTTGCCCTCGAGTTGCGCGCGATAGCCCACGCCATTAATCTCCAGAGCGCGTTGCCAGCCATCGGTGACGCCGACCACCATATTCGAGAGCAGGGTGCGGGTCAAGCCGTGGAGCGACTTGTGCAGCTTACCATCGGACGGGCGCTGAACCGTCAGTATGCCATTCTCCTGGGTGATGATCATGTCGGGGTGGAACTGCTGGGTCAGGGAACCCTTCGGCCCCTGCACCACCACAAGGTTTTCCTTGCTGATATCCACCTGGATCCCTTTAGGAAGGGTGATAGGTTTCTTGCCGATACGCGACATTCGCTTCCTCCGTGCGTGCTACCAGATGTAGCAGAGCACCTCGCCACCGACGCGCTCCTGCCATGCCTCGTGGCCGGCGAGAATACCCTTCGGGGTAGAGAGAATGCTCAGACCAAGGCCGCCACGCACCCGCGGAATCTCATCGCGCTTGGTGTAGATGCGCAGGCCAGGCTTGCTCACGCGGCGCAGGCCAGTGATAGCCGGGCGCCGGTCGGACATATACTTCAATGTGATCGCGATCGTGCTGAAGGGCTTCCCCTCAACCAGGGAGTAGTCCTTGATAAACCCCTCGCGCTTCAGAATGTCGGCAATTGCCAGTTTCATCTTCGACGAGGGAATATTCACAACCACATGCCGCGCCATACAGGCGTTTCGGATGCGTGTCAGCATATCGCCGATAGGATCGCTAACGCTCACGGTGTGCCTCCTCACACGTCGGGTGCCGGCTGCGGCCGTTGCCGCGCTACGTGGCCGGGCCCCCGCAACGTTATGATGTTCTACCAGCTCGACTTGACGACACCCGGAAGAAGGCCCTTCAGCGCGTGCTCGCGGAAACAGATGCGGCACATGCCAAACTTTCGCATATACGCGCGCGAGCGGCCACAAGTCTTGCAGCGATTGTACTCGCGCACCTTGAATTTGGCCGGGCGTGACGCCTTAACAATCAGTGAGGTCTTCGCCAAGGATGGTTCCTCCTAAACAGTTGGACTAGTTAGCCTTCGCTCCTGGCCCAGACTAATCACGAAACGGCATACCGAGACGCTTCAGCAGGGCGTATGCCTGCTCGTCATTGGTAGCGGTGGTTACAATCACCACCTCAAGGCCGCGGATCTTGTCGATCTTATCGTAGTCGATATCCGGAAACACAATCTGCTCACGCAGGCCGAGGCTGTAATTGCCACGGCCATCGAACGACCGGCGGCTGACGCCACGGAAGTCGCGGATGCGCGGGAGGGCCAGGACGATCAGCCGGTCGAGGAAGTCGAACATACGCTCAGAGCGCATGGTCACCATGGTGCCGATTGCCATTCCCTCGCGCAGCTTGAACGAAGCGATCGACTTCTTGGCCTTCGTGATCACCGGCTTTTGGCCGGTGATCGTGGTCAGATCGACCACGGTCGCATCGAGGGCCTTCGAGTTCGTCACCGCCTCGCCGACTCCGACATTGACCACAATTTTGGTCAGCCGGGGTACCTGCATCACCGACGAATACTTGAACTCCTGCATCAGCGCAGGGACGATCTCGGTACGATACTTTTCGAGCAGACGGACTGTCATGATCTCTCTCTCCAGGGGCTAGGAGGCGCGGCGGAAGCGCAGCTCCGGCCCTGCGCACAGACTACTTATCGACCACCGCATCGCAGGACTTGCAGAAGCGAACCTTGCGCTGGCGGCCCTTATGGTCGATCTCCTCAAGGAAGCGATGGCCGGTGCGCGACGCCCGCCCGCAGCTGGGGCAGATCAGCATCACATTGGAACTCTGGAGCGGCGCCTCCATCTCAATGATTCCGCCGGGCTTGCCGGGGCCGCGCGGCTTGGTGTGGCGCTTGACAATATTCAAACCCTCCACCACCACCCGTCCCTCTTGGGGCACCGAGCGCTTGATCTTCCCCCTGCGCCCCTTATCTTTGCCAGCGATGATCAGTACCTCATCGCCTGTTTTGACGTGCATTACAGTACCTCCGGCGCCAGCGACACGATACGCATAAACTGCTTCTCACGCAGCTCACGGGCCACCGGTCCAAAGATGCGCGTGCCACGGGGGTTATTTTCCTTACCAATGATCACGGCCGCATTATCGTCGAAGCGGATATGCGAGCCGTCAAGTCGCCCGTACTCTTTGGTCGTACGTACGATCACCGCACGTACCACCTCACCCTTTTTGACCGAGCCGCCGGGGGCGGCCTGCTTGACCGAAGCGACGATCACATCGCCGACCCGGCCGTACCTGACCCGCGATCCACCAAGGACACGGATGCACATGATCTCTTTGGCACCGGTGTTATCGGCAACTTTCAGGCGAGACTGAGGCTGGATCATGGCTGTTACTCCTCGCCGCGCTTCACGATCTCGATAACCCGCCAGCGCTTTGTGCGGCTCAACGGGCGAGACTCCTCGATCCGCACCGTATCGCCCACCTTGCAGGAGTTATCCTCATCGTGGGCGTGAAACTTGTTCGTCTTGCGAATAATCTTGCGGTAGAGCGGGTGAGGCTTGAGATAATCCACCGCCACCACCACCGTCTTATCCATCTTGTCGCTCACCACACGCCCGACCTTCATGATCTTGCGTGCTGTCGGCTGATCAGTCATAGTTAGATCTCCAGCTCACGCTCGCGCAGGATCGTCCTGATCCGGGCGATGTCCTTGCGGACCTGCTTGAAGCGAGCGGTGTTCGTCAGGCGACCGGTCACCTGCTGGAAGCGGAGATTAAATAGCTCCACATCGAAGCCCTTCAGCTCGGCGCGCAGCTTCTCATCGTCCTGGTTGCGCAGCTCACTCGCCTTCACTGGCGGCCTCCTCCACTTCGTCCCTGGTGATAATTTTGCAGGGGATGGGCAGCTTCTGGGCGGCGCGGCGCATCGCTTCCATCGCGATATCCTCAGTGACGCCGCCGAGTTCAAACATTACCCGGCCCGGCTTCACCACCGCCACCCAATGATCGACCGATCCCTTGCCGCCGCCCATGCGGGTCTCGGCGGGCTTCTGGGTCACCGGCTTATCAGGAAACACCCGGATCCAGACCTTCCCACCGCGCTTGATGAAGCCGGTGATCGTGCGACGGGCGGCCTCGATTTGGCGGCTGGTGATCCAGGTACTCTCAAGCGCGACCAGGCCATAGTCGCCGAAGGCCACGCCGCTTCCGCGATACGAGAGACCCTTATTGCGACCGCGCTGCTGCTTGCGGTACTTTGTGCGCTTAGGAAGCAGCATTGTCATTCCTCCTGGCCGGACGCTCGCGGCGCTCGGACGGGGCGCTAGGGGCGCTCGTCTGCTGCTCGATCGCGGCCTTCGCCAGCTGGTCGGGGAAGACTTCGCCCTTATAGATCCACACCTTCACCCCAATACGTCCGTAGGTGGTGTGGGCGTGAACCTGCGCGTAGTCGATGTCGGCGCGCAGCGTGTGACGCGGCACACGGCCATCGCTCTCGTTCTGGATGCGCGACATCTCAGCGCCGCCGAGGCGGCCCGAGCAGCGCACCTTGACGCCCTGGGCACCGAGGCGCACCGCGCGCTGGACGGCCTGCTTCATGGCCCGCTTGTACGAGACGCGCTTGGTGATCTGCTCGGCGATGCTCTCAGCCACCAGTTGCGCATCGAGCTCAGGCTGGTGGATCTCCTGGATATTGAGCTTGATCTTCTTGCCGGTCTTCTGCTCAAGCGTGTTCTTCAACAGATCCACATTTGCGCCGCGCTTCCCGATCACGATCCCAGGCTTTGCGGTAAAGACCGTCACCTCAATCTTGTTCGCCGAGCGCTCGATCTCGATGCGCGAGACGCCGGCGTTCTGCAATTCCTTGGCGATCAGCTTGCGCAGCGCCAGATCCTCGTGGAGCTGATCGGTGTAAGATCGCTCAGCGAACCACTTCGACTGCCAATCCTTGATATAGCCGAGGCGGAAGCCGATCGGATGTACTTTTCGTCCCAAGACAACCTCCTAGTCCTGGCCGCCTAATAGGTTCCGCCATCGTCCACGATTACGGTGATGTGGGTCGTGGGCTTGCGGATGCGGTTCGCCATGCCGCGCGCTCGCGGCATAAAACGCTTGAGTACCGGGCCGTGGTCGGCGAAAATCCGCTTGACCACGAGGTCGCTCGGGTCAAGGTCGAAATTATTTTCGGCGTTGGCCGCAGCCGACTTCACCGTCCGGAACACCTCGCGGGCCGCCTTCTGCGGCATGTACTGCAAGGTCGACAGGGCGCGATCAACCGTCATCCCGCGCACCACATCCATCACCAAGCGAACCTTGAGCGGCGAGATGCGCACATATCGGGTTACAGCTTTAACTTCCATATGCCTTACTCGTCTGCGGTCAGGCCGCATAGAAACGCCGCACACGCACGCAAACCCGCCCATTGTACCACAATTCACGATTCACGCGTGCGACCGACATCACATGCGAACTAGCCGGGCACAGAGCGATACCCGAAGGCATCACTACTTCATCTTCCCGCGCTTGTCCGCCTTCTTGCCACCGTGGCCACGGAAGAAGCGGGTGGGCGCGAACTCGCCAAGTT
The DNA here is from genome assembly GCA_903887465.1 of uncultured Oscillochloris sp. Taxonomy (GTDB): domain Bacteria; phylum Chloroflexota; class Chloroflexia; order Chloroflexales; family Chloroflexaceae; genus Oscillochloris. The sequence continues at coordinate 3,443 of CAISPW010000416.1, read as the reverse complement.
TGTGGCCAACCATGTTCTCGGTGATGTAGATCGGAACGTGGCGGCGACCGTCGTGAATGGCGATCGTGTGACCGATCATCTGTGGGAAGATGGTCGAGTCACGCGACCAAGTGCGCAGCACGCGCTTATCGCTCGTGCGGTTCATGGTCTCGACGCGGTCGAGGAGCCGAATATCGACGTACGGCCCCTTCTTTGAAGAGCGAGCCATAGATCCTCCTGACAGACGGGGCTGTGTGGGCCGTGCCCACACCCCCGATTAGGGCTTGCGCCGCCGGACAATGAACCGATCGCTGCGCGGGTTGTGGCGCGTCTTCACGCCATAGGCCGGCTTACCCCACTTGGTCTTCGGGTTCATACCACGTGGAGAGCGGCCCTCGCCACCACCGTGCGGATGGTCACGTGGGTTCATCACCGTTCCACGCACGTGGGGCCGACGGCCAAGCCAACGCGAGCGACCGGCCTTGCCGAGGCGAATGTTCTGATGATCCAGGTTGCCAACCTGGCCGATAGTGGCCATGCAGCGGATGTGGATCATACGCATCTCACCGGAGGGCATACGCACGGTGGCGTAGTCACCCTCCTTGGCCATCAGTTGGGCCGAGGTACCGGCGCTGCGCACCAGAACTCCGCCACGGCTGATCTCCAGCTCGATGTTGTGGATCTGCGTGCCGAGGGGGATAGCCGTGAGCGGCAATGCATTACCGACACGGATGTCGGCATCGGGGCCGCTGCTCAACATATCGCCGACCTTGACACCCACCGGCGCGATGATATAACGCTTCTCACCATCGACATAGGCCAGCAGCGCGATGCGCGCGGTGCGGTTCGGGTCATACTCGATGGCCTGAACCTTCGCCGGGATGCCGAACTTATTGCGCTTGAAGTCGATAATGCGGTAGAAGCGCTTGTGTCCACCGCCACGGTGGCGAACGGTGATGCGTCCGGTGTTGTTGCGACCGGACTGCTTGCGCAGCGGCTCGATCAAACCCGGCTCAGGACGCTTCTTGGTGATCTCCTCGAAGGTCGACACCGACATATTGCGGCGACCCGCCGAGGTTGGCTTATACTTGCGAACACCCATCGCTTTGCTCCAGGTACAGGGCACAGGGCACAGGGGGCTGTCCCCTACCGCCGTGACTAGCTTTCAAAGATCTCGATGCGGTCGCCAGCAGCGACTGAGACGATCGCCTTCTTCCAATCTCGGGCGTACCCAACCTCGCGCCCGCGTCGCTTCAGCTTCCCGCGAACATTGAGGGTGTTCACTCGGGTCACCGTCACGCTGAAGATGATCTCAATAGCGCGCTTAATCTGGGGCTTCGTTGCCTCGCGCAGCACCTCAAACGTATACTGGTTCGACTCCATCAGGAGCGTATTCTTCTCGGTGACCAGCGGGCGGACGATAATCTGATGCGGGGTTGGCATCGTTACTCCTCCTCGCTCTGAGCAGACGCCTGGCCGGTGCCCAGGTAGCTCTCAATAACGTCGATCGCGGCCTTGGGCAGCACCACCGTATCGTAGGTGAGCAAGTCGCGCACATTCAGGTAGCTGGCGAGCAAGGTCTTCACGTTCGGCAGGTTATTAGCCGAGCGCTGGACGATACCGGTCTGCGCGTTCTTGCGGTCGAGGATGATCAGCGTCTTGCCGCTGAGCGTGTGGTCGCCAAGGAACTTGATGATGTCCTTGGTACGCGGCTTGGTGATCGCCAGCGTATCGATGACGCGGATCTGCGCGGCGGCGAGTTTGGCGGAGAGGGCCGAGCGCACGGCTAGGCGGCGCATCTTCTTGGGCATGCTCACCCGATACGAGCGGGGGTGTGGGCCGTGGGCGATACCACCACCAATGCGGTGCGGGGCGCGGACTGAACCCTGGCGCGCGCGGCCGGTGCCCTTCTGGCGATAGATCTTCTTGGTGCTGCCGCGCACCTCGCCACGACCTCGGGTGCTTTGGGTGCCCTGGCGGGCGTTGGCGCGCTGCATCACCACGTACTGGTGCATCACCGGGATGTTTGGCTCGATGCCGAAGATGTAGTCATTCAGCTCGACGCTCCCGATCTGCTCGCCGGCCTGATTATAGAGATTTGCTTCCATTGCTGTTTCCTATATCCTGCTCGTCGCCGGCATTCCGATGACGAGCAGGCATAGTTTTATCTAGACCTTTACGGCGCGGCGGATCTCGATCAGGCCCGTGCGAGCACCGGGCACCGAACCCTTCACCAGGATCAGGTTCTTCTCCGGCAGCACCTCGACCACCTCAAGGTTCTGAACCGTGATGCGTTTGCCCCCCATACGGCCAGCCATCTTTTGGCCCTTCCAGACACGACCGGGGGTTGTACCCGCGCCGATCGAGCCGGGGGCACGATGGCGGTCGCTCTGACCGTGGGTCTTCGGGCCACCGTGGAAGCCCCAGCGCTTCACCACACCAGTGAAGCCACGGCCCTTCGAGGTACCCGAGACATCGATCTTCTGGCCAGGCTGGAACAGTTCGACGTTAATTACCTCGCCGGGCGTATGTTCCTGGGGGTTATCGGCGGGGAACTCGCGCAGATAGCGCAACATCGCGTTGGCGGCCTTCAGGTGCCCCTGCTGGGGCTTGGTGAGCTTGCGCGGCTCCACCTGTTCATACCCAATCTGCACCGCAGCGTAGCCATCGCGCTCAACGGTGCGGACTTGAGTGACGATGCAGGGGCCGGCGGCGATCACCGTGACCGGGATCACCTCGCCCTTATCATTGAAGACCTGCATCATCCCCAGCTTCCGACCCAACATCCCACTAATCATTACTGCTACCTCCGCAGCGTGCGACATTGCGCAGCGGCTGCCTTTTACGCTATAGACCAACGACCAACGACCAATGACTAAAGGAATACCAGAAACATCGTTATGTCGTTCGTCTTTTGTCGTTCATCGAAAAACTAGAGCTTAATTTCGATATCCACACCGGCGGGCAGGTTGAGCTTCATCAGGGCGTTGATCGTCTGCTGGCTTGGGTCGAGTACGTCGATCAGCCGCTTGTGGGTGCGGATCTCGAACTGCTCCTGTGAATTTTTATCGATGAAGCCCGAGCGGATTACACTATACTTCTCGATCTTTGTCGGCAGGGGCACGGGGCCGGCCACGAGGGCGCCGGTGCGCTCAGCCGCCTCGACAATCTGCCGGGCCGACTGATCTAGTATCTTGTGGTCATACGCCTTGAGGCGAATACGCACCTTCTGCTTTGCCATAACTAGCTCCTCAAACGAGGTTAGGTGCTGGGGGCATCAGTCCGACAGACCGACCGACGCCCCGCAGCCAGGATCACAAACGATTATTCAACGATCTTGGTGACGACGCCGGCACCGACGGTGCGCCCGCCCTCGCGGATGGCGAAGCGCAGCCCCTCTTCGATCGCCACCGGCACGATCAGTTCCACGCCCATCACCACGTTATCGCCCGGCATCACCATCT
>CAISPW010000415.1 GCA_903887465.1 uncultured Oscillochloris sp. | reverse complement strand
CGGCTTCGCCGCCAAAAACTAACAAAAAGCGAGGTCTGGGGCGCAGCCCCAGCGACGTTGCATCAGCCCTGGATCAAACAGATGATGGACATTGCTCGCAAAGCGAGCAATGTCCATCATCTGTTTGATCGCTATGCCGGCACGGTCATCGTCTGCACGAGGCCGACATTCACCGGGATGCCGGGACCCATTGTGCTGGTCAGCGTCACCGTGCGAATGTAGACACCCTTGGCACCGCTGGGCTTCACCGCCTTGACCACATCCATCAGCGAGATGAAGTTCTCGATGATCTGCCGTGACGTGAAGCTCACCTTGCCAATGCCCACGTGCAGGATGCCGGTCTTATCGTTGCGGAACTCCACGCGGCCACCGCGCACTTCCTGGATGGTGCGGGGGAGATCAGCGGCGGGCACAATCGTGCCGCTCTTGGGGTTGGGCATCAGGCCACGGGGGCCAAGTTTCCGACCGATGCGACCGACCTTGCCCATCATATCCGGGGTGGCGATTGCCACATCGAAATCGAAGAAGTTCTCTTTATCGACGCGGGCGATCAGGTCGTCGCCGCCGGCAAAGTCAGCGCCGGCGTCGAGGGACGCCTGGATGGCCTCGCCCTGGGCGAAGACCAGCACGCGCACCGACTTGCCGGTGCCGTGGGGCAGGGCCACCGTGGTGCGGATATTCTGGTCGGCGTGGCGCGGGTCGATCCCGAGGCGCAGGTGAACCTCGATGGTGGCGTCGAACGAGACGAAGTTCGTCTCCTTCAGCAGGGTGATCGCCTCCTCGGGCGTGTAGAACAGGGTCTTGTCGACCTTCGCGGCCGCTGCGAGATACTTCTTGCCGTGCTTTGGCATAAGACAATCCTTTCGTGGTCAGACGGGCTAGCAGCCCTCCCACAGCTAAAATAGTGAATGTTGAACTGAGATATCTGAAATATTCAGCATCCAGCACTCACGATTAGTCAACGATTTTAATGCCCATGCTGCGGGCGGTACCGGCGATAATAAGTTCAGCTGCCCCAACATCGAGTGCGTTCATATCCGGCAGCTTCTGCTGGGCGATCTGACGCAACTGAGTGCGGTTGATCTGGCCGACGCTGGTGCGGTTCGGCGTACCCGAACCCTTCGCGGCGCCTGCAGCCTTGCGCAGCAGGTCGGCGGCGGGCGGGGTAAGCAGCTTAACCTGGAAGGAGCGATCCGAGTAGATCGTGATCTCAACCGGCACGATGCTGCCAGCCTGAGACGAGGTCTTCTCGTTATACTCCTTCACGAAGCCCATGATGTTGATGCCGTACTGTCCGAGGGCCGGGCCGACGGGCGGCGCAGGGGTGGCCTTCCCGGCGGGAAGCTGTAGCTTAACAACGGCGACGAGTTTCTTTGCCACGACAATACTCCTCTGAGGTGCCAGACATACGCGAGGGGGCCAATGGCCCCCAGTGCGACGCAAACGAAGCTTGCGCCTAAACGATAGTGCTAGTCTACCAAGCGTGTGACCTGGAGGAAATCCAGTTCAACCGGAGCCTCGCGCCCGAAGAAGGAGACGAGGACGCGCACTCGACCGCGCTCGTGGTCGATCGCATCAACGACACCTTCGAAGTCGGTGAAGGGGCCATCGGTGATCTTGACGGCTTGGCCCTTCTGATAGCTGACGCGCACCTTCGGTGCCTCGCCCTCCATCTGCTTGAGGATCAGCTTGACCTCGTCATCCTCAAGCGGCGTGGGGCGGTTGCCGTGGCCAACGAAGCTGGTGACGCCGGGGGTGTTGCGGACAACATACCAGGAGTCATCGGTCATGTGCATCTGCACCAGCACATAGCCTGGGTAGATCTTCTTGTTGACCGTGCGGCGTTGGCCGTTCTTGATCTCGATCTCTTCCTCGGTCGGCACGATCACGCGGAAGATCTGGTTGCGCATCTCCATCGAGTCGATGCGATGCTCCAGATTCTGCTTCACCTTGTTCTCGTAGCCGGAATACGTGTGGATCACGTACCAGCGCCGCTCCTCGGTGGTCTCTGCGTTCTCTTTTTTTTCTTCCTCGGCCACGGCAGCCCTCACATCACTAGCTCTTATCTCAGGAGCGAAACGAGCTGCGTGTACAGGTACAGGAAGACTGAATCGCCAACAAACAAAATTAGCCCAATGACCACAGAAATAGCGATGACGACAACGGTCAGACGAGTCGTCTCCTCGCGTGTGGGCCATACCACTTTCCGCAGCTCGCTGCGCGTCTCGCGAATCGTGCGCGCAACTACATTTTCCTGCGGCTCTTGCTCTTTTTCTTTAGCCACGGCCATTACATTTCCTTAGTAGGTGGCGTAAGACCGGCGACGCGCAGCGATGGCCGCACGTCGCCCACGGCATGGCATTATTCAACGATCTTGGTGACGACGCCGGCACCGACGGTGCGCCCGCCCTCGCGGATGGCGAAGCGCAGCCCCTCTTCGATCGCCACCGGCACGATCAGTTCCACGCCCATCACCACGTTATCGCCCGGCATCACCATCT
>CAISPW010000414.1 GCA_903887465.1 uncultured Oscillochloris sp. | reverse complement strand
GGCCGCTGAAGCGGCCTCAGACAGGCCGCTTCAGCGGCCGTCGTAGACCTCGCCGGGGGCTTCAGCCTCCGGCGAACGTTGCCGCGACAGCGTGACTTTTGCGGTAGTGCCAAATAAGCCTACTCGTAGATCCAGGCGTCGGTGGCACGGCCCCAGTCGATGATCAGCTCGGCGGAACTGAAGAAGATCGCCGTTTCGCGCTCGCCGCTCTCGGGCGAGTCCGAGGCGTGGATCAGGTTGCGCCCGATCTCCACGCCGAAGTCGCCACGAATCGTGCCGGGGGCCGCCTTGGCCGGGTTGGTGGCCCCCACCATTGCGCGGATCATCTCGACGGTGCCCGCCTTACCGGCCACCACCGCCACCACCACCGGCGCCGAGGTAATATAGCTCACCAAGCCATTGAAGAAGGGCTTGCCCTCGTGCTCGCCATAGTGCTTACGCGCCAGCGACTCATCGACCTGCATGAGTTTCAGGCCCTGGAGCTTCAGCCCACGCTGCTCAATCCGGCTGAGGATCGGGCCGACCAGTCCGCGCTGGACGGCGTCGGGCTTAAGGATGATCAGTGCGCGCTCCATATATTCCCTTCGATTGCAGATTACAGATTGCGAATTGCCGCCACCGGGCCGCAGTATACCATAGAGAAAGGGAGAGAGGAAAAACCCTCTCTCCCTTTCTCTATGGGGATATGGGGGTGGCTTCGCCACCCAAGCGCACCAACGTATCTTCTAGATCGGCACGGCCTCGCTGATCCGCTTCGCGGCGCGGCGCATCTCCATCTTCACCAGCCCAAAGTTTACAATTCGCTGGGTGATCACGACGAGAATCAGCTCTTTGGCCTCAAGCAGCAGGATCGATCCATCTTTCGCGTCAATGATCGAGTCTACCAATGAACCTATGCCGATCCGCTTCGTTGCCTTGTCGATCTCGCCAAAGACCGCTGCCGACATCGCCCCAAGGATCTCGGCATCTTCCTCATCGAGCAGGGTACTCGCAACCACAAGGCCATCTTTGCCGACCAGAAGGCTCCCGATCACTCCCTCGACGCGGATCAGGTCTTCAACGATTCGACGCATAAGCTGACCTTTCGTTATCTCCACAAGCCCATTCATGATGTGTACTCCACTCCACGTTGTTCGCCGAGCAGATAGGTCGGCTAGCTTTTAGCCGCCAAAGTTATGGTTGTAGGCGGCCATCGCATCGCGCAGGCGGCCCAGCTTCGAGAAGGCGTCGCCGAGCACCCGGTAGAGCTGCTGCTCAACAGCCTGATCATCAATGGCACCGATCAGCTCTTGCACTTCCTCTGTGATCATATCGAGGGCGTGTGAACCCCGGATGAGGTGCTTATAGGTGTAGGCCATCAGGTCGGCCCGGCCAGTCTGCGCGCAGACCCGAGCCAGGGCCAGGGCCATACCGTAATTATCCGGCTCTGCCTGTAGCTGAATCAAATACTCATCGAGAACCTCGTCGCCCGTGGGCACAAACGAGTCAAAGTTCTCGCGCGCAGCGCGTGACGGCAGGGCGGATCGGCCATAGTCGCGGCGACCGGAGCGGTCATCACGCGAGCGAGTCGCCAGATCCTCGCGGCGTGCGTAGAGGTCGTCGTACGAACGCGCGGGCACCTCGCGGCGCGTGGAGCGGTCGTCGTACGAACGCACGGGCACCTCGCGGCGCGTGGAGCGGTCGTCGTACGAACGCGCAGGCACCTCGCGGCGCGTGGAGCGGTCGTCGTCGCGCGGGTGCGCAGGCACCTCGCGGCGCTCGCCCCGGCTTGGCTTCTCGCGCTCGCCCAGCGGCGGAGTCACCACACGCGCCGCATCGTCACGCTTCTGGCGGGCCGGTGGCGAAGCCTTCTCGCGAGGGGAGGGAACGCTCGCCGCAGCGGCGGGGGCCACCGGCGTCGGGACGTCCCAGATATTATCGAGGTTATCCAGCGGCTCAGGCGTGAAGCTCGTGTCCTCCGTCGGTGGTGGCGGCAGCGGAGCCTCAACACGGGGGGCCGTGCGGACGGCCTTCTCAACCGGGCGCGCTTCAGCGACATCAAAGCTGAAGAGGTCATCGCCGCTGGCCGCAGGTGCCGACACATCCTCAGACAGGCCAAGGGCCGCGATCTCCTCCGGCGAGAGGCCCAACTCCTCCAGCGAGAACGGTACCAGCGCTGGCTCAGCGGGCGGCGCGGGTGCCACGGGCTCAGCGGGCGGCGCGGGTGCCACGGGCTCAGCGGGTGCAGGTTCCGGCACCGCCGATCCACTGAGCAAGGCAATCTCCTCCGGCGTAAGACCTAGCTCCTCCAGCGAGAACGGCGTCATATCAGGCTCGGTATCTGAAGCAGGCGCGGGAGCGAGCGGCGCGGCAGCCGACTCCGCCGCAGCGCCAAGCATGGCGATCTCATCTGGTGAAAGGCCGAGATCCTCCAGCGAGAACGGCGTCAACTCCGGCTCGGCACCCGAGGCAGGTGCAGGCGACGCTTCCTCAGATAGACCAAGGGCCGCGATCTCCTCTGGCGAGAGGCCCAACTCCTCCAGCGAGAACGGCGTCATATCAGGCTCGGCGTCAGATAGCGCGGGCAATACAGCAGGCGACGCCGCTGCTGGAGGCGCAAACTCGACATTCCCGCTATCCTCCGCCTCCGCCTCGCTTTCTTCCATGTCGATGACTTCATCGCCGTCGCGAATCTCAATCCCGGCGCGATGCAGAGTCCAGCCGATCTCTTCGATCCGCTCAGCCTCAGCCTCGGGATCGCCCACCACACTGATGATATCGGTGAGATCTACAAAGCCATGGCGCTGCCCGAGCATAATCAGACGATCTAAGACCAGGTCGCCTGTGACCACATCCGGCTCCGCCACCGGGGTCGGCGACGGTATCCCCCCCACGCCGCCAATCAACGACTCGTACTTACCAAGATCAAGCCCAGCCAGTTCATCATCAGTCAGGCTCAACTCGCGATTGCGGCGATCCCCCGGCAAAGCGGTGTCCGCATCGCCCGCGCCAAAATCATCGAATGAGAAGGGTTCGACATCGGCGACGGACTCATCGAGGGTGGGCGATTCAGCGCCAGTGGCCGAGTCGCCGCTATCAAAATCGAAATCATCGAGAGAGAAGGGCTCGACCTCACCGCCAAGCATATCGGTGGCGGGTGACTCGGCCATGGCAGAGGTGTCGGTCAGATCAAAGTCAAACATATCCGAGTCGATAGACTCATCAGGCTGTGCTGCGGGCGCGCCGGAGGTCATCTGCCCCAGGCTCGCAATCTCCTCGGGCGAGAGGCCGAGATCCTCCAGCGAGAACGGTGTCAACTCCGGCTCCTCGCCCTGTGACCAGCCAGGTACGATGGTATCGCCAGTAGCTGGGGGCGGCGGTTCAGCCACGCCGCCGCTCAACATGGCAATCTCCTCGGGCGAGAGGCCGAGATCCTCCAGCGAGAACGGCGTCAGCTCCGGCTCGGCATCGGCTGCGGGTGGCGCAGCCACACCGCCGCTCAACATGGCAATCTCCTCGGGCGAGAGGCCGAGATCCTCCAGCGAGAACGGCGTCAGCTCCGGCTCGGCGTTTGCTGCGGGTGGCGCAGCCACATCACCGCTCAACAGGGCGATCTCCTCGGGCGAGAGGCCGAGATCCTCCAGCGAGAACGGCGTCAACTCCGGCTCGGCGTCTGCTGCGGGTGGCGCAGCCACAGCGCCGTTCAACAGGGCGATCTCCTCAGGCGAGAGGCCGAGATCCTCCAGCGAGAACGGCGTCAGTTCCGGCTCGGCATCCAGCGCAGGCGCGGGCGATGCTGCAGGTGCCGGCGGTGCGCCCTCCTTCGGCAAGCGGAATCCGCTGGTAAATCGCTCCGACGGGCTAGCACTCTCCTCATGAAGCGGGACATCGTCCGCATCGTTCGAGAAATAGCCAGCGAGGTCAGCATCATCAACCGATACCGGCGGCAGCGGCGGGAGCTCCTCTTTGGGCTGCTCGCTGGCGCGATGCTTGAGTTTCGAGAAGATCGACCCGGCGGCGGGTTCAGCGCTGGTCTCTGGGCGCAGGAAATCGGTGCGCGGCTTCGCAACAGGCTGCTGCCAGCTATAGCCACCCGACTCAGAGCTATCGTCCGAGTCGAGGGTCGGCATCGGCATCTCACGAGGAGAAGCTGGGGGCTGCGAGTCGTCCATCGAGAAGGGCTGCAGCGAGGGCGGCAGCGCACCGCCAAGCATGCCATAATCATCCACCGAGTTCAGGTCAAGGTCATCGAGGGAGAATGGCTGAAGGTCGCTGTTATCACCGCTGAAATCGACGCCCTCAAGCTGCACAGAGTCATCGCCGACCGACCAGTCAAATGGCGAAAGGCTAGCGGTATCGCTTGGGCGATCAGGCGCAGCGGACGCCCCAGATGCGGTCGGCGCACCAAAACCTGCACCATCGTCTGCTGAGAGGTCAAACGAGTCATCGAAGGAGAACGGCTCAGGCTGGGTCTGAGACTGGGCCAGATCGGACGCTGCGTTAAGCTGGACGATCTCATCGGACGAAAGGCCAAGGTCAGCCAGGGAGAATGGCAGGATCTGCGAATCAGGAGCAGACGCACTAGGCACCGGCGCGGTATCCGGGCTGAACAGGGTGATCTCATCCTCTGAGAGGCCGAGGTCGGCCAGCGAGAACGGCGTCAGTTCCGGTTCGGCGGGCGCAGTCGGCTCCTCATCCGAGCTGAGCAGGGCGATCTCATCCTCCGAGAGGCCGAAGTCAGCCAGCGAGAACGGCGTCAGTTCCGGTTCGGCAGGCGCAGTCGGCTCCTCATCCGAGCTGAGCAGGGCGATCTCATCCTCCGAGAGGCCGAGGTCGGCTAGCGAGAACGGCGTCAGCTCCGGCTCGGCAGGCGCAGTCGGCTCCTCGTCCGAACTGAGCAAGGCGATCTCATCCTCCGAAAGGCCAAGCTCGGCCAGCGAGAACGGCGTCAGTTCCGGCTCGGCGGGCGCAGTCGGCTCCTCGTCCGAACTGAGCAAGGCGATCTCATCCTCCGAGAGGCCAAGCTCGGCCAGCGAGAACGGCGTCAGTTCCGGCTCGGCAGGCACAGCTGCGGGCGCAGCAGAGCCAGCACCGGAGAGATCATCAAAGTTAAAGGGCGTAACCCCGCTCGACGCATCAAGCTCCACGCCACTCCCGTCATTGATCGGCGAGGAGAGCGCGAGCAAGCTGGAGAGGAAATCATCGTTATCGCCGGTGCCAACAGGCGCGGCAGGCTGAATCAGCTGCAAATCCCCATGCTCATCGCCCCAACCGCTTAAGAAATCGGCGTCATGGCCGACGGTGGGCGCACTGGCGATAGCCGCCGCCGCCACGTGTGCGTGGGACTGACGCTCCGCATCCTCGCGGGCGCGCTGGGCATACCAAGCCTGCTCATCCCAAGGCGGGATCTCCAGGTCAGGGGGAGGAAGATCAGGCATCACCTCAAAGAGCGCACGGGCCACCTGCTGGTATGGTTCCAGCTGCTGGGCGAAGCGCCAGAAAGGTTCACCGCTCGCATCGCCGGCGGCCTGCCGGATATAGCCAAGGAGCAAGTTCGCTTTCAGCACATCGGCGCGCTCGGCCAGAATACCCTCACACGTCTCGGCAGCCACCTCCGTCTGCCCATCCCGCCAGAGCGACTCAGCGAGGCCGACATGCGCGTCGAAGCGGTCGGGGGACTCGTCGATCACGCTGCGGAACTCCTGGATCGCCTGGGGCAGCATATGCCCCTTGGCGTAGAGACGGGCGAGGCCGGGACGGCTCAGGCGCAGCGTCGCCCCCTCAGCTCCCCACACCTCCGTGTAGAGGCGCAGAAGCTGCGAGCGCAACTCAGGCATGTCGGGACGAACCTCAAGGGCCTGCTCAAACTCGCCCACGGCGCGGTCGAGCTTACCCTGACGCTCGTAGGTAATGCCAAGGCCAACATGCGCGGGGATGTTCTCGGGATCGGAGTGCAGCACACGACCGAACGCCACCTCAGCCAGGTCAAACTGACGTCCGGCCAGATATGCCTCACCAAGGATGCGATGGGCCTCAAGGTTCTCGGGGAAATATTCGAGGATGTGCTGCGCCACACCGATCGCCTGCTCAACCTTGTTGACCTCAAGGAAGCTGCGGGCCTGATCATATGCGGCTTGCAGGCTTATTGTCGCCATCCTGGCTCCTCCTGCTGTCGCGTAACAGAACAACGGGGGTGAGAGAAGAGTTTACGGTGGTGGGGATCGTGCGCACCGCACGTGGATTCGCCCTACATAATGTGTAAAGTATAAGTCTATTATAGTGCTGGTGTCAAGAGCTTAGGCCGCGTGTTCTGGCTCAGAATAAGCCGGAGCGGCGGGGAAACCATTTACGATGAGTGAAGGCGGGGGACATGCAGCAAGCCGACGGTAAACCGCCGGCTTGCTGGCTTTGGTCGGGGCGACTGGATTTGAACCAGCGACCTCCTGAACCCCATTCAGGTGCGCTACCGGTCTGCGCTACGCCCCGAGTAACGGAAGGGATTATAGCGCGTCCGGGCCGATTAGTCAAACATTGGGTCGCGCCAGATCATGCAGGCGTAGGTGCCGAGGATGGCACCAAAGAAGAGTCCGCCGCCGCCCCACAGCAGCACGATGCCCAGCGCCATGGTCGCCCAGTCCTGCGCGCTGGTGGGCAGGACCTGTTCAGCTACGGCGACCAGGATCGTGAAGAGCGTGCCAAGGGCTATCGCCAGGGCGGCGAGGATGAGCGCGCCGTAGGTGGCCCAGTGGATCAGACGCGCGCGGGATGGGTTCATAGAATTTCCTTTGCTCCCTCGCCATTCCTGGCGGGGTTTTGGGGGCCACAGATCCCCGGAAAGAAATGCTTTTCTCGCAATACCGCAGAAGTTACCCTGCCAGCCCAATCGGCCCGGCCTGTAGATCGGCGGGCGGTATTGCCTTTTCTCTTTTTTCGGGGAGATTCTGTCCCTCCGAGCCACCCCACCAGAGGGGCAACTCGATCACAAAGCGAGCGCCGGGGCGGTGGTCGCTATCGAGCCAGGCGCTACCGCCGTGGGCAGCGGCGATCTCGCGCACAATGGCTAGGCCGAGTCCCGAGCTGCCGGGGCTATCGCCGCGCACGCCGCGCTCCCAGATCTGCTCGCGCTGCGCGGTCGGCACGCCCGGCCCGCTATCGACAACGCTCAGGGTCGCCACGTCGTCTCGGCGCACGACGTGCAGGCGCACGGTGCCGCCGGGCGGGGTGATCCGCAGGGCGTTATCGATTAGGTTTAGCATGGCCTGCTTGAGCCGGTCGCGGTCGCCTTGCACCGCCAACTCGTCCTCAGCGACGTAACTCAGGGCAACCCCGGCGCGGCGGGCGCGACCGACAAGCAGGGCGCAGAGCTCGGCGGCGAGGTCGCCCAGGAATACCTGGCTGCGCCCGGTCACAGGCATGCGCCCGTCGTCCGGCGGGCGCAGCAGGTCGTCTACTAGGCGGGCCATGCGCCGGGCCTCGGACTCGAGGGTGGCCAGGGCCGGCTGCTGCACGTCCGGGGCCGCATCGATCAGGTTCTCCAGCATCGCGCTGATCGCGGTGAGCGGGGTGCGCAGGTCGTGGGAGATGTTGCGGTAGAAGTGCGAACGGGCCTGCTCTAGCTCGCCGATGCGGGCGGTGTAGGCGTGCATGCCGCGCTCCAGGGCATCAAGGCTAGAGGCCAACTGGCCGATCTCATCGCGCTGCGGCGGGGTATACCGCAACTGGGCCGCATCAAACTCGCGGGCCAGCGCCTCGGCGCGTCGGCTCTGATGCAGGATAGGCCGAGCGATTGAGCGGGCGACTAGAAGGCTCACCAGGGCCACCACCGCACCGGCGATGAGCGCGGCCTGAAGGATCAGGGCGCGCAGGCTGCCCAGTAGCCGCTCGTCGTCGCCGGTGCCCCGCGAGAGTTCGACCACACCGATCCCCTGGTCACCAGCGCGGATCGCCCGCGCAACGTAGCTGCGGTCGGCGGCCTGCGAGGCGGGCAGGGGCAGGGCGGGCCGCACCAGGGCCAGCGCCGACCGGCTGGGGAACATGCCGAGGGCCGGGTCGCCTGCCAGCAGGGTGCCATCGGTCGAGAAAATCCGGGCGGCGGTGCCGGTCGGCAGCAACTCGCGACCAACGCCGCCCGCCGCGAGGCCCTGAAGCGCCGCTGGCGAGTCGGCCAACTCGCCGACCAGGGCCGCGTAGATCTCGGCCTGGGCAGCGAGAGTCTGCGTGCGCTGGCCGGCGAGGTAGCCCGTGGCCAGGGCGACAAAGCCAGCGCCAAGCAGCAGCAGCCCGGCGAAGGTTAGCAGCAGGTAGGTGAGGCTCAGGCGCAGGGTGAGGGTCATAAGCCTACGAGATGGGCTTGGGGAGGATTCGGCCCTCCCCAAGCCCATCCCAGGAATCTAGTCACGCTTGTCCAGGGGGGTGTAGTGGACATCCATCGGCCCAATATACTCGGCCTCGGGGCGGATGAGCCGGTTGTCGCTGTACTGCTCGTAAATGTGGGCCGTCCATCCGGCGACGCGGCTGATCGCAAAGATCGGCGTGAACAGATCGACCGGGATGCCCAGCGTGTAATAGACCGAGGCCGAGTAGAAGTCCACATTCACCGGCAGTGCCCGCTCAGCCTGCACGATCCTGCGGATGCGCTCGCTCATCTCGTACCAGCGCATATTGCCGGTGGACTCGGCCAACTCCTTGGCGAGGCGCTGGAGCCAGGGTGCCCGTGGGTCATCGGCCTTATAGATGCGGTGGCCGAAGCCCATAATCTTGCGCCTGGTCGCAAAGGCCGCCTGTAAGTATTCATCAACCCGGTCGAGGGAGCCGATCTCCTCCAGCATCCGCATCACCAACTCGTTGGCCCCGCCGTGAAGCGGCCCCTTGAGCGTGCCAATCGCCGAGACAATCGCGCTGTGCATATCGGAGAGGGTCGATGCGGTCACGCGGGCGGCGAAGGTACTCGCGTTCAGGCCGTGGTCGGCGTGAAGTACCAGGGCGACATCGAGGACGTGCGCGGCGGTGGCGGACGGCTCCGTGCCGGTGAGCATATAGAGAAAGTTTGCGGCGTGGCTCAGGTCAGTTCTGGGTGCGATTGGCCAAAGCCCATTGCGAATACGATCCCAGGCGGCGGTGATCGTCGGCAACGCGGCGGTCAGGCGAACCGACTTGTTGAGATTGGCGTCCAGCGAGTTATCCAACTCCTGAGGGTCGTAGGGCGCGAGCGCCGAGACACAGGTGCGCAGCACGTCCATTGATTTGGTCTGCTTGGGCAGCGTCAGCATCACCGAGATCACCTCGTTGGGGATCTGCCGGTTGCGGGCGAACTTGCGCTGAATGCTTTCCAGTTGTGCGGAGCTCGGCAGCTTGCCATACCAGAGCAGCGCGGTCGTCTCCTCGAATGTAGACTTTGCGGCCAACTCATTTACGTCGATGCCGCGATAGAACAGGCGGCCATTGAGTCCATCGATCAGGCTGATCGCTGTCTGTGCGGCGACCACTCCCTCCAGCCCTTTTGCGGACGTGGACATGAGTAGGGTTCCTTTCCCTCACATCTCAAAGATCATTCGGCAACCGTGGCGATGAAGGTGGTGGTGTTCGCCCCCAGTTCATGGGGTATGATCGACATGTGCCGCGCCGTCGCACGATAACGTACGACAGCGCGACACACAGGAATGCGCCCTATGCAGTGCCAGAGGCGCTGATGGTGGCCGAGTCGCTCATCACCGTACCTAAAATGGGAGGGTATTTGGGGGAAGGAACACGACCTCCCCGACCCTCGCCCATCGGACATCCCGCACCATCACGGTGGCGAGGCGCTAGCCGATAACCATGCAGGTGATGGTGCGCTTGATTCCCTCGACGCTATGGATTTCATTCATCACGAGGCGGCCAATCTGGCGCGGATCCGTCGTCTGCACGGTGGCGATAATGTCGTAGGGGCCGGTGACCGCATCGACGGATATCATCCCCGAGAGGGCGCGCAGCGCAGTGAGGACATCTGCGACCCGGCCCGACTCGGACTCGATCAGGACGTATGCCTTCGCCTCCATGGTCTGCCTCCCCATCGAGCCTGCATAGATTGCTGCACGGGCATCGCTGCGCCCGCACCTATAGGATAGCGCCTTTTGTTACAAATTAGCGCGAAGCTGCGGGTGCGAGTGTGAGCAGATCCGCAACAAAGGCGACCGCGCCGCGAACCTGGTCGGCGGCGGGCAGTGCCTCCAGGCACGCGATCAAGGCGCTGCCCACAATCGCGCCGTCGGCGATGCGTGCCACCTCAGCGACGTGGGCGGCGCTGCTGATGCCGAATCCCACCACCAGGGGCAGGTCGCTGACGCGGCGCACCCGCTCCAGTACGGTATCGAGGTTGGCGTCGAGGCTGGCCCGCGCACCGGTGACGCCGGTGAGCGAGACGATGTAGATGAACCCGCTGGCCCGCGCGGCAATCTCGGCGATGCGCGCATCGGGGGTGGTGGGCGCGACAAACATGATCAGATCGAGCCCGTGGGCGGCGGCGGCGGCATGAAGCTCGGCGGACTCCTCAGGCGGCATATCGGGGATGATCCAGCCGTCACCACCGGCGGCGGCGAGGTCGGCGCAGGCGCGCGCAACCCCGTAGCGCAGCAGCGGGTTGTAGTAGCCCATCAGCAGCAGGGGCGCGGCCACGCCGCGAGCGCGCAGGGCGGCCACAGTCTCGATACAGTAGGCTAGGTTGACCCCGTTCTCCAGGGCGCGCTGGGTGGCGCGCTGGATGGTGGCCCCGTCGGCGAGCGGATCAGAAAAGGGCATGCCTAACTCGAAGAGGCTGGCCCCGGCGGACTCAAGGGCCGGCACCAGGTCTAGCGTACTCGCGCGCTCGGGGAAGCCTACCGTCAGGTAAGGCATCAGGGCGACGCGACCCGCGCCGCGCAGGCGGGCGAATGTATCGGCGATACGGCTCATATCGTGTATCAGACATCTGGCGCTTCGGCGCTGAGAAATTTTACCGAAATTAAGGCCATAGGAACGGCCCACGAGCAGCGGCAGGGCGGATGCTGCACCCCATGGACATCAAGTTAAGGGCTACCGCGTCTGACCGTTCAATATGCCGTCCATCGCATCTGGCCGCCTGGAAGGCGGCACGACGAACGCTGTAGATTGTCAAGCCGGATTGAACCATGCCCAGGGCTGATGCAACGTTGCTGGGGCTGCGCCCCAGACCTCGCTTTTGGTTGGTTTTTGGCGACTTCGCCGCCAAAAACCAACCAAAAAAGATCGTTCGGGGGTGGCGTTGCCACCCCCAAACCCCCGCCGGAGGCGACGTTGCTCATGCCCTGCCATGCCCAACAAAAAGATCGCAATACCGCAAAAGCCGCTCATGCGCGGCAACGCCGCCGGGCCGGGCGCTCCGCGTGACCGGGCGAGTTTTGCGGTATTGAAGAGGATTACTCCTCTTCGGCGCGTGGCTTGCGGATGAGTTCCGGCTCGACCGGCACCTCGGCCACTGCAATGTCCTCTGAGGCGCGCAACTGGCTGAGCGAGATCAACACCTGGCCAGCGTCGGCGAGGATCTTGTAGCTGCCCTGCGCGACCAGATCGCGCACGTGGATGCTCTTGTCCAGCGCGTCCAGGCCGCTGATGTCGATGTCAATGTGCTGCGGCAGGTCGTTCGGCAGCGCCTCAACCATCAGCGAGTTCAGCACGTGGTTGAGCAGGGCGTCGCCACGGGCAACCATCGGCGACTCACCGACCGCCACGATGGGGACTTCCATGTGGACGGCCTTCTTCAGGTCGATCACCTTGAAGTCGATGTGAAGAATCGTCCGGCTCACGGGGTGACGCTGGATGTCTTGCACGAAAACGGACTGGACGCCGTGATCCTGGATCGACAGGTCGATCACCGAGGTGCGGCCCGCCTTGCGAAAGCTGATCTCGAACTCGCGCGCGACGACCTGCACGGAGAGGGCATCGAAGCCCTTGCCGTAGACGGTAGCCGGGATCTGGCCGCTCTTGCGCAGGTACTTGACCTTCTTGCCGAGTACGGTACGCACCTGGGCGCTAATGGTCTGGTGGGCGTGGATAGCCATGGGGGAGCTGCTCCTCATCTTGTGGGCACCGCCCGGCGCCGCACAATACTTCCTACAGCGACACAAGAATGGCGACCGGCGGGGCCGCCGGTCGCGCAGGGCAGAGTGTAGCACAGGGCGCGGTTCTTCACAAGTCTTGACAACCTCGGCGCGTCATAGTATAGTCAGCGCAAGAATAGTCAGTTCTGACTAAAGGAGAAACCTATGACGACATCGAAGGGCGGGGCATCGCTCAAGCTGGTACTCACCGTACTGTTTCTGGGCGTGCTGATGGGCGCGCTAGACATCGCCATCGTCGGCCCGGCCCTACCGGCCCTGCGGGCGTGGTTCAGGGTGGATGACCGGGCGGGAGCCTGGATCTTTACAATCTACGTCTTCACGAACCTGCTAGGCGCGCCGCTGATGTCGAAGTTGAGCGACCGCTACGGGCGGCGAACGGCCTACATGTTGGCCGTGGGCGTCTTTGCAATCGGGTCGGCGGTCGCCGCCGCCGCGCCGAGTTTCCTAGCCCTGCTGATCGGGCGGGCGCTCCAGGGCCTGGGCGCGGGCGGCATCTTCCCGGTGGCCAGCGCCGTGGTGGGCGACAGCTTCCCGCCCGAGCGCAAGGGCTTCGCCCTGGGCATGATCGGCGCGGTCTTCGGGCTGGCCTTCATCGTCGGGCCGATCCTGGGCGCGCTGCTGCTCACCATCAGCTGGCACTGGATCTTCCTGGTGAACCTGCCGGTGGCGGCGGTGGTACTGGCCCTCGGCTGGTACACCCTGCCGTCCACCGGCGCGGCCACGCCGCAGCCATTCGACCTGCGCGGGCTAATCACCCTGACCCTGCTGCTCGGCGGCCTGACGGTGGGCGCGAGCAACCTCGATGCGAAAGATCTGCTGGGCAGTCTGGCCACGCCGCTGGTCTGGCCGTTCCTGCTGGTGGCTGCGGTCGCCACGCCAGCCTTCTGGTGGGCCGAGGGCCGTGCCGCCGACCCGCTGCTACGCCGGACCTTGATCAGCACACGCCAACTGGCCCTGACCAACGCAATCAGCGCCGGGGCCGGCCTGGGCGAAGGCGTGATCGTCTTTCTGCCCAGCCTGGCGGTGGCGGCCTTCGGGGTCAGCGCGAGTACGGCCAGCTATATGCTGCTGCCGGTGGTGCTGGCGATGGGCGTTGGCTCGCCGCTGGCTGGCCGACTGCTCGACAAGATCGGCTCACGCCTGGTGGTGATCGGCGGCACGCTGCTGCTCACGGCGGGGATGTTCATGCTCGGCATGCTCGGCGCGCAACTCTGGGCCTTCTACGTGGCCAGCACGCTGATCGGCCTGGGCCTGGCCAGCCTGATCGGCGCGCCCATCCGCTACATTATGCTCAACGAGGCTCCGCCCGAGGACCGCACGGCGGCCCAGGGCGCGGTGACCGTCTTCACCGGGATCGGCCAGATGCTTAGCGGCGCGCTGGTGGGCGCAGTGGCGGCCAGCGGCGGCGGCGGGGTCTCAGGCTACACCCTGGCCTACCTCGTGAGCGGCGCGGTGGCCTTGATCCTGGTGCTGCTGGCCCTCGGCCTGCGCCGCCGATCCGCCGATGTGGTCCCCGCCGCGCAGGCGAGGCCGGCCACACGCTGACGGTTTGGATCACGAACGACGCGGGGGCGGGACGTTTGGATCGCGAACGACGCGGGGGCGGGACGTTTGGATCGCGAACGACGCGGGGGCGGGACGTTTGGATCGCGAACGACGCGAAGCGGGGCGAATGACACGAACGCGAATTCGCGAACATTCGCGAATTCGCGTTCGTGTCGTTCGCAGAGACATTCGCGCCTTTCGCGATCCAAACGTCCCCGCGCCTTTCGCGATCCAAACAACGCGCACCTCAGCCCTGCGTGTTTAGCGCCACCGGATTCGTCGCCTCGAACGCGGCGATGGCCTCGTCCTGCTGCATGATAAAGCCGAGTTGGTCTACCCCGTTCAGCAGGCAGTGCTTGCTAAAGCCGTCGAGCGGGAAACCCACCCGCTGGCCGCCCGGCAGCGTCACCGTCTGGCTGGCTAGGTCGATCACCACCTTCGTCTCGGGTTCCTCCTCGCAGATGCTCACCAGTTGGTCGTAGCTCTCCACATCGACAATGATCGGCAGCAGGCCGATCTTCAGCGCGTTGCTCTTAAAAATATCGGCGAAAGATGGCGAGATCACCGCCTGAAACCCGTATGCCTGCAATGCCCACGGCGCGTGCTCGCGTGAACTGCCCGAGCCGAAGTTTTTTCCGGCCACCAGCACTGTCGCTCCCTGCGACTCGGGCTTGTTCAGGATAAACTCCGGGTTCGGCGTGCCGTCGGCGTTATAGCGCCAGGTCGAGAACAGCCCCTCGCCCAGCCCGTCCTTCGTCGTCGTCGAGAGGTACTTGGCCGGGATGATCTGGTCGGTATCGACATTTTCCGCCGGCAGGGCGACAACCTTGCCGGTGATCGTGGTTATTGGATCCATAAATATCTATCTCCTCCAGGGTGTCGCAGGGGGCGGAGCAGCGCGGTGCTGCTCCGCTCTCACATCAGCGTCCGTGGGTCGGTCACCACCCCCGTCACCGCCGCCGCCGCCGCCGTTAGCGGGCTGGCCAGCAGCGTCCGTGACCCTGGCCCCTGTCGGCCAACGAAGTTGCGGTTGCTGCTGCTGATTGCGTACTTGCCCGCTGGCACCTTGTCCTCGTTCATCGCCAGACATGCACTACAGCCAGCCTCGCGCCACTCGGCACCCGCCGCCTTGAAGATCATGTCCAGACCCTCGGCCTCGGCCTGCGCCTTCACCTGCTGGCTACCCGGCACCACCATCATCCGCACGCCCTCGGCCACCGTGCGGCCCTTGATCAGCCCCGCCGCCTGGCGTAGGTCGCTGATCCTGCCGTTGGTGCAACTGCCGATGAAGACCAGATCAATCGCGTGGCCGAGCAGCGGCTTGCCCGGCTCTAGGTTCATGTAGGCCAGTGCCTTGTCCAGGGCCATGCGCGCACTAGGGTCGCCCATCGCGTCCAGGGTGGGCACCGTCCCGGTGATCGGGATGCCCATGCCGGGGTTGGTGCCATAGGTGATCATCGGCACCAGATCGGCGGCGGCCAGGTGCATCTCGTGGTCGAATGCTGCACCCTCGTCGCTGGGCAGGCTGCGCCAGCGGGCCACGGCGGCATCGAAGTCGGCACCCTGCGGGGCGAAGGGCCGCCCGGCCAGATACTCAAAGGTTGTCTCGTCGGGGGCGATCATGCCCGCTCGCGCGCCGCCCTCGATGCTCATGTTACAAATCGTCATGCGCTCCTCCATCGAGAGCGCCCGGATGGCCTCGCCCATATACTCGAAGACGTAGCCGGTGCCGCCGCCCACGCCGTACTTGGCGATCAGCGCCAGAATGACATCCTTGGCGGTCACGCCCGGCCCGAGCCGACCGTCCACGCGCACCGCGCAGGTCTGCGCCTTGCGCTGGAGCAGGCACTGGCTGGCCAGCACATGGCCGACCTCGCTGGTGCCGATGCCGAAGGCCAGCGCGCCAAACGCCCCGTGGGTGCTGGTGTGGCTATCGCCGCAGACAATCGTCATGCCCGGCTGGGTCAGGCCCTGCTCGGGTCCAACCACGTGGACGATGCCCTGCTTCGCACTGCCCAACTCGAAGAGCGGGATGCCAAACTCGGCGCAGTTGGTGCGCAGCTGATCGAGTTGCTTGATCGCCTGCGGGTCAGTTACTGGGATGATCCCCTGGGCATTGCGCGGCGTAGTCGGCGTGCTGTGGTCCATCGTGGCGATGGTGCGGTCGGGGCGGCGCACCTGCAGGCCGCGCGCGCGGATCTCGGTGAATGCCTGGGGCGACGTGACCTCGTGGATGAGGTGCAGGTCGATGTACAGCACCGCCGGGGTGTCTGGCGTCTCGGGGCACACTTGGTGGGCGTCCCACACTTTCTCGAAGAGGGTCTTGGGAGTGGTCATACTATCCTCTCACGAAACCCGGTGGTCGGGGTTCGGCGACCGGGTAAACAACTTGCTGGCACTACCGCTCTCACGCTTTGCGTCTTCGCGTCAACCGAGCGTCTGGTCTAACGCAAAGGCGCAAAAACGCAAAAACGCAAAAACGCAAAGAAATTCGCTTCATCCTTCATCCTTCATCCTTCATCCCGCGCCCGCAGCAGCGGCAGTTCCAGGCTATCCCAGAGCGCCTGGTAGCTGGCCTCGATAATATTATGCGAGGCACCGATGGTACTCCAGCGCTCGTCGCCGCGCGCGCTCTCGATCAGCACGCGGGGGATGGCGGCGGTGCCGCGATGCTCGTCGATAATCCGCACCTTGTAGTCTACTAGGTGTACCTCGGCCAGTTCGGGGTAGTACGGCAGCAGGGCTTTACGGATGGCCTGGTCGAGCGCGTTCACCGGCCCGTCGCCCTCGGCGGCGGTGTGCATCTGCTCGTCGCCAACGCGCACCTTCACCGTGGCCAGCGAGGTGATCTCGTTATCCCCGCGCTTCTCCACAGTGACGGTGAAATCGAGCAACTTGAAGGGCGGCGTATAGCCCTCGGCGCTGCGGCGCACCAGCATCTCAAAGCTGCCCTCGGCCGCCTCGAACTGAAAGCCCTTGCTCTCACGCTCCTTGATCTGCTGGAGTACGGCAGCCTCGTTGCCGCGCACATCGAGGCCCAGTTCGTCGGCGCGCATCCGCACGTTGCCCCGGCCCGACAGCTCGCTCACCACCACGCGCTTCTGGTTGCCCACCAGGGCCGGGTCGATGTGCTGGTAGCTGTGCGCAACCTTGGCAATCGCGGCCACGTGGATGCCGCCCTTGTGGGCGAAGGCGCTGCGGCCCACGTAGGGCGCGTGCGGGTCGGGGTTGAGGTTGGCGATGGCGGCCACGTAATGCGCGAGCTCGCTCAGCCGGGCCAGCTGCGCAGCGCTCACGCAGGCGTAGCCTAGCTTCATCTGGAGGTTGGCGATCAGCGGGATGAGATCCATGTTCCCGCAGCGCTCGCCGTAGCCGTTGATCGTACCCTGAACTTGGGTCGCCCCCGCTTGCACGGCGGCCATTGCGTTGGCAATCGCCAGGGCACCATCGTTGTGGGTATGAATACCGATCTGAATAGTATCTGGAAAGTATGTACGCACAGCACGAACAAGCTGCGAGACCTCATTCGGCAGCGAGCCGCCGTTGGTATCGCAGAGCGCCAGCACATCCGCGCCTGCGGCGGCGGCGGCGCTCAGGGTGCGCAGGGCGTAGTCCGCGTCGAGTTTATAGCCGTCGAAGAAATGTTCAGCATCATAGACCACCTCCTTGCCCATGGCCTTGAAATAGGCCACGCTATCGGCGATCATCGCCAGATTCTCTTCAAGGGTGGTCTCGATCACCTTCTCGACGTGCAGCACCGAACTCTTGCCCACCAGGGTGACGACGGGCGTCTGGGCCTCCACCAGAGCGCGAATGTTGGCGTCGTGCGCGCAGGTTCCGCCGGCGTGACGGGTGCTGCCGAAGGCGGCCACCCGCGCGTGGCGCAGCGGCGTCTCGCGGATGCGCTGGAAGAACTCGGCGTCTTTGGGGTTCGATCCGGGCCAGCCGCCCTCGATATAGTGAACACCCAGCCCGTCGAGCATATGGGCAATTTTCAGCTTATCCTCGGCCGAGAGCGAGAGTCCCTCGCGCTGGGTGCCATCGCGGAGGGTGGTGTCATAGAGAGAGATCTGCACAAGAAGCTCCGAGCGTGGAACAGGGAACAGGCAACAGGTTCCCTGTTGCCTGTTCCCTGTTGCCGGTTCCCTGTTGCCTTGTCTTAGGGTGCGGGGTTAACCGTCTGCACGGACTGGCTCGTCAGCACATGGAAGTGCGCGCTGCGGGCGGCGCGGGCACCATCGCCAATCGCCGTCAGCACCTGCTCGCCCTCCGAGCGGGTCACATCACCGGCGGCAAACAGCCCGGGCACGCTGGTGGCGTTGCGCCGGTCAACCCGGATGTAGCCCGCTGCCGTCCGCTCGACCAATTCCTGCACCAGAGCGGTGGCCGGCTCGTAGCCCAGGTCAACGAAGATCGAATCGACGCTGAGCGAGCGCCGCGTACCGTCGCGCTCGAGCACCAGCTTGCGGCCCAGGGGCTCGCCCTTCACATCGGCCACCCGGTAGCCCTGCAGCAACTCCACGTTCTGGATGTTGGCCAACGCGGCCAGCTCAGGGCGCTCGGCCGCATCCAGCTGCGGCACCACCAGATAGACCTTCGTTGCGGACTGGGCAAACTCAGCCGTACTCAGCAGCGCCTCGTCGGTCGTCCCGATCACGGCGATCTCACGACCGCGCAGCGTGTCGCCGTGGTGGGTCGTGTTATAGCCCAAATTGGCGATCAGATGATCGGCGACGCCGGGCAGATCCAGCCGCCGTGGCTGCGCGCCGGTGGCCACAATCACCGACCGCGCCTGCTTGACCCCCGAGTTGACCGTCTCTACCTCAAAGATCGCCCCCTCCTGGCGCAGGCTGCTGACCCGATCCTCAAGCACGCGGTCGTGCAGGAGCTTGAGCTGACGCTCGAACTGGTGGACTACCGAGCTGCCGATCAGGCGATCATCGGACTCGTCCTCATCGGGCGCATCATAGTGGATCAGCATCTTGCCGAACATATAGTCGCGGCCCTCTGCCGAGGCCGGCTCAACCTTGCCGCCCAGACGCTCGCTGATCAGCAGAAAGTTGAGCTGCTTCCCCTGTGCGTACATCGCCGCCGACTGGCTTGCGGCCCCACCCCCGATAATGATCAGGTCGTACATAGTACCTCCTCATCGCGTAGATTTGCTACGCGGTTGGTTAACCTAGCGCTGCAGGCCGACACTCGCTCCACAGACCGATAGTGCTATTGTATCATACGAGGTTTTTAATGTGGAATTCCACCAACGAGCGTCTATCGGCAGGGCTGTTGCAAAGTCGCTGGGGCTACGCCCCAGAGCGCGCTTTTTGTTGGTATTTGGCGGCTTCGCCGCCAAATACCAACAAAAAAAGATCTTTCGGGGGTGGCGCAGCCACCCCCAACCCCCCGCCAGAGGCGACTTTGCATCAGCCCTGCGTCTATCGGCCCTACTTCCAGCACGGATAGCTGCCGAAGATCTTGAACATGCCCGTCTGCTGGCGGATGCGCTCCAGGGCGCGCATCACGTGGGCGGCCTCGCGGTGGCCGTTGATATCAACCAGGAAGATATACTTCCCGAGTACGGCGCGCGAGGGCCGCGACTCGATCTTGATCATGTTGATCTGCTCGGCGGCCAGTTCTTTCAGGGCGTCTACCAGGGTACCGGCGCGATCCTCGACGAAGGCGAAGCAGAAGCTGGTCTTATCATCGCCGGTGGGCGGCGCGTCCTGGCGGGCCATGCCGATGAAGCGGGTGACGTTGCCGGTGCTATCGGCGATATCACTGGCCAGGATGGTGGCCCCGGTCAGTTCAGCAGCGCGCAGCGTGCTGATCGCGGCGGCGGGACGATCATCGGCCAGGGCCTCGGCGGGTGCCGCGCTATTCGAGAGCGAAGCGATGGTGGCCACCCCCGGCAGGCAGCGCTCGATGAACTTGCGACACTGGCCCAGGCTCTGCGGGTGGGCGTAGAGTACCTTCACATCGGGGATGCGCAGGCCCGCGCGCACCACGAGGTACTGGCGAATGGGGATGACGATCTCGCCGGCGATCTGTAGGCTGGTCTCGTGGATGAGCAGGTCGAGGGTAGAATTCACGCCGCCTTCGAGCAAATTCTCGATCGGCAGCACGCCCACGTCGGCCGCCCCCGTCTCAATCGCCGTCACCACCGCCGGGATGCTGGCCAGGGGCAGGTAACTGGCCTCGCCCACCGCGTAGGAGATCGCCGCTTCCTCGGAAAAGGTGCCGGCCGGGCCAAGGTATGCGATAGTCTGCATAGATCCCTACCAGGCGGGCGGGGCGGGGGAAGCGTAGCGTCCTCCCCCCGCCCTAGCCCGCCTAATCCTCGGCGTAACCGGCGGCGTAGGCCACCGCCTCGGCCTTGATCTGCTCCTCGCGGGCGGCGAGCATCTTGTTCAGGGCGCCCATGTACGCCTCGGCGGCGGCCACAATCGTGTCGGTGTTGACGCTGTAGCCCGAGAAGATCTGCTGGGCGGCGCGCTTGCCGGTCAGGTTGATGCTGGTCGGATCGCTCCCGCCACTGACCTGCGTGCCATGCTCGCGGATCCGCACCGTCACCTGGGCCACTGCGTCGAGCCCCTCGGTAATCGCGTTGATCGAGAACTCGATCAGCTCATTGGGCCGGTTGATCACTCGGTTGATCGCCTTGTAGATCGCATCGACCGGGCCGGTGCCCTGGTCGCTATCGGTGCTGATCTCGCCGTCCGGGCCAATCAGGCGCACGGTGGCGGTGGGGATCATGCCCGTGCCCGAGCTGTACTGCACGTGTTCCAGCGTGTAGATATGCGGGGTATGCTGGGTCTCACCGGCGATCAGCGCCTCGATGTCGCGGTCGTCCACCTTCTTCTTGCGGTCGCAGAGATCCTTGAAGCGCGTGAAGACGTGCTGGAAGTCCTCGTCGTCCAGGAGATAGCCCAGCGCCTCGACGTGCTTGCGGAAGGCGTGGCGACCCGAGTGCTTGCCCAGGATCAGCGTGTTCCCGTCCTGCCCCACCGTCTCCGCGCTCATGATTTCGTAGGTCATCCGGTTCTTGATCACGCCGTCCTGGTGGATGCCCGACTCGTGGGCGAAGGCATTGGCCCCGACGATGGCCTTGTTCGGCGGCACCGGCACGCCGATGAAGCTGCTGACGGTGCGCGAGCTGCGGGCCAGTTCACGGGTCGCGATCTGGGTCTTGAGGCCGTAAAACTTCGCACGGGTGTGCAGGGCCATCACCACCTCCTCCAGGGAGGCGTTGCCGGCGCGCTCGCCGATGCCGTTGATCGTACACTCGATCTGGCGGGCACCGTTGTACACGCCCGACAGCGAGTTGGCCACGGCCACGCCGAGGTCGTCGTGGCAGTGCGTCGAGAGGATCACGCCCTCGGCGCCGGGCACATTCTTCCGAATGGCCGCGATCATGTCGCCGTACTCCTGGGGCGTCGAGTAGCCCACCGTGTCAGGGATGTTTAGGGTGGTGGCACCGCACTCGATGGCGATCTTCAGCGCCTGGAAGAGGAACTCGGGGTCAGAGCGGGTCGCGTCCATCGGCGAGAACTCCACGTCGTCGCAGAGCGAGCAAGCGTAGGTTACCATCTCGCCAATCAGCTCCAGAGCCTCGCCGCGACTCTTGCGGAACTGGTGCTCCAGGTGGATGTCCGAGGTGGACATAAAGGTATGGATGCGCTTATGGGCGGCGATCTGGATGGCCGTCCATGCTTTGTCGATGTCGTCCTTATTGGCTCGGGCCAGGGCGGCGATTATCGGGCCGTCGGGGGTGCCCACCTCGCGGGCGATCGCATTGACGGCGGCCCAGTCGCCGGGGGATGCGGCGGGGAAGCCGGCCTCAATCACATCCACCTTCATGCGGGCGAGCTGGCGGGCGACCTCCAGCTTCTCATCCAGGGTCATGGTGCAGCCGGGGGCCTGCTCGCCATCACGCAGGGTGGTATCGAAAATACGTACGTGATCGATGTCCATATGTTATAGCTCCATGTATGGTATGTAAGGCCGAAGCATCGCCCATGGCACGATGCTTCGGCCTTATGTATATCACGCCCCGCCCTCGCCCGGCTTCACCTCACGCGGGCCGACGAACGGCATCATGCGGCGCAACTGCAGGCCGATCTGCTCGATCGGGTGATCAACATCGGCCTTGCGCATGGCGTTGAAGCGCGCCCGACCGGTGTGATTCTCCTCGATCCAGTCCTCGGCGAAGGCACCAGTCTGGATATCGGTGAGGATCTGCTTCATGGCCGCCCGCGTCTCATCGGTGACGATCTTCGGCCCGGCGGTGTAGTCGCCCCACTCGGCGGTGTCGCTCACCGAGTAGCGCATGTAATTCAGGCCGCCCTGGTAGAACAGGTCAACGATCAGCTTCAGCTCGTGCATACACTCAAAGTAGGCCACCTCGGGTTGGTACCCGGCATTCACCAGGGTCTCGAAGCCCGCCTTCACCAGCGCGCTCACGCCGCCGCAGAGGACGACCTGCTCGCCAAACAGGTCCGTCTCGGTCTCCTCGGCGAAGGTGGTGGTCAGCACGCCAGCGCGGGTGCTACCGATACCCTTGGCGTACGCCAGGGCGTCAGCCAGCGCGCCGCCGCTGGCGTCCTGCTGCACGGCCACCAGAGCCGGCACGCCGCCGCCCTGCGTGAAGACCTCGCGCACGCGGTGGCCAGGCGACTTGGGGGCGACCATGCTTACGTCGATACCGGCGGGCGGGATGATCTGGCCGAAGCGGATGTTGAAGCCGTGGGCGAACATCAGGGTCTTACCCGGCTCCATATGCTGGGCGATATGGTCGCGGTAGATCTCGGCCTGGGTGGTGTCAGGCGTCAGGATCATCACCATCTGGGCTTCTTTGGCCGCCTCAGCGACGGTCATAGGCTTGAGTCCCGCAGCCTCAACCTTGGCCCAACTCTTGGAGCCAGCGTAGAGACCGACGCGCACATCCAGGCCGCTGTCGGTCAGATTGCGGGCGTGGGCGTGGCCCTGGCTGCCGAAGCCAATGATCGCAATCGGCTTGCCCTTGAGCCGCTCCAGGTCCGCCTGCTTGTCGTAGAAAAGCTCCGCCATGATGTCTCATCCCTCCAAAAATACGCAGAAATACACAAATAGCGTAGAGACGCCCCGGCGGGGCGGCGCTACGCGATATGGTCTAGACCACGCTCGGCGTGGTGGCGGCGCTGCCGTTTGCCGCCTCGACATACTCACCAGCGTTATGGCCACGGCTGCCGCGCACCATGGCGATCCGCCCGGTACGCATCATCTCCTTGATGCCGTAGGGCCGCACGATCTCGATAAAGTTCTCCACCTTCGAGGGCGTGCCGGTCATCTCGATGATCATCGTCGTGGCACCCACATCCACGATTTTGGCCTCGAAGGTGCCGCACATCGAGATAATCTCGTGGCGCATCGCGGGCGGCGCGTGAACCTTGACCACCGCCATCTCGCGCTCCACCGTCGGGTCGAAGGTGACATCGCTCACCTTGATCACCTCGATCAGCCGGTAGAGCTGCTTCACCACCTGCTCGACATCCTCCGACTCGACGACAATCGTCAGCCGGCTGATCTCCGGCTGCTCGCTGTGGCCCACGGCCAGACTCTCGATGTTATACCCGCGCCGCCGCACCAGGCCGGACACCCGGCTGAGCACGCCGGGCCGATCCTGCACCAGGGCAACGATTGTGTGCTTGCGCATGATAATCCCTTCGCAGGGGCGAGGCATTTGCCCCTGATGTATGATGGATTCGAGGTGATGTAGGGGCAAGTGCTTCGCCCCTACATGTCATGGTTATTATGCTTCGGACTCATTGACGATCATCTCGCCGATGGACTTGTTCTGCGGCACCATCGGGAACACGTTGACCTCGCGCTCGACCCGAAAGTCGATCAGCACTGGGCCGTCGGTGGCCAGCGCCTCGTCAATCGCCGCCTGCACATCCTCGCTGCGCTCGACGGTGAGTCCCTTCCAGTAGTATGCCTCGGCCAGCTTGGCGAAGTTCGGGCCGCTCAACGGCGTGCCGCTGTAGCGCTTGCCCTCGAACAGCTCCTGCCACTGGCGCACCATACCCAGGTAGCCGTTGTTGATCACCAGCACCTTGATATTCTTGATGCCCTCCTGGATGATCGTCGCCATCTCCTGGTTGGTCATCTGGAATCCGCCGTCGCCGCAGATGACCCAAACCGTTTTGTCGGGGTGGGCGACGGCCACACCGAGGGATGCGGGCACCGCGAAGCCCATGGTGGCCGCGCCGCCCGAGGTGATATGGGTGCGCGGGCCGGCGTTAAAGTTGATCAGCTGCGCGGCCCACATCTGATGCTGGCCGACATCGGTGACCAGCACGTAGTTGCCGTGCTTGGCGAGGATGACGTTGAGCGCGTCGTAGACATCGTGGGGCGGCAGCACCATGCCACGGGTATTCGCCCGGCTCACATACTGCTGCTTGCCCTGGTGCTTCTCCTGCATGTCGCGGATGTACTCCATCCAGTCCGAGGCGTGGCTGTGCAGTTCGGCTAACTCGTCATGGGCAGGCAGTTCCTCCAGCAGGGCCAGCAGCACGTTGCGCGCGTCGCCGACAATCGGCACCGTCACCTTGACGTTCTTGCCGATCTCCGAAGGGTCGATGTCCACGTGGATGACTTTGGCGTGGGGCGCGAAGGTGCTAGCCTTGCCCGTGACCCGGTCATCGAAGCGGCCGCCAATGTTAAAGAGGACGTCGCACTCTTGGATGGCCTTGTTGGTGTGGACCCAGCCGTGCATACCGGGCAGGCCCAGGTTGAGCGGGTGTGCCTCGGGTAGGGCACCGATACCGTGGAGCGTGGTGATCACCGGCACGCCCAGCTTCTCAGCAAAAAAGCGCAACTCCTCGGTGGCACCGGACATAACCACGCCATTGCCCGCCATAATCAGCGGTCGCTTGGACTCGACCAGCATACGCAGCGCCTCGCGGATCTGCTTGCGGTTGCCGTGGGTCGTCGGCTTATAGCCGGGGATGTTCATCTTCACGTCCCAGTTGGGGATGAAGAGCTTCTGCATCGCATCCTTGGTGATGTCGATCAGCACCGGGCCGGGCCGCCCGGTGGTGGCGATGTGGACGGCCTCCTTGAAGACATAGGGCAGCTCCTCGGCACGCTTCACCAGGTAGTTATGCTTGGTGATCGGCATGGTGATGCCGGTAATGTCCGTCTCCTGGAAGGCGTCCTTGCCCAGCACCGTCGAAGAGACCTGGCCGCAGATCGCCAGGAGCGGAGTGCTGTCCATCATCGCGTCGGCAACCGGCGTGACCAGATTGGTCACGCCGGGGCCGGAGGTGCCAATGCAGACGCCGAGCCTGCCGGTGGATCGGGCGTAGCCCTCGGCGGCGTGGCCGGCACCCTGTTCGTGGCGGCAGAGGATATGCCGCAACTGCGCGCGGTACTCCCACATCGCGTGGTAGAACGGCATGATCGCCCCGCCGGGGAGGCCGAACATCACTTCCACACCCTCACGGATGAGGGCCTCGCACATCACCTGCGCGCCGGTTCTGGTCTCTGACATGTGTCTCTTCTCCTAGCGTACGGGCGAAGCCTTCGCCACCGGTATATTTTCCATCGTGCCGACATCATAACTGGGCAAATACCTCGCCCCTATTCGAGGACCGCCCCGTTGCTGGCATTCGTCACCATGCGGGTGTAGCGGGCCAGCCAGCCCCGGCGGTACTTGGGTGCCGGGGCCGTCCAGGCGGCCCGGCGAGTCGCCATCTCCTCATCACTCACGGCAACCGTCATCGTGCGTGCGCCCAGGTCAATCGTCACCACATCGCCATCGGCGATCAGGCCAATCGGCCCGCCCTCGGCGGCCTCGGGGCTAACGTGGCCGATGCACAGACCACGGGTGCCGCCCGAAAACCGCCCGTCGGTGATCAGGGCGGTGGTGCTGGAGAGCGCGGGGATGCCCTTAACCATACTGGTCAGCGAGAGCATCTCGCGCATGCCGGGGCCGCCGCGCGGCCCCTCGTAGCGCACCACGATCACGTCACCAGGGTTGATCTGACCATTCACGACCGCGTTGGTCGCAGACTCCTCGCTGTCGAAGCAGCGCGCCGGGCCGCAGAAGTTCATCTCGTGCTGCTCCACCGCGCCCACCTTGATGATCCCGCCCTCGGGGGCCAGGTTGCCGAACAGGGCACTCAGCGCGCCGCGCTCGGAGTGCGGTGCGCTGGCCGGGCGGATGCACTCCGGGTTGCGGATCTCCACACCCTCCAGGCTCTCGCCCAACGTCACGCCCATCACCGTCCGCGCACCCAGCTTGAGCGCGCCGGGCTTCTTGGCCAACTCGGCCAGGATGGCCGGCACACCGCCAGCGGCGTGGACATCCTGAATATGCCACTGGCGCGGGCCGTCCCAGGCCGGGCTGACCTTGGCCAGGTGCGGCACCCGGTCGGACACCTCGTTGAAGCGCGCCACCGGATAATCCAGGTCAGACTCGCGGGCCAGGGCCAGCACGTGCAGCACCGTGTTGGTCGACCCGCCCATGGCCACGTCCAGAGCCATGGCATTATCGATCGCATCGGCGGTGACCACATCGCGGAATCGCAGGTTCTGCTCCACAAGAGTCATAATCTGGGCGGCAGCCCGGCGGGCCAGATCGTGGCGTTCGGGGGAGATCGCCAGGATGGTGCCGTTACCAGGCAGGGCGATGCCGAGCGCCTCACAGAGACAGTTCATCGAGTTGGCGGTGAACATGCCTGAGCAGGAGCCGC
The DNA here is from genome assembly GCA_903887465.1 of uncultured Oscillochloris sp. Lineage (GTDB taxonomy): Bacteria > Chloroflexota > Chloroflexia > Chloroflexales > Chloroflexaceae > Oscillochloris. Next base: position 3,678 of record CAISPW010000414.1, on the reverse strand, counting down.
AGGTGGGGCAGGCGATCTGCTCTAGCTTGAGCAGTTGTTCGTCGGTCATCTTGCCTGCGGCCCGCTTACCCACCGCCTCAAACACCGTGATCAGATCCGACGTATTGCCCTCATCATCCACACCGGCGGCCATGGGGCCGCCGGAGACGAAGATCGTCGGGATGTTCACGCGGGCCGCCCCCATCAGCATACCGGGGACGATCTTGTCGCAGTTAGGAATGCAGACCATGCCATCGAAGCAGTGGGCGGCGATCACCGTCTCCACGCAGTCGGCGATCAGTTCACGCGAGGGCAGCGAGAAGCGCATGCCCTCGTGGCCCATGGCGATCCCGTCGTCCACACCGATGGTGTTAAACTCAAAAGGCACACCACCCGCCGCCCGCACTGCATCCTTCACCACGCGCCCGAACTCCTGGAGATGGGCGTGGCCGGGGATAATGTCGATGTAGGAGTTGCAGATGGCGATAAAGGGCTTGCCAAAATCCGACTCGTCCTTGATCTGGCCGGTGGCCCGCAGCAGACTGCGGTGGGGCGCACGCTCGAAGCCGCGCTTGATCGTATCTGATCGCATAGCCGAGCCCTTTTCAAGCGGATAGTGGATCGTGGATTGCGGATCGTGGATTGCGGATTGGACGTATCATTGCGAGCCAAATCTGCAATCCGCAATCGAAAACCAGCAATCCTTTAAAGATGCCCAGATACGAAAAAACCCCCCGCGTTTCCGTGGGAGGTTCAGCCTTGCTACTGTACCGGGTTGCTACGCTACCCCCCCCAAACGGCTGTCGCTCCACCCAACAAGGAGGAGTACCAGGCTGCTGACAAGGAGGATGTGTACAAACAGGGAAACCATCGGTACGTGCAACCCTTACAATTTACAATCCTGGTGAGGATACCACAGGCTCTAGAAATCGTCAAGTTTGACTCGCCCATTCGCCAGGGCGGTTGCAACATCGCCTCCGGCGGGGGTTTGGGGGTGGCTTTGCCACCCCCGAACGATCTTTTTTTGTGGATTTTTGGCGGCAAAGCCGCCAAAAACCAACCAAAAGCGCGGTCTGGGGCGCAGCCCCAGCGACGTTGCATCAGCCCTGGCCCATTCGCACGCTTGCGCCACGGGGGATACCTTAACTAGGTGGGGAGAAGGTGCCACCGGGCCAACGGGCGCGGTCGGGTATACTGAGCCGTGTGTAGTCCCAGGGGCAGACACAACAAGGAGGTTGCGCCGTGTTCCACACCATCCTCGCCCCCCTCGACGGCTCGCCCGCCAGCGAACAGGCGCTCGCAACAGCGGCCCGTCTCGCTCAGCATAGCCAGGTGGCGCTCCACCTGGCCCACGTCCACTCCCCATACACCTCCGCCCCGATCACAATCGAGGGGCTGCCGGTGATCGATGAGGAGCTGCACTCCCGCGCGGCCGACCACGAACTGGCCTACCTACGCCAGGTGGCGGCGTCGGTAAGCACTGCGGTCGAGCCAATCATCGCCCGCCTAGACGGGCCGGTGGCCTTCACGCTGGCCAGCTACTGCCACGAGATCGGGGCCGACCTGCTCGTACTCACCACCCACGGTCGCAGCGGCTTTACCCAACTCTGGCTTGGCAGCGTCGCCGAGGCGCTGCTCTACAGCCTGAACGTGCCGATGCTCCTGCTGCGCCCCACAACCACGCCCGTATCACCCACGCCCTTCCGGCACATCCTCGTGCCCCTCGACGGCTCATCCCTATCCGAGCAGATCTTGCCCCACGCCGTGGCCCTGGCCAGCTATGACGGTGCCGAACTGACCCTGCTGCGGGCCATCGAGGGGCCGTCGGCGTCCGAGTCTGGGCGCAGCGCCCTGTATCGCCCCCACGAGATCAACGTCGCCGATCAGCGGGCCACCGCCGATCTCTACCTGAGCCGCCTAGCCGTCGAGTTGCTGGCCGCCGGACACCCCGCCCACACCGCCGTGGTGGCCGCCGAACACCCCGCCCGCGCCATCCTCACCACCGCCGAGGAGCGCGGTGCCGACATGATCGCCCTGGCCACTCGCGGGCGCAGCGGCATCACCCGCACGCTCCTGGGCAGCGTGGCCGACAAGGTAATCCGTGGCGGGACGCTGCCGGTGCTGGCCATGCGCCCGCTTCCGCCGGGGGATTGAGTCCGCAACGGTGGGGGTGTGGGAGCGGCGAATCCGCCCCCACGTTCTTTTTTTGTTAGGTTTGGGGCGCAGCCCCAGGGACTTTGCATCAGCCATGAGCATAGAACCCGGATGCCCGTAGGCATCCAGGTTCTATGCTATACTGGCGAACGCCGACAGCCGGCGGCGGCGGCGCAATGCCGTATCGCCCACGTATGAGGCTGCCACATCGGAGGAATGATGTCGACATTGATCGAGGAAATTATCGCCCGCGAGGTGCTTGACTCGCGCGGGAACCCGACGGTTGAGGTGGATGTGCGGCTGGAGAGCGGGGATGTTGGCCGGGCGATTGTGCCTAGCGGAGCCTCCACCGGAGCCCACGAGGCGCTGGAGTTGCGCGACGGCGATAAGGCCCGCTACGGCGGTAAGGGCACGCTCAAGGCGGTCGAGTTCGTCAATAGCGATATCGCCGAGGCGCTGGAGGGCCTGGATGCCGCCGACCAGATCGGCATTGACCAGGAGCTGATCACCCTCGATGGCACGCCCAACAAGGGCAGGCTCGGTGCCAACGCCATCCTCGGCGTCTCGCTGGCTACCGCGAAGGCCGCCGCCGCCGCCTTCGGCCTGCCGCTCTACCGCTACCTCGGCGGAGTCTTCGCCCACACCTTGCCTGTGCCGATGATGAATATTATGAACGGCGGCCAGCACGCCACGAACTCCACCGATTTTCAGGAGTTTATGGTGATGCCGGTGGGTGCCGAGTCCTTCCGCGAGGGTCTGCGCTGGGGCTCCGAGATCTACCAGAGCCTCAAGAAGCTGCTCCACGACCGTGGCCTCTCCACCACCGTTGGCGATGAGGGCGGATTCGCCCCCAGCCTGCCCAGCAACGAGGCTCCGCTCCAGGTGATCATGGAGGCGATTGAGAAGGCGGGCTATAAGCCCGGCGAGCAGGTCATGCTGGCCATGGATCCGGCCACCACCGAGATCTATAAGGACGGCAAGTACCACCTCACCCGCGATAACCAGATCCTCACCAGCGCCGAGATGGTCGACTACTGGGTTGATATCGCCAACCGCTACCCGCTGATCTCGCTGGAGGACGGCCTCGCCGAGGACGACTGGGAGGGCTGGAAGCTGCTGCGCGAGAAGCTCGGCCATAAGGTCCAGTTGGTCGGCGATGATTTCCTGGTCACCAATGTCACCCGCCTGCAGAAGGCGATTGACGCCAACGCCGCGAACTCTATCCTGATCAAGCTCAACCAGATCGGCAGCCTCACCGAGACCTTGTCGGCCATCCAGTTGGCCCAGCGCCACGCCTGGACCGCCGTGGTCTCGCACCGCTCCGGCGAGAGCGAGGATGTGACTATCGCCGACCTAGTGGTCGCCACCAACGCGGGTCAGATCAAGACCGGTGCCCCCGCCCGCACCGACCGCATCGCCAAGTACAACCAGCTCCTGCGCATCGAGGAGGAGCTCGGCGGCGCGGCGAAGTACGCCGGCAAGGCTGCCTTCCAGGTGAAGTTTTAAATAAAAAAAAGCGGGTGCCGGGAGAGCGTCGCTCTCCCG